>CAZQUR010000005.1:0-58559 GCA_964596535.1 uncultured Desulfobacteraceae bacterium
CGAAGGATGCCGCGCAACGCCGCAGGTGGCCTTTTTACGAAGCCATTAAAAGAAAGGGACCGGCATGTTGAAAGGATGCTTCACGGCATTGATCACACCCTTTGCCGATGGTGCCGTCGATGATGACGGATTGAACCGACTGGCCGATTTCCAGATTCAAAACGGCATCTCCGGAATCCTGGCTGTCGGCACGACGGGGGAAAGTCCTACGCTGAGCTGGGAAGAACACAACCGGGTCATCGAAACGGTGGCGAACGCCGGAAAAGGACGATGCGCGTGTATCGCGGGAACCGGGAGCAACAACACCAAAGAAACCCTCGCCGCCACGGAACATGCCGCCCGTGCGGGCGCGGACGCCGTTCTGCTCGTGGATCCGTACTACAACGGCCCCAGTTCCCTTGAAATTCGACGGGAATATGTGGCTCCGGTGGCCGCGGCGTTTCCGGATCTTGAGGTGATTCCGTACGTCATCCCGGGACGCACCGGCGCCCAGTTGCTTCCCGAAGACCTGGCCCTGCTGCACCGGGAATATCCCAACGTGGGTACCGTAAAAGAAGCCACGGGGGACCTTGCCAACATGCGACGCACCCGGACCTGCTGCGGCGACCCCTTCACCATTTTATCCGGAGACGATCCGCTGACCTTTGAAATGATGACGGATCCCGGGATTCAAGCCGCCGGCGTCATTTCGGTGGCGTCCAACGTGGCGCCCGGGCCTGTTTCCGAAATGGTGCGTCTTTTGGAGGAAAAAAATCTGGACGACGCCAAGGCCCTTGCCGACGCCCTCGCGCCCCTCTTCGGCCTGGTCACCGTCAAAACCATGGAAAAAACGCCCTACGGCGAGGTCTTATGCCGGGCGCGGAACCCCCTGGCCGTCAAAACCCTGATGGCCGTCCTCGGCATGCCCTCGGGAGGCTGCCGGCCGCCGCTGGGGAAAATGACAGCGGCCGGGCTGGAAAAAGTCCTGGCCGCGGCCCGAACCGTTCAGGCGAATAACCCCGAATTTTTTGAACCCATCGCCCGGTTTTTTCACGTGGACATCGAGGCCCGGATGGCCGATCCGGCATCCTGGAAAGGGCTTGCCTACACGTCATATTAGGCCTCGATCCACAAGGCCCGACGGGCCTTCCGGTCTATGGATCTATCCTTGCACCGTTGGTGTTTCTTCGGCGTTTGCGGCGCCGGGCCTGAACAACACCCCTTTCAACCACTGCATGCCGAACTCCAGCAGCGCCACATCATCGGTGCGCAGCTTTTCCAGCGTCTTTGCATCCACCGGATACCGCTTCAAGAAACTGCTTTCGAACACAAACCGCCGAAACGCATCGATGTTGTAACTGACCATGAAAAACAGGGATTTGGCTTTTTCGGTCAGGTGGATGCTGGGCGGAAAAGAGCGTTTCCGCACCACCAGATCGGTCCACTGGGCATTGACGGCGTCGTGAAGATCCACCCCCTGGTCTTTGCGCCAGGATTCCACCGTCCATTCCTCTTCTTCCTCGAACCCGCGGCAGTGGGGCTCGTTGACGAAAAAGAAAAAGCCCTCGTCGTCCGCCCCTTCCCGGTGGACCAGGGACGCCACCCCCAAGGGGTAATAGCGGCAGGTGGTGGGCCGGTCCTGGTAGACGAGGCATCCGTCCTCCCGAACAAAGGGACACGACTGCTGCGCATCGTCCAGGAGCTTGAGAATCACCACCGGGAGGTCTGTTTTTTCCAGGAGATTGGGCTCCGTGTAAATGGACAAAAATTCTTCGGAAGAAAGTCCGAGGCGGTTTTTGAGCAAAATAATATCGTACGGCGTGAGGGTGATGGTGATTCCCCTGCAACAACGGGTAAAACAGGAAACGCCTTTATGGCACAGAAATCGAAAACGGCTTTTCAAGCCGATGCGAACCGGTGCGATACCGGCGGAAGAATCTTGGGACTCCACAGAAAAAATTCCTTTCTCTTTTTTTTCTTATCTTCACCGCCTTTTCTATCCGAGGTCCGCACCGATGTCAAACCCGGTTCGCCGCGCTCCGGGGCAGATGGGTACTTTTTCCGATTCCATCATGATTGACAGAACCATTTTCGAAAACGACATCCGTGTTCCATGACAATCCTGGCCAGCTCCTTCGTCAACGCCTCCAATCTCGCCGCATGCAGCGTGCCGCTTTGTTCGTCCATGTAAATCTTTGAAATTTCCGTGGGCAATACCAGGATACGGGGATCCCAGCGTGTCAGGGTGCGGCAGAACGCGCCGCCGCCGCCGAAGACGTCGTTTTCCGCCACCGTGGTGGCAACGCCCGGAATCCGGATGCCCTTCAACCCGTCCAGCCAGGCCTGAACGGACCTCGTCCACCGGGACCGGTCGATGCAGCGGGTCCCCAGGTTGAACACCGGCGGTGCAGGGTGGCCGTTTTCGATTTGGCGATGCCGGCTGTAGGAATGCATGTCGTAGATCACACAGGCGCCGAAGCGATCCAACAGGATCCGGATCACCGTCCCCACCAATCGATAAAAGGCGTCGTACTTTTCCAGGCTCCGGTTAAGCGCCGTCCCATCGAGGGGACGTTCGTAGACGCGCCTCCCCCAGAACATTTCCGGGTTTACGGGCACGGCCGAGGTTCTTGGTCGATTCAGATCGTATTCCGCCCGGGAATCGAGCCCCCAGAGGGTGCTGGGGCATTCGCGGATGATCTGATCGGTGGCGGCGTCTTCTTCCGCGAGACGCTCGTTTTCCGAAAGCGTCATCAAGGGCAAAAGCGCGTCGCGCACCCGGTGTCCGCTGTGAATCGCACAGGTGATCCAGGGCACCGAAAGATCCAGGTCATAGGCGAATCCGTCCAGCGGGCCCGTACCCGACACCCGTTTCCGTGCCCTTAAAAACGCGAACATCTCCGGATCGAAGGGGATGTCCTTTGCTGCGGCCGCCTTCCGGGATTTTGGAGAGATCAGGGATCGACTCATCTTAAATGGTATCGGCCAAGTGCGGAATCCACAATGGTGTGAACGAGCTGACGGTATTCCTCCATGGGGCCTTCGGGGGACGTATGGTACAGGGAATAGATCTGGGGACTCCAGCTCTTGACGGGTTTCAGTCCCGGGATACCGTTGACTTCGATGATCCGTAGCCCGTCTCGGGTATCCACCCGCATGTCCACCCGGACGTGATCGAGACAGTGCAGCGCATCCACGGCGGCCTTGCATAATGCTTTGGCCTCGTCGGACCGGGTTTCGGGGATACGGATCTTTGTAATCCCCACGCCGCGCATGTCGCTTCTTAAAATGGGGTATTTCCCGTATCGGCCCCCTTCCACGACGACCACGCCGGGGAGAAATTCCTGGTAATCGCCGTTTCCGATCATCAGCACGGTGTACTCGGGTCCCGGGAGGTAATCTTCGATGAGCGCCGGTTGTTCATACGTGCGGTGGATATGCCGCACCCGGGCCTCGAGGGCTTCCGGAGTGTGCACCACGCTGTCATCGCTGATCCCAACCGACCGGGACTCAAAGCTGGGTTTCACAAAGGCCGGAAAGGCAACGTCCGGAACCGCTTCACCGATTCCCACGGCATGATGGGCGGGCACCGCCACCTGACGGGAATGAAGGATTTGATGGGTCCAGGTCTTGTTGATCACCTGTTTCATGGTCAGGGAATTGGGTCCGATATACGGAATTTTTCTTTTGTCGAAGATGTCCGCCAGCCAGGCGTCCGCGTCCACATTGAGCCCGATGATGTCCTCCCGGTCGGAGATGTAATAAAGGGCGCTCCAGACAATGTCGTATTTCCGGTCATCGATGGCCCGCATGAAATCCGCCATGGTTTCCACAAAAGCGATCTCGGCGGATTTGCCCTTGGTGTTCAATGCGTCACACAGGGTTTTCGTCACCTCCAGGTTTCCCCATCCCTGGGCATCTCCTCCGGGTCCGGTGATGATCAGGATCCGCGTCATGGTATTGGGTCTCCTTTATTCATTGAACATATCGTCGATGTCGAACAGATCCGGGATCCACCGGTAACGTCTCAAGGCATCCGCGGCTTCGGAGGACCAGGGCGCAACGATATTCGAGACGGCATCCACCTTCTCTTTTTCCCACGCAATTTTCGAAACAACCGTCATCTCCACCACTGTGTTTGGATGCCGGCGGCCGGCGGCGGCCTCAAACAAAGAATCGACCATGCGCTGATTCGGATCCAGGACGGTCACCTTTCCGGAGAGGCGGCGTTGGAGGCTTTTGCAGATGAGCTCCCGGCTGTACCCGAAGTGGGTGCAAAAAAGCGCCGCCAATACGTCGGTTTTCAAGGGGCCGAGCTTTTCCGCCGCCCGGTCCATGCACGCATCCACCAGTTGCACCACCGCATCACTCTCAGGGCCTTTTTCAATTCGGGTGGCCAATTGATCGCACGCCTGCACCGCGATCCGATTGGCGGGAATGCCTTTTTCAATCAGCCGCGACCGGTGCCGATCGGAGTCGATGGTGGTGACGGTCCCCAGCAGCAGCGCCCGGGCATGGGTATTCTGCAAGAGCTGTTCATAGACCATGTCCACGCCGAAACGGACGATATCCACCACCGGGATCGCCTCCCGCCGGCGGAAACGGGTCCTTTCATAAAGTACGGAGAGGGTGTTGCAGGCGATGAGGATCATATGGGGGGTAAAGCGCTGCATCCCTTCCAGGGCCCGATCGAAGACCCGGACCCGCGTATCCATGTCTTTGAGAGAATTGTATCCCCGGTTGGGTCCCGGCCAGGCATTGTAATAGATGAGGGACAGCCTGGAAAAAATCGGATCCTGTTTCACCCGGGCGGCGATCTGCGAAAAAATGGAAAAACCGCCGAGGCCCGAATCGGTGATCAAGACGACGACTTCGTCTTTTGAAAACAACGCGGCGATGTCCTTTTCCATGGGGGTCATTTGTTTACCCCGGAAGTCCGTCGGCGATTTTTCGAGAAAAAAAATCGGTGACCCACGCCTCGGCCCATGTCGGGGCATCGTCCAGAGTCCCTTCCATGATCCGGGTCATCAATGCAATCAGGTGGCGGGAATGCTGGAGGGTGGTCAACCGGTTTCGGAACATGGCGGCCCCTTTGGGGGGCGCCGTCTCCAGTTCTTTGAGGATCGCGGCCATCTCGTTGTTAAATCCGGAGATCCCGTAATACTTGAGAAAGGCGTGCCAGGCGTCCGCCACCCCTTCCGGCCGGGAAAGGGGATCGGAAAGGGTGCTGAAGATTTTCAGGGCTTTTTCCTTTTCGGGGTGTTTAAGCCGCATGAGACCGTGGGGCCCGATGGCGTAAGGAATAATTCGAATGCCCGTCAGGCCGTTCGTTGAAATGCCGGCCTTCACCAGGTATCCCGTCTTCCGGTAGATTAGTTCCGTGGGCTGGAAAAAAATGAAATTGCCCAGGCTGAAACAGATGGGAGCCCCTCCATGGATCCGGATCCCCTGGGGCACGTGGGGGTGATGCCCGATGATCAGATCCGCCCCGGCGTCGGCGATGCGGCAAAGGGCCTCCACCAGATACGGGGGGGGGAAGGGGATGTATTCCACGCCGCCATGGCAGACCACGATCACAACGTGGACTTCGGACCGAAGCCGCTTTACATCTTCGACGATCCATTCGACTTCCCAGCCCAGAACACCGGGCAGATCCGGGGTTGCCGCGGTGAGGTCTTCTCCTTCCCCGAAGCTGAGCACACCGACCCTGACGTCGTTGACCGTAACGATGGCCGGCGCCCGGGCTTCGGCCAGGGAGAGACCGGCGCCGGTGAAACGGATCCCCTTTTCAAAAAGAAGATCCCGGGTCTTGACGAACGCTCCGACACCGTAGTCAAAAACATGGTTGTTGCCCAGCGTGACGAGTTCAAAAGGCACCGCCGTAAGCCCTGCCACATGTTCGGGACGCCCTTTCAGGACCGCCCCGCTTTTGACCATCGGGACCCCTCCGTCCACCAAGGGAGACTCGAGATTCACCATCCGCAGATGGCTTTCCCGCAACACCGGCAACAGGTCCCCGTAAACGGCTTCGGGGTCCTTCAGGATCGGATCGCTGAAGCCCCGGATGGGGGCCCAATCCCCGGCGATCATGATCTCGGCGGCGGGGGATGCGCCCTTTTCCCGTTCCCAGGTCCCTGTTTTCCAATCCATCGAATGAATCATCTCTCGGGGGGTTGCTAAATTTGATCGTTTCCAATTTGGCAAAGAAATTATTTTGTAATTTTGCCGGCTTCGTAAAAAGTGACGAAGACGGGATGCCGGCGAACGCCGGCATCCAGAAGCAATTCAAATTACTGGACCCCGGCTTTCGCCGGGGTGACGAAAATGGCTTCTTTTGGGGTGTTTACGACGCCATCATTTTTACCTGGGCGTGCAATCCGTGGACGCCTACCGGATGTACACCCGCCGAACCCGGGATGTAATCGACGAAACGGCCTCATAGTTGATGGTCCCGGCCAGGGCGGCGATTTCATCGGCGGAAATCGTTTCATCCCCCTGACGGCCCAAAATGACCACCTCGTCTTCGGGTGCCACCCCGGGAATGGCCCCCACGTCGATCATGGTCAAATCCATGCACACCCGGCCGACGATGGGGGCCCGAAACCCTCTCACCAGCATGTGCCCCTTTGAGGACAGCATTCGGTGGAATCCGTCGGCGTATCCCACGGGCACGGTGGCGATCCGGGTAGGCCGGGGCGTACGATATGTGCTGCCGTAACTCACGGCGAATCCCGATCCCACGGACTTGACCTGGATGACCCGCGATTTAAGAGTCATGACGGGTTTCAGGGCGATGCGCGTTTTGTCCACCTGGTCCGACGGCCACAGTCCGTATTGGGAGATTCCCGGCCGGACCAGGTCCAGGTGGGTTTCGGGCATTTCAATGACGGCCGCGCTGTTGGCCGCATGTCGGAAGCGGATTTCAAGGCCGGCCTTTTCAAGAGCACGTAACAATCCGGTAAATCGGGCGAACTGCTCCCGGGCATGGGTCTTGTCCGCCGCGTCCGCATTGGCGAAATGGGTGAAGACCCCTTCCATCTCCAGTCCCGGAAGGGAAGCGACGGTCAACACCTCCTGCACCGTGTCCGGGGGGCCTTCGTCTTGGTCCGGATTTCCGGGCATGGGCACTGAAAGGAGGCCGAGGCGCCCCATGCCCGTGTCGATCTTGACATGGACCTTGAGTCTTTTCCCGATGGACAGGGCCTGTTCATTCAGCCGCCGGGCCGACGCCAGGGAACCGACGGAGACCCGGATATCGTTTGCGGCCATGTAATCCACGTACTCCGGAAGACTGTAGCCGAACAAAAGGATGGGAGCCGTGATCCCGGCCTCCCGGAGGCGGAGGGCCTCATCGAACCGGGCCACCGCCAGAAACGTCGCCCCACACGCCAACGCCGTCCGCGCCACGGGCACGGCGCCGTGACCGTAACCGTCCGCTTTGACCACCGCCATCATAGCGGCCCCGGGAGCGGTGACCCGCTGCAATTCATGATAATTATGGGCCAGGGCCTTCAGGTCGATCTCCGCCCAGGTTAAGGGCGGATACAAGGCGGCAGACTCGACGGTTCCGGACATCTCAGACCCTTTGGCGCCCGTATGCCGTGGTATATTCCCGGAAAAGCGCCATGATCCGCCGGGTCCTTTCTCCGGGCTTCCCATCACCGACGCGGGTGTCATCAATGGTGACGACGGGAACAATTTCCTTGTTGGAGGCCGTGATGAAAACCTCTTCCATGGAATCGACTTCTTTCTTATCCACGTCCCTGAGTTCCACATCGAAACGATCGTTCACCAGGTTTAAAACCACGCTCCGGGTGATACCGGGCAGGATATCCGAATTGGGCGTCACCAGTTTGTCTTTTTTGAAAAAGAAAATATTGGTGGTGGTACCTTCGAGGAGGCGCCGGTTCCGATCCACATAAACGGCTTCGATGCCTCCTTGCCGATGGGCTTCCTGGAGGGCCCACACCGCGGAAAGGTAATTGGTGCTCTTGGCTTCCGGAATGAAACGCTCGATGTTCAGGGTGATAATTTTGGCGCCGTCCGTGTACCACGATGCCGGGAGTTCCAGCTTGGGCGTCACCATCACTAGCAACTTCCCGTTCCCCTCCGGCGTCACACCGTCCGAACTCACACCTCCCGTGTAGACGATCCGGATGTTCGATTCCGTGTGGTGGCTGTTGCGGCGGACCGTTTCATTCACCACTTCGCAGATTTCATCCGCGGTATGGTTGAGCTGGAGCCCGATTTTTTCCGCCGAATTCTTCAGGCGCTGCACGTGGTCTTCCGGATAAAAGGGCCGCCGGTTGTAGGTGATCAAAAAGTCAAAGACGCCGAACCCCCGGAGCACCGCCAGATCCTTTGCCGAAATGACCGCGCGGTCTTCGGTAACGAATTCTCCATCGATATAATACACATCCATCATGACCTCCTTAAAGGGACATGCCCGACGGCACGGCTTGTTTTCCCGGCGGAATGCCGGAATATCATGCACCCCGGCCATGAAAGGAATGCAATGGTCGGGGTGCCGTGCGATTCAATTCGGCGTTTTCTGTAATCAGCCGAAGTAGGCCCGGATGAACTTCAAGAAACGCTCGTTTTCCTCATCCTTGCCCGGCGTCACCCGAAAATAACCCGTCTTGCCGTGAATCTCTCCGATTTTTTTCAAGAAAATCTGCTCCATCTCCATGGCGGCCGCCAGAATCTCTTCCGTGGTCTTCCCCGTCATGGTGGCGTCCACGAGCATATAATTGCCGTTGGCCGGATACGGCTTGAGGCCGAGCTTCTTGAGCTCCTCGGTAAAAATGGACATCCATTTGTTGTTGTGGGCCACCTTGGCCTGGACTTCTTCGGGATTGTCGAGAATGGCTTCGGCGGCGGCGGCGGACATGACGCTCACGTTCCAGGGCAAAAACATCCGGTTGAAGGCGGCGATCATCTCTTCGGATCCCAGCACGAACCCGAAGCGGATGCCGGCAAAGCCGTAGGCCTTGGAAAAGGTCACCGAAAGGAAGACATGGGGATATTTCTTGATCAAGGGCGCCTTGGACGGCCGATCGGGGTTATAATCCAGATAGGCTTCGTCCAAACAAAGGGGAACCCCGGTTTCGCAGAACCGGATCAGGTCGTCGTCATCGATGAAGACCCCCGTCGGATTATTGGGGTTGATGATCAAAATGAGCTTGGTTTTCTCGTTGATGGCCTGGAACATCCCTTCCACATCATACTGGAGGTCGCCTTCCCGAACCGGAACCTGGACCACTTTGCCCCCGCACAATTCCGCCCGGGGCGGAAAAAGTTCGAAGGTGGGGGTGGAACAGATAAACTCGTCTCCGGGTTTCAGGAAAATCCGCATCATGGCATCGATGGTTTCCGACGAACCGTTGCAAAGGGTTACATTGTCGGGACCCAGCCCATACATGTTTCCGATCTTGGCCCGGAGGCGGAGAAAACTGTCCGGATACCAGTTTCCGTGCTTCAGGGCATCGGCCACCGCTTGGATCACCTTGTCCGAAGGGGGGATCGGGTTTTCATTGAGCATCAGTCGCCCTTTTTCCGGGTGAGCCCAGGCTTTGTCGAGTATGCTGACGTTGTATTCCCGGGACGAGAGAAGCCACGGGACAAACCAGTCTTTGAGTGCTTTTGCCATTTTTTCCTCCTTTTACCTGATAAAAGTCATCTCTTTTATGTTCCGCCCGCGGGCGGAGATGCAGCCCTTACAGGACGGCATCCAGCGGGGTGTATTCCAACCCAAAAGCCTCGGCCACCCCTTTGTACGTCACTTTACCGTCGATGATGTTCACCCCCTTTGCCAAGTCGGGGTTTTGCCTGACGGCGATCTTGTAGCCTTTGTCCGCCAGTTCCAGGGCATAGGGGAGGGTGGCGTTGGTGAGTGCGATGGTGGACGTCATGGACACCGCCCCCGGCATGTTGGCCACGCAGTAGTGGATGATACCGTCGACTTCATAAATGGGATCGTCATGGGTGGTGGGCTTGGCCGTTTCGACACACCCCCCTTGATCAATGGCCACGTCCACGATAACCGATCCCTTCTTCATGAGCCCCAGCATGTCCCGGGTCACCAGTTTCGGGGCCATGGCCCCCGGAATGAGCACCGCGCCCACCACCAGGTCGGATTTCGGGAGCAGACTCCGAATGGTGGCGGGATTGGACATGAGGGCGAAACAGTTTTTGGGCATCACGTCGGAAAGATATCGCAACCGATCGAGATTGGTGTCCAACAGGTACACCCGGGCCCCCATCCCGCAGGCCATCTTGGCGGCGTTGGTGCCCACAATGCCGCCCCCGATGATCAAAACGGTCCCTGAATCCACCCCCGGAACCCCGCTGAGCAGGACCCCCTTGCCGCCGTAGGTCTTTTCCAGGTATTTGGCCCCTTCCTGGATCGCCATCCGCCCGGCCACCTCGCTCATGGGCGTCAACAGGGGCAAAAATCCGTTCGCTTTCTCCACGGTCTCATAGGCGATGGCAACGCATTTGTCCGTCATCATGGCCCGGGTCAACTCTTCCGAGGCCGCAAAATGAAAATAGGTGAACACGATCTGATCCTCCCGGATCATGTCGTATTCCACCGGAAGGGGTTCTTTGACCTTCATGACCATTTCGCAGGAATCATACACTTCTTTGGGGGTGGCGGCGATGGTGGCGCCGGCCTTCCCGTAGTCCTCGTCCGAAAAACCGGATCCTTCCCCCGCCGTGGTTTCCACGAGGATTTTATGCCCGCGGGAGACCATTTGTTCCACACCCGCCGGGGTCATGGCCACCCGGTTTTCCTTTCGCTTGATTTCCTTCAATACACCCACTTGCATGAGAGGGCCTCCTTGTTTTGTCGTTTACTCCTTCGAGGAAAAATTACAGGCCGTATCGAGGCATTTCCCGGCAAAGGCCACCATCTCTTCGGTGGCCTTTGAAAACTGCTCCGCCGTTCTCTGGAGGGCCGGATGCGTATTGTACTCTTCCCGATTGTATCCGTCTTCGGCATAGGCCCTCTCGAAATAGGGCACCCGCATGAGTTTGTCCATCACCTCCCTGGAAATCGGCGCATGAATCCGGTCCGGCGCGTAAACGATCTCCTTTTCTTCTTCAAAATGGATGATCTGATCAATGAACGGCGGCGGACAGGTCATCACGATGGCCCCACCCGTCTTTTCCTCCAAGTGCCAGATGCGGGTTTTTCCATTGACTTTCGGACCGAGCCGCAAGGAGCAGGAGAGCATCTTGCTGGGAAGTTTGTTGTCCTCGAGGAATTGATAGGCCTTCTTGAAAATGGCCAGTTCCGCAAGTCGCACATCCCCGTCCGTCAGCTCAATGCCCTTTTCCTTGGCGAAATCGCGCAGGCCGCCCAGATCCCCGTAGCGGGACTCCATGTGGGTGATGACGGACCGCCATTTGCTCAAATCCACGCTGTTCGCTTTGGCCTTTTCCAATCCTTTGGCAACGGTGCGGGCACAATCCACCAGTTGGGGCAGGATAAAGGTCAAGGTGTTGTTGGTGGAGATGCCCCGGGCGGTCAATTCTTCGATCACGTCATATCCCTGCCGGGACCCGGGCACTTTGATCATGACGTTGGGATTGAGGGCGGCCAGTTCAAGGGCCTGTTTGAGCATTGCGTCTTTGTCGAAAACGCTCCTGGGATCCACCTGGCCGGACAAAAACCCTTCTTTGTATCCGGATTTTTCAAAAAGCGGGAGATACATGTCGGATCCCCGCTGGACCACCTTTTTATACAGCTCCCAAAACAGGGTTTCCTTGTCGATTCCCGGATGTGCGGCGATGATTTCTCCGGCCACCGTTTCCCAGTAAGGCGGATCATCCTGGATCGCCTGCAAAGAAAGGGGCGGGTTGGTGGTCACGCCCCGAAAGAGCTGGTTTTCAGGGGCGCTTTCGTTGTACATACGATCGAACTGGCGCTCCAGGACCGGACGCGTTTCGGAAGTGGCTTTTTCAAGCAATTTCCGGCACCAGTTTTTAAAGATCACCGGGGATGAATCCCACCAAATTTCCATTCCAGGGCTTACATCCACCAGTTTTTCGAGCAGATTTTTTTCTTCCATCGATTTCCTCCTTCACTCAACGATTACTGCGTTTCGACGTTTCGTCTCTTTAGGGTTTATGCTTTTCACGGGGTCAGGTGGTATTGCCCCAATTCCACTTCAAAGACGTATTTATCCCCCCGGAAGTAACTGTAGAGGACTTCCACGGGCATGTTCCGGTCGTTGTAGGTGACGCTTTCCGAATACAATGCGGCGCTGTTATGCTTGAGCCCTAAATGGGAAGCGATCTTTTTGCTTAAATTCACCGCCCGGATCGTTTGTTCGCTTCGTTCCAGAACCACACCGAACTCCCGGGTAAAAATATCGTACATGGAACCGGTGAGGTCCATTTCCAGGATGCCGCCAAAAAGGTCCGCCGGCAGGTATGTCTCTTCGTAAATCAGGGGAAGGTCGTCTCCGGAGCGCACCCGTCGAATGACAAGAACCGGCGTGCCCGGACCCAGGGCCAGATTTTTGGCCACGGTTTCTGAGGGGGTTTCCAACCCTTTTTCAAGGAGGCGGGTCTTTTCGCGCACTCCGGACTGCTGCAGCTCCCGGCGGAAACTGGAAATCCGGTTGAGTTTGTGCCGGACGGGGAGCGATTCCGTAGACGCCACAAAGGTGCCCACCCCCTTGACCTTCTGCAGTAACCCTTCCGCCGTCAATTCCCCGATGGCCTGCCGCAGGGTATTGCGGTTGACGCGGCACATCCGCGACAACTCGATTTCAGAAGGCAGCTTTTCACCGATTTTGTATCGTCCCAGCTGAATCGCCTCTTTCAGCCAGGCGCTGATCTGAAGATATTTGGGAATCGGATTCTTGGGATCAACAATGATCACGGTGCATCCATCCTTCTTTTTCCCGCCCTTCGCCCCCCGGTGTTTGCACGGAACCGGAACGCGGGTCCCGAAAGGGCGGCATGCCGGCGCCTATATCCGGCACAGGGCCTTGATTCGGTCTTTTATATGATCCGGCCCGAGTTCCTGATAGGGGATCTGTTCGGAAAGGCCGCCGTGGCCTTCTTTAATCGTCCCCATGCGCGCGTATGCCCCCTTATAGCCCCTTTCCAAAAGCCAGGTGCCGAATCGGACACCGAGTCCCGATTTGATGTTTTGACTCTCCACCACCAAAACGAACTTGGCGTTGACCAGGGCCGCCATCATCTCTTCATCGATGACGTTCAGGGTGGGCTTATTGATCAGCCCCACATGGATATTTTCGCTCTTCAGGCGCTCCACGGCATCCAGACATCGGTAGAGCATTTCGCCATAGGAGACGACCACGCCGGCATCCCCTTCCCGGACGGGTTCATCCTTTCCCGGCGTAAACCGGTAGGATTCGTCGTAAAACAGCTCCCCGTTCTCCTTCAGGATGAACGGGGTGGCGGATCGGGTGGAAAAGATAAACCGCAGTCCCGGATCGCCGAAGACCGCCTTCAGGACGGCCCGCATCTGCTTGGCATCGGCGGGGAAGTACAATCGGGTGCGGTCGTTTTCCTGCAGACCGTTGTCGGCGAAAAAGTTGTTGATCCCGAAATGACACGTGTTGTCCGCCATATCGTCCACACCGGCATGGGAAAAATGAGCCAGCACATTGGCCCGGTTCAACCGGGCCATGGTGATCTCGGACACCACCATCTCCAGGAAGGCGGAAAAGGTCCCATAGATCCCTTGTCTTTGGGTTTCCGATCCAAAACCGGCGGCCACCGAAAAATTGTTCCGCTCCATGATGCCGCCGGAGACATACACCTCGGGATACGCTTTCCGAATGTGATGCAGCCCGCAGGATCCTTCCAGATCCGAGTCCACCACAAGGACTTTGGACTTTCGGTCCGGCATCGTCTCGAGGATTTCACAGAGGATCTTTCCGAAGTCGTCCCGGTTTTTGCCCTGCTCCGGGGTGCTGCCGAGATACGCCACGGCGGATTTCGCCTTGGTCGTCCCCTCCAGGACGCTGGCGGCCTCGTGGCGTCCCTTTTCCTTCAGATAGGCAAGGGCAAGATCAACAGAGATGACGTCATGGGCCTTGGGGGAACCTTCGAGTCCGGAAATGCCTACGGCCATTTTCCGTTTGTTCACCAGGGCCACCGGCCCCTGGATGGTCAGCGCCCGGCGGATCCTTTGGTAAAGAGCGGACAGGTCTTCGCCCAAGCCCGTGTCCACCTTCACCCCGTGGCCTTTCAGTGTCTGTTCCACGCTGAATCCGTTTAAATATTGGCTGGGATGCCCGGCAATGGTGACATCGTTGTCGTCGATGAGAAGCTTGACGTTGAGATTCCGGGCCACCGCGCACCGGGCGGCTTCCGCATCCCCGCCTTCCTGCTGGGAGCCGTCACTTCCGAACAGGACCGCCGTTTTTTCCGGGTGGGCGGAGGCCACACCGTTGACGTAGCTCCATAGGTGTCCCAGGCGCCCGGAACTGAAAAAGACCCCTTGCGCATCGTCCCTTTCCGGGTGGCCGTAGAGACCGCTTGCAAATTCCCGGTAATGCAGCAACGATTCAGGGGGCTTGAACCCGTTGAGCACCGCCATGAGGTACTGAATGGCAACCCGATGGCCGGCTTCATCAAAGTACACGGGGAGGATCGCATCGCTTCCTTTCATGAACCCATCGACGATCAAAAGTTCCGGCACGATGTCATAGGCGCCTCCGGTATGCCCCCCCAGTCCCTTGGCATTGGCAAAGGCGGTGAAAAAGACGATGGTATCCCGGACCAATGCGATGTTTTCCCGCAGCCGGGATTCGTTTTCCGGAGTGAGTTCGCCCTGAGCGGCGGAAAAGCGCAAAGGCTGAAATGCATCCAGATCAATGGGAAATTTCATGGATCGCCTCCAATGGTTTACTGGGTCCTATTCCGGGAATCTCCTTGTTTTCCTTCGGCCGGCCGGCTTCGGCCGTCTCTTTCTTGTGTTGCTCCCGAACGGTTGGGTATTTGTATAATGTTATAGATGTATAGACATGAAGAGAATAACGGAAGTGTATATCCATGTCAAGGAAAATCCGACACCTTAACCCTTTTTTAATAGAGCCACTTGGAAACGATCGATAATGGAAAAAGAGAAACGGTTCCTCTCCTCCTTGGCCATGCTCCTCTAGACGGCAATCCCGTATGCTTCACGGATCATCGCAAGATTGTTTATCGCATTTTCATATTTGACTTTTCCATAGGTGTAATAGTCGAAGGAAATCTTGGAGACGTTGAGTTGAATCAGGCTCCATAAAAACCAGTAGATATCCGGAAAGGGCTTGAATAAGTCGATGAAAAAAAGCGTCCGCTCAAAGGCGTCCCCCTGACAATAGGTGGCGACGATTTGTTTTTCCGCCTCCCGCGGCACAAGGATTTCCTGGAACATGTCGGCGATGTCATAATACTTCGGCGCCATGCCCGCATATTCCCAGTCGATGATATACATGGCGGATGCATATTTCTCCCGGGCGTCTTCATTGATCAAAACGAAGTTCTCCGCCAGAAGATCATTGTGACACGCCGTGTATTCGGATTCCGGAATATTGATGATGCTCGACAGTTTGACGAGGCGGTCGATGGTCCCGTCGATATCGAATTCCGGATAGCGGACATCCAGCTTCCGGAGAATGGCCGCCATCTTCATCACTTCAACGAGCGGATTGAACACCTTTTTCAAGGTCACGCCGCTCGTATGAATTTTTCGAATCGGCTCCACGATTTTGGGATAAAGGGAGGCATCCAGAAAATGCGGGTTGGTCAACACGATGGAATCCCCGATGAATTCGACGATGGTCACGCCGAGTTCAGGCATGAATTTGACAAGATTCGAACACACGCCGATCTTCGACATCTCCTGGATGGTATGGGCCTCGTACTCCCGATTGATGAAAAGGTCGGTTTTATCCCCGTAGATGCGTACCGTATAATCGCCCTTTTCGGATCGAATCCGATACAGCTTGTTGGTGATCCCGCCGCTGAGTTGCTCGATTTGAATCTCCAGGCCTTTCCATTCCGGTAGAAGATCGTAACAAATTTGCGGTGTCAGTTCCCGGTCCAACAAGGATCTTTCCGTACCCATATGCATTCCCCCTTTTTGTTTTGAAACGATTCTCTTTGTCGATTTTCGGTTTCTTGAAATCGGCAACGCGCAAAAAACCGCATCCGATGCCGCCGAGCCCTTTATATAAAAAGCTTGACAAATGCAAACCCGACACGGTAGGCAGACAATGCGGGTGCGTCATGCCGCCCGCCTTCGATGTCCGGCTGAATCAGTCGCCTTTTGGAACACACAATACGGTGAACGCATGCTTTTGCGACGTCGACATGTAAAGCGAGTTCTTTCCGCGGGTTCAAGCATATTTATTTTTGGCTGATGCTGTATATACATCTATATCAATCGGTCCGTTTCATGTCAAGAGGGAAAGGCGGCATGAACGTTTTACCAACCCAACACCAAAAAGGAGGCAGGTTCAATGAAACGACGCGATTTTCTTAAAAAAGCAGGGCTTGGGACCGCCGCAGTGGCGGCCACAGCGGTCAATGCACCCTACGTGATCGCGCAGAAGAAAACGACCATCAAATGGAGAATGCAAACGTATGCCGGTCCTGCCCTGGCCGCCCACGTCATTAAGCCGTCCATCGATGCATTCAACAAGGCCGCGAACGGCGAAATGATCGTCGAACTTTACAACGCGGACCAGTTGGTCCCCCACGGAGAGCTGTTCAGGGCCATCCAGAGAGGGACCATCGACGCGGTGCAAAGTGATGATGATTCCATCGCGGCGCCGGTGGACGTATCGGTCTTCGCGGCATACTTCCCCTTCGCGTCCCGCTACTCCCTGGACGTCCCCGTTTTGTTCCACTGGTATGGGCTCGACAAGATATGGGAAGAAGCCTACGCCGAAGTGGAAAACGTCACCTGGCTGAGCGCCGGTGCGTGGGACCCGTGCAATTTCGCCACGGTCCGGCCCATCAAACACGTGGAGGATCTCAAGGGCCTGAGAATGTACATGTTTCCCACGGGGGGACGGTTCATGCAGCAGTTCGGCGTGGTGCCCATGTCCATCCCCTACGAAGACGTCCAAATGGCCATCCAGACCGGAGAACTGGACGGCGTGGCCTGGTCGGGGATCACCGAAGACTATACCGTCGGATGGGCGGACGTCACCAAGTATTACCTGACCAACCCCATCTCCGGCGCATGGGCGGGGTCTTATTTTGTCCACACCCCATCCTGGGAAAAGGTGCCGGAACACTTGAAAACCCTGTTTCGCCTTTGTATCGACAGTTCCCATTACTATCGTCAGCATTGGTACTGGTGGGGTGAAGCCCACTACCGTACCAAAGGCGGCAAGCTGAAACTCACCTCCATTCCAAAAGAGGAGTGGAAGGTGGTGGAAGATGCGGCATTGAAATTCTGGGAAGAGGTGGCGGCCAGGAGCCCCCGGGACGCCAAAGTCGTCAAAATACTCAAAGAATATGCCAAGACCATGGAAGAAGCCGGACCTCCGTACCGGTATTAATTCGCCGGGATATTTTATTTCAGTCCATTTCACCTTCCCGGGCACCGCACCTCAGCCCGGGAAGGTGAACCTTTAATTGCCCGATGGAATCCCAAGCGGTTCCGGGGGCCTTTTTACGCCCGGTGAAATTTTAAGCCCATTCAGACAGAAACATTAAACCGGTCATTGCCTTAAAGGAACGCATATGCCGAAGTTCATCAAAGCGTTTGTGCGCTGCACCGATGCCACGAGCACGGCCGTGGGCCGATTCGCGCAATACATGGTGTTCGCCATGATGGGCATTTTGCTTTTTGAGTCCATCTCCAGGACCCTGTTCAACCGCCCTCACATCTGGGTGGTGGAAATCGCCCAATTCCTCATGGCCGCCTATTACCTGCTGGGCGGGGGATACTCCATGATTCTGGAAGGACACGTCCGCATGGACCTTCTCTACGGGCGGTGGTCCAAGAAACGACAGGCCCTGGCGGATATGCTGACGGTCCCTTTTTTAATCTTTTACCTGATCTTTCTTCTTGTCGGCGCCATTTCAAGCATTGATTACGCGATACGGTATGGGCAGGTGAATTATACCCCCTGGGCGCCGCCTTTGGCTCCGATCAAGATCATCATGGCCGTCGGAATTCTGATCATGCTGCTCCAGGCCATTGCCACCTTCTTCAAAGACCTTGAAAAAGCCAAAGGGAAGGAATCCTCATGAGCCACGAACTGATCGCACTTTTCATCTTCTCTTCCATGATGCTCATGCTCCTTACCGGGCAACGGGTCTTTGCCGCCATCGGCGGCGTGGCCACCTTGTTCGCCCTCATGTTATGGGGGAAAGGCGCCTATGAAATGCCCTTCAATGCGAGCTTTGTCCTTTTGAACTGGTACCCGCTGCTCACCCTGCCGCTCTTTATCTATATGGGGTATATGTTTTCCGAGTCGGGCATCGCCGGTGATCTCTACCGCATGTTCCACGTATGGATGGGCCCGATCCCAGGGGGGTTGGCCGTGGGGACCATCGGCTTGATGGTGGCCGTCTCCGCCATGAACGGATTGAGCGTGGCGGGCATGGCCATCGGCGCCAGCATTGCTTTGCCGGAAATGCTGAAACGAAAATACGACAAGATCATGATCACCGGGGTCATCCAGGCCGGGAGTTCTCTGGGGATCATGGTGCCGCCCAGCGTGGTTCTGGTGCTTTACGGCATGATCGCCCGTCAACCGGTGGGCCATTTGTGGATGGCCGGTGTCTTGCCCGGATTTCTGCTGGCGGGCTTGTTCGTCTTGTATATTCTCATCCGCTGCAAACTGCAGCCGCAACTGGGGCCGGTTTTACCCATCGAGGAACGGCGACTCATTTCCTGGGGAGAACGATTCCGCCTCCTGCGGGCGGGGATCGTCCCGCTGGTGATCATTTTCTCCATGACCGGATTGTTTTTGATGGGGGTCACCAGCCTGGTGGAATGCGCCGCCGCGGGCGCCGCGGCCACCACCCTCGCCGCCGCGGTGAATCGCCGCCTGAACCGTCGTGTCATCGAAGACACCCTCCGGAACACGTTGAGCGTGAGCTGCATGTTCATGTGGGTGATTCTGGCCGCCCTTTGCTTCGGGGCCGTCTTCGACGGGCTCGGCGCCGTCCATGCCATCGAAACCCTGTTCATCAAGAAGTGGGAGCTGAGTCCGTGGCACGTGCTGGTCATGATGCAGCTCACCTACATCCTGATGGGGATGTTTCTGGACGATACGGCCATGCTCATCATCGTGGCCCCTTTGTATGTGCCGCTGGTCATCAAACTCGGTTTCAACCCCATCTGGTACGGCGTGCTGTATACCATCACCTGTCAGATCGCCTATATGACGCCGCCCTTCGGCTATAATCTCTTCTTGATGAAGGCCATGGCGCCGCCGGAAGTCTCCCTGGCGGACATCTACCGTTCCATCATTCCCTTTGTCTTGGTGATGATGCTGGGACTGGCCATCGTCATCATCTTTCCGCAGATTGCCCTGTGGCTGCCTGAAATCTACTTTGCAAGATAAATCGATCGGTGATATTAAAGGACTGATAAAATGAAGCTCCCGGACGTCCGGATAAAAAAGATTCTGTACGCCACCGACCTTTCGGAAAGCGCCGTTCACGCCTTTGCCTATGCGGTGAATCTTGCCCATACCTACGGTGCCGGCATTACCATCCTTCACGTCATGGCCGAGTTCCCCGGGGAAAATTTCATTTTGAACATGATCCATACCGACACCTGGAAAACAATCCGGCGGCGGTATTATGCGGAGGCCCGGGAAGAGCTCATGGACGAGAAACAGGACCATCTCGCATTGAAGGAAGTCCTCCGGGCCTTCTCCGAAGAGATCCAAAACAGTGCCCCGAACCAGACGTTCTCCACCGATGAAATCATCATCAAAAGCGGACCCACGGCTGAGATGATCGTCGAAACCGCAAAAAAACGGCATTGCGACCTCATCGTCATGGGAACACACGGTCAAAGCGCCCTTGCGGATGTGCTGATCGGCAGCACGGCCCGATGGGTCGTACGACACGCGACCATCCCGGTTCTGGTGATCCGTTTACCGGAATAATCCCTGACCGGGCGTACGGCCGGTGATGAGGCAAGATTGGTCCGGGCCCATATGCGAACACGGCTGATTCCCTTTACCATCATTTGGGATTTCGACGGGACCCTGCTTCCCTCCGATCCTTACGACAGCGAACACACCCTGCTGCTTTCCGGCGTACAGGCACCCGGGGAGAAATTGTCACCCCCCAAACGCATCGTGGCCAACGCCATCATTTTCATGGACCGCCGAAAATGGATGGGGCCTGCTTTCAAAAAATATTACGCATGGGTCCTTTCAGGAACCCCCTTGAGCCGCATTGAAGAGGTCTCGAAACGATTGGCCCGAAAAATAAGTGACGCGGATCGGGCCGCCCTCCGGTGGCTTTTCAATGCCGGGCACCCCATGATGATCGTCAGCTGCGGAACGACGAATCTGATCGAACGCATCCTGGAGCTTGCCGGCATAAAATCGTGCTTTGTGCGCATCGAGGGAAACCGCCTCCTTTCCGCCGATGGACGGATCACCGGCATTGAAAGACGCATCATACACCCTGCAGACAAGTTGAAGCCGGTGAGAGAACAATGCCTTGACTCCGATCGGGTCATTGCCGTGGGGGATGGATACACGGATCTTCCCCTCCTTGCCTGGGCCGGGGTGCCGGTGCTGATGGATCGATCCCGGCGAAAAGGGAAACCGCGCACTTCGGGCCGTTACCATGGCATCGCTTCCATTCCGGAGATTGTGGGGTTGATCGACAGGCTCTCCGCAAAGACCGGAGGGTGCCCATCCCGGGGAAGGGAAAAATGAAGCAAAAGGCGCTGGTCGTCTTCGACATGGATGGCGTACTGGTGGACGTTTCCGGCTCTTATCGGGAAACGGTGCGCCGGACGGCACGATTGTTTTTCAAAGGGGCGAGGGGATGGGAATCGCTTCCGGAACCCATTTTTCCCCTTTCGGATCTGGCCCGTGTCAAGCAACGGGGCGGGCTGAATAATGACTGGGATTTGACGGCCGCCGTCCTCAGCATGTTATGTTTTCTCGTGGAAGACCTCTCCCCTTTTTCGGCTCCGGATCCCTGGCCGGAATACCGCCTCCGGATTTCCCGGGCCAACGTACTCGCGTTGGCCCGGTTTTTAAAAAACACGCCTTTTCCCCTGAGCCGGCTCCTGGAAAAACCAACCGGGACCCTTCACGATTTTGTGATGGCCTGCACCCACAGGGACGTGGGAAGCGGAAACATCATCAAGCAGATCTTCCAGGAAATTTATCTGGGCCCCCGTCTGTTTCAAAAAACATACGGACTGTCGCCCCTTGTGTATCATGGAGAGGGACGGATCGACAGGGAACGTCTTTTGATCGATCCCAAAATCCTGGAACAGCTTTTTCGACGCCATATTTTGGCCATCGCCACGGGCCGTCCGAAATCAGAGGCCGATTATCCCCTGCACCGGTTCGGTGTGCGGCGATTCTTCTCGGCCGTCTACACTCTGGACGACTGTTTGGAAGCGGAAAAAAGACGCTTGGATACCGGAGAAGAAAACGTCTCCTTGAGCAAACCCCATCCCTTCATGCTGGAGGCCCTGGAAACCGCCGTTGGAAAGGATGCGTCAAGATTTTACTACCTCGGCGATATGCCCGACGACATGATCGCCGCGGCGAGGGCATCGGCGGCCTTTGCGGGCATCGGCGTTACGGTCGCTTCTTCCGATAAAGCCGGGCTTGCCGAAGCGCTTCGAAACGCCGGCGCCGCCACGGTCATCGATGACTTCCGCCGGCTTCCGGCCCTCCTGGATTCCTAGCGGACGAACCTAGACTTCCGCCGTCAGTCCCTTCAGGCGCCCCCCCGTCTTGAGGGAGACGATCTTCAACACACCCAGCATGGCCAGCACAATTAAAATGATGCATGTGCACATGGCGTTGGCGCTCGCGGTCCAGCCGTCGTTGTCCAGCATGATGATTTCAATGGCCGCCAGGTGAACCGTCGCCGAGACCAGGAAAATAACGGCACTGATGGTGGTCATGGATCTCATGAAAAAATAAAGAAAATTCTGGAAAAAGGCGACCCGGGAAAGGGGAAAGATGATTTTAAAAAAGGTTCGAAAGGCATCCCCGCCGAGACTGATGGAGGCCTCCTCGATGGAAGGATCGATGTTCCGCAAATTGGAAATGCTGGACAAGATCCCCAGGGTGAAATTACAGATGATGATATTGATGACGATGATCCATGGCGTTCCATAAAAAAAATAGTGCGGCTTATTGAAGGCCAGGATATATCCCAGCCCCATGACCAGGCCGGGGATGGCGGCGGGCATGACGGAAAGCAGGTAAACAAATTGTTTAAAAAACGGCTTCCGTGTTTCCATGACATACGCGGCCACCAGTGTGAGGAAGGCGCCGGCGATGCCGACCACCAGGGATACCCAGACACTTGTCCAGAGGGCCGAATACCCGGCGATGGAAGGAAATTGATAATGCTGGAGCGTCAGGGACCAGTCATAGGGCCAGACCTTGACAAAGGATCCGAAGACGACCGTGACGAAAATCACGATAATGGACACGGCAATCAGGCTGCAAAAGATCGTATACCCGAACTTTTTCAACGGTCTTGACGGCGGGATCACCGGTTTGGCCGCACCGCTGATCATGGAAAAGGACTTTCGGGAAATATAATAGTTCAGAACGAAGGCCATGAGGGACGGCACCAGTAATATGATGCTGATGGTGGCCCCCAGATCGAAACGGTACAGATTGGTGACCTGGGCGTAAATTTCGGTGGCCAGGACATTGTAGTCGCCGCCGATGACCACCGGATTCCCGAAGTCCGTGATGGTCAGGTTGAAGGTCAATGCAGCGGCACTGAAGATACCGTATTTGGCGGAAGGGAGCGTAATGCGGGTGAACACCTTGAAGGGGGTGGCCCCAAGGCTTTCGGCGGCCTCGTCGAGGCGGATGTCCACCGCGGAAAGGGTCGTATATAAAATCACGTAGGAATGCGGCAGGCAGTATAGCACTTCCGAGACAATAATCCCCGTCGGACCGTAGATACTCCAGTCCGTTTGCAGGAAATGCGCCGTGATCAATCCGTTGCGCCCGAAAAGATAAATCAGGGCAAGCGCCTGGACGATGGAAGGGGCCACCAGCGGCATCATGATAATGTTCCGGAAAAAGCCTTTTCCCGCGATGGTGGTCCGCGTCATACCAAACGCGAAAAAGAAGGTGATGACGGTGACAATGATCGTGGTGGTAAAAGCCACATAAAGGCTGTGCCAGAGCGCCCTCAGGGTGTAGCCCGTGGTGAAATATTTTTGAAAATTGTCGAAAGTGAAATTGGAAAGGGCGAACTCGCCCCCTTTGAAAAAGCTCAGCTTGAGAATGGCCGACAGGGGAAAGAGCATAAAAAAGGAAAGGAGCAAAGCGATGAAAATCGTTACGGCCGGGATGACAAACCGATCGACTTCCATCCGTAGGGGCGAGACCTGATATCGCCCCAAAACGTCGCTGCCGTTGGAATTTGACGCCATACCTGATCTGGTTTTTGGGGGAAATACCATGCGGTTTTCTTAAATGAGTTTTCTGAAATGTTCCGTGTAAATGTGAAAGGCGTCCGGAGGAAAGTAAAGGCGGATCGGATCCCGGCGTTTCAGGTTGCGCCTGCCAAACTCCTTTTCGGAGATATCCACCAGCATCTCCTCGTCTTCCAGCATGAAGGTGATTCTGACCACGGCGCCCAGGAAATTGATGACCTCCACGTGCGTTTCGATAATGTTTTCGGTAATCAAATCCTCCGGAAGGTCTTCCGATAAAAGCACGTCGATATTTTCGGGGCGAATGGCCAGGTAGACCGTTTCGCTTTCAATGGATTCGATCCCGGATACGGCGATTTTCCTGGAACCGAATCGGACGCGGCCGTCTTCTTTTTTACCTGTGATAAAATTGGAGGTTCCCACAAAACCGGCAATGAAGCTGGTTTTCGGTCTTCTGTAGATCTCCCAGGGAGAACCGATCTGGCGAAATTCCCCGTCCCGCATGACCACCACCCGATCCGCCAGGGCCAGCGCTTCTTCCTGGTCGTGGGTGACGTAGATCAAGGTGATGCCGAGATCTTCCTGGAGACGCTTGATGACGGTTCTCAAGCGGATCCGGATTTTGGCATCTAGGGCGCTCAACGGTTCGTCCAACAGAAGGATTTTGGGTTTGATGGCAATCGCCCTGCCCAAGGCCACCCGCTGCTGCTGCCCCCCGGACAACTGGGACGGATAATGGTCTTCCCACCCTACCAGGCCGATGAGTCCCAGTATCTCTTTCACCCGCTCATCGATCCGCTTTTGGGGGACTTTCCGCATTTTCAGCCCGAATGCGATATTCTGGCTCACCGTCATGTTGGGAAAAAGGGCATAGGATTGAAAAACAATGCCGAACTCCCTTTTTTGGGGGATGACGTTATTGATGACCGCGCCGTCATAGAGAATCTTTCCGGAAGTGATTTCTTCAAATCCGGTGATCATCCTCAGGAGGGTCGTTTTTCCGCATCCGCTCGGACCCAAAAAACATAAAAATTCCGCCGGTTCGATCTCCAGGCTGACGTTGTTGACGGCGATCAGAGAACCGTAGTGCTTGCTCACATTTTCCAGGATCAGCTTTTTCGACATCTTCGCCTGGTATTCTCCTTAAAAAGAAGGGTTTGGAATACTCAAAACGGCCGGTAAAAACGGCGAAACGGTTTTTAGACATATTCAGCGCGGGGATCGCCTCATCAAGTCCCCGAAAGGATCGATGAGGCGATCGATTGAATGCGCAATTTGAACGGAACGCTTCCCGCCCTTGAGGGCGGGAGGACTCTGTTTATTTCATGAAAAGATTTTGCCACACTTCCAGGATTTTTTCCCGGTTTTCCGACTGCCAGGGAAAGTCCATGGGCGCGAGCTTGACGGTCTCAAGGACCGGCAGGTCTTCGGGCCCGGGAATACCGGGGTAAGTTACGCCGAGCTTGAACGTGGCATAGCGCGTCATGGCACTCTTGCTGATGGCCCAGTCCAAAAATTTCATGGCCGCCTTTTCGTTCCTGGCGCCTTTCAAAAGGGCATTGGCTTCCAGTTCATAACCGGCACCTTCTTCGGGCATCACCAGGGCCACTGGAAACCCTTTTTTCTTTAACGAAGAATAGACAAAGGCAAAAGAACAACCGATGGCATATTCGCCGGCGGCCGTGAGCTTGGCCGGTTTTGAACCGCTTTTGATGTACTGGCCCATATTTTTATCCAGCTTTTTTAAAAAGTCCCACGCCTTGTTTTCTTCCACCGGCTTGTTCTTATAGTCGGGGTCCAGAAGCACCAGGAGGCTGGCCACCTGGAGGAATCCCGTTCCGGAGCTGGCCGGGTTGGGCATAATCAACATTCCCTTATAGGCGGGGTTGAGAAGATCGTTCCATCCCTTGGGCATGGGAAGGCCCTTTTCCTCCAGGACCTTGGTATTGGGAACAATGGCGGCGGCGTACAAATCAATGGCGGTCCAGTAGCCGTCGGGATCCTTGAATCTGGCGGGAATTTTATCCCAGCCGTTGGGCTTATACGGCTTCAACATGCCCTTGGGAACGAATTCGGACATGTTGGTGACGGCCCACCCCCAAATACAGTCGGCCTGTGGATTCTCCCTTTCGGCCAGCATCCGGGCACCGAGCTCGCCCGTGGACAACCGGATGGCATGAATATCCAAATCCGGCAGTTCCTTCTTGGCCAGCTCGAGATAATCCACCACCTCTTCGTTCTCCAAAGAAGTATACACGACGACCTGGTCTTTTGCCGTCGCACCGGTGACGGCTGAGACGATGAGGAGCATGACACACAGAACGGACAAAATCGCTTTTTTCATTGGACGCCTCCTTGGGTTGAATGGGAAGGTACGCTTTGGAACGGGTATTATAGATGAATAGACATCTATCATATCATAATTGAATGTCAATAAAAATGTGGTTCGCCCCTTTGTTCATACGCTCTTGGCCGCGCTCACTCCGGTATCTCTCCTACACCGGAAAGCATATACCGGGGCTGATAGGCGTAATTTTGAAGATCTTCCCGGGCGGTCACCCCGGAAAGCACCAAAACGGTATCCATCCCCGAATGGATTCCGGCGATGATGTCGGTTTCCATACGGTCCCCCACAATGGCGGTCTCTTCACGGCTGCATCCCAGCATCCTCAGGGCATGCCGCATCATGAGGGGATTGGGCTTTCCCAAAAAGTAGGCCTTTTTTCCGGCCGCCAGTTCAATGGGGGCAATAAGGGACCCGGTTCCCGGAACAACCTCTTTTCCCATGGAATCCGTCAGGTCCGGGTTGGTACCGATCAACCGGGCCCCGGCACGCACCAGGTTGACGGCTTTTTCGATTTTTTCATACGAATAGGACCGGGTTTCGCCCACCACGACGTAATCCGGATTGACCTCGTTCATGGAAAATCCCGCCTCATATAAGGCGTTGATGAGTCCGGCTTCTCCGATGACGTAAACGGAACCGTTGGGCCGCTGAAAAGCCAGGAAACTCGCCGTGGCCAATGCACTGGTGTAAAAATGTCCCGGGTCCACTTGAATCCCGAGCCGGTCCAGTTTCTCTTTAAGCTCCCGGGGAGAGCGTTCACTGCTGTTGGTCAAGAATAAAAACTGTTTTCCCTTTGTCTTGAGCCAGTCCACAAATCGGTTCACTCCCGGCAGCAACCGATCGCCGTGATACAATACCCCGTCCATGTCGCAGATAAACGCTTGCTTTGCCCGCAAGGATTCCAGTCCCATAGGGTTTTCTTTCCCTTTATCGAAACGGCGGTTCGAAGGGATCAATCCGGCACATAATATAAATTGCTGGCCACATAAAGGGCGATGGAAAAAAGACAGGCCAAAACCGGCGTGAGCCCCCATCCGATCACGATATTACCGAGCATCCGCCGGTTCACCGTTTTCACGCTTCGAAGAATCCCGATCCCCAGGACAGCCCCCACCGTGGCGTGGGATGTGGAGACCGGAACACCGATCCAGGTAAAAATGTGGACCGTCACCCCCATGGCGAGAACCACGACCAGCGCGGAATAGGGATCCACCCGGACCAGACGCCTTCCCACCGTCTCCATCACCGGCCGGCTGAAGGTCAAAATCCCCAGGGCGATACTCAGGCCGCCGAGGAGTGTGGCGTTGAACACCGTCATGGAACCGGCGCCCACGAAGACCGCCGAGACGTTGGCCACGTTGTTCGCCCCCAAGGCATAGGCGCCGTAGGCGCCGGAACAGATCAGGCCGATTTTAAGAAGCCGGTCGGATTGGAAGAGGTTCAGATTCATTCGATTGTACACCGCCCCCAGGAGAGGATATAGCAGCATGGCGATGAGGGCCCCTCCAATTGGAGTGGCCACCCAGCAGGAGACGACCTTGCCCAAACCGGACAGGTCGAGCCTTTGACTCAGGATGCCGATTCCCAAAATCGCTCCCACAACGGCCTGGGATGTGGAGATGGGAAGTCCCAGAAGGGTCATGACCGTCACCGTCAGTGCGGCCGCCACGGAACAGATCACGGCCTTCTTGAGGTTGAACACCGTCAATCCCTGCAAGGTCTCTATCCCGGCCCGCCCCTCCAGGAGGGCGCCGGTGGCCACGAAAACGGCCCCGATCACCGCCGCGGTATAAAACTTTACCATTCGGGAGGAAACGGCCGTCCCGAAGGCATTGGCAGCGTCATTGGCGCCCAGGGACCACCCTAAAAAAATCCCGCCGAGGAAAGAGGTGATCATACCCGCCGTTTCATATTGATGATATTGATCCGTTTGGACACGCGATCCGCCTGATCCGAAATTTCACCGATTTGAACGGTGAGGTCTTTGAGCTGCAGTTTCAAAAAAGGGGTGATTCCGGATTCGAAGAGCTTGGTGATGATCCGGCGCTCGATACGGTCGCAATGGCTTTCGTGGGTGTCGATGATATGGAGCAGCTCCCGGATGCTTTCATTTTTTTTGAATAAGGCGACCACCTGTCGCCGCATCAATTCACAGCATTCCAGGCTCAGCCGCACCAGGTCCTTCAGGTCCGGCATCAGGAAATCGGGGATTTCCAGTTTTTGGGTCTGAATAATATACAGGATCCGCTCGAGCAGGCGAGGGATGGTGTCGATGGCTTCCAAAAGCCCCATGATATCCCCCCGGGCGTCGGGGATCAGGGTTTTGCCGTACATCAGGGTCTTGATCTCCTCCCGGATATCGTCCGCCTTGGATTCGTACTTGTGGGTTCTGTCGATGAAAAACTCGAAGTTTTCGCAAAACGGGTTGTCGATACAAACATTGAGGGCTTTTAAAAAATTTTCCTGGGTGCGCTCCACGGTCTCCAGATAGTCGTAAATGAGCGCTTCCACCCGATGTTCTTTTTTAAAGAGAAAGCTGAGCATCGTGAAACGTCAAACCTCCGGTCAAAGATGATACAAACGCTCTTACACCATAAAACCCTTTATTTCAAAAGAAATTCGGAGCCGCCACGGGCCCCGGGGGGCGTTCTTTTTTCCGTTTTATTCTGGATACGGCGCGCCACCGGCAATGTCAATGGGAAGGTCGATGCATCCTCGTGTTTTCCATTTGAACTGATAATTTTATTAGAAACTTTAATTATGACTTGACATCACCGTTTTTTGTAAATAGGGGTCCGGTTCACCCGCGTCTTCCACAAGGGGGTGGAAGACCGGCGATTTTTTGGACAACGGCGTCTTTTTCTCTAGTTTTTCATGGGAAAAGACGCTTTTTTATTGTGGCGATTGTAAGATCGCTTCCGCGGATCCTGTTCTGATGGAAACGTAAAAGGGCCGTTTTCCCCCGCGCCGCAACCCTTTTTACGATCTTGTTTTGTTTTAAAAGCCCCGATTTGAGGCGGGATTGCGGGAAGCGTTCCGGTGAATCCAAACTACAAGGAGGCGTTTTAAATGAATCTGCAACAGCCCAATTCCAATGAAGCCCTGCAAACAAAGAACCGCTCCCGGAGCGTTGCCCCCCAATCCGGCATCTGCTCCAGGTGCATGGACGGGTGCAAGGGGAACTGTGACATGTTCGTCACCACTTTCCGGGGGCGGGAACTTTTGTATCCTTCTCCTTTCGGGCAGGTCACGGCAGGCTCGGACAAAGACTATCCCGTGGATTACAGTCATCTGAATATCATGGGATACGCCATCGGCGCATCCGGTATCGAGGCCGACCCGGACCATGCAGTCTTTCCGAAGGTCAGTACGGAAACCTGGTACGGCGCCACGGAAAAAATCAATATGAAGATCCCCATTTTCACCGGCGCACTCGGGAGCACGGAGATCGCCCGGAGCAACTGGGAGCAGTTCGCCGTGGGCGCCGCCATTTCGGGAATCAGCCTGGTGTGCGGTGAAAACGTCTGCGGCATCGATCACGATTTACAGATCGATAAAAACGGGAAGGTGGTGGAATCTCCTGAGATGCGCCGCCGGGTGGAACAGTACCGCCGTTATCAGGAAGGCTACGGCGACATCATGGTACAGATGAACGTGGAGGACACGCGTCTGGGGGTTGCTGAGTACGTCATTGAAAAACTGGGGGTGGAAACCATAGAATTGAAATGGGGACAGGGGGCCAAGAGCATCGGCGGCGAAATCAAGGTGGATTCCTTGGAACGCGCCATCGATTTGAAAAAAAGAGGATATATCGTCACGCCGGACCCCACGAAAAAATCGAACCAGGAGGCGTTCAGGGAAGGGGCCATCAAGGAATTCGAACGCCACTCCCGGGTCGGTTTTCTCAACCAGGAGGCCTTCATGAGAGACGTGGACCGGGTCCGGAAACTGGGCGCCAAGCGGGTCACCTTGAAGACCGGAGCCTATCCCATGAGGGAGTTGGCCATGGCCATCCGCTGGTCTTCGGATGCCAAGATCGATCTTTTGACCATCGACGGCGCCCCGGGCGGTACCGGTATGAGCCCATGGCGTATGATGTGCGAATGGGGAATCCCCGCCATATACCTCCATTCCATGGCCTATGAACTCTGCCTGCGCCTGGCCCAGAAAGGGGCGTGGATTCCGGACATCGCCTTTGCCGGGGGTTTTTCCGCTGAAGATCACATCTTCAAGGCCCTGGCCCTGGGCGCCCCTTTCTGCAAAGCGGTCTGCTTGGGACGGGCCCTCATGATCCCCGGGATGGTGGGGAAGAACATCGAACGGTGGCTGAAAGGGGAAGACGGCGGCCTCCCCTCCACCGTGTCCAAATACGGCACCACCAAGGAGGAAATTTTCGTCTCCTATCAAACCCTTCGGGATCGCTATGGAAAAGAGGCGGAAGCCTTTCCTCTGGGCGCCATCGGTGTGTACACCGCCAGTGAAAAACTTCGGGTCGGCCTGCAACAGCTCATGGCCGGCGCCCGTAAATGGCGCACCCATCTGATCACTCGAAGGGATTTGGCGTCACTGACGGAAGAATGCGCCAAGGTCACCGGTATTCCCTATATTATGGATGCTTACCGGGAAGAGGCCTTGGCCATCATCGACGAGTAATTTTTTCCGTCTTTTCTGCCGGCGGGTCGGTTCTTGTCGACCCGCCGGTTTTTTTTTGATAATGGCACCGCGTGATCAAGAGAACGGAATCGGAACCCATGCAACGCACCTTTTTTGCTTTTTTTGCACTCTTTGCGGCCGCCTTCATTTTAATGATGGGCGGCGGGGTATTGGGAACCTTCCTCAGTTTGCGGTTGGCCGTGGACGGGTTTCCCGAAACGACCATCGGGTGGGTCATGGCCGGGTTTTATCTGGGTCTGGTGCTCGGTTCCTTTATCTGCCACCACCTGGTGGAAGCCGTGGGGCACATCCGGTCCTTTTCCACATTCGCGGCGATCACGGTCAGCGCCGTCATGCTGCAAGCCCTCTGGATCCATCCGCTTTTTTGGTGGATCCTCCGCCTGGTCACCGGGATCTCCATGACAGGGCTTTATATGGTGATGGAAAGTTGGCTCAACGAGTGTGCGGAACCGGCCAACCGGGGAAGGATCTTCGCGGTGTACATGGCGATTTCCTATCTCGGCTTGGCCCTTTCCCAGTTTTTTATCGCCTTTGCGGAGATCCGCGGTCACGAACTCTTTTTTGTCGTCGCCATCCTCTTTTCCCTTTGTATGGTCCCGGTTTCCACCACCCGATCCATTTCCCCCCAACTCCCACCGGTCACCCGGTTTGAAATTTTAAAGCTGTTTCGAAGGGCCCCTTTGGGGATGTCCGGCTGCCTGGTGGCGGGCCTCATCAACGGGAGTTTTTACACCATGGCGCCGGTTTTCTGCCTGGGAACAGGGTTTTCCACGTCCCAGATCGCCTGGTATATGAGCCTGACCATCTTCAGCGGACTGTGCCTGCAATGGCCGGTGGGAACCTTTTCAGACCGTTTCGACCGCCGGGCCGTGCTGTCGGTCCTCGGTTTCATGGTGGCGGGGATCAGTCTCTTGCTCGCCCTGGCCGTTTCCCGTTATACGTTTCTGGTTTTTGTCATGACCGTGCTGTACGGAGGACCGGGTTTCAGCATCTATCCGGTGTCCGTGGCGTACGCCCTGGATCAATTCAAACCCCACGAAATCGTGACGGTGAGTTCGGCCCTGATCTTGTTTTACGGCCTGGGCGCCGGTATCGGCCCCCCGGCCGCATCGGGATTGATGCGGCTTTTCGGCCCCCAGTTCCTCTATCTGTTCATCGCCGCCGTCGGAGGCATCTTCGGATTGCTGGTGTATCTCCGCCGGCGTCAAAAACCCCTCGCCCGCCCCTCCGTCGTTCCCACCATTCCGGTTCCGCGGACGTCGCCCGTGGCCGTCTCCCTCGACCCACGGGTGCCGATGACGGAATCAGAGCCGGAATCTCAACCCGAGGCATCAGGGGCGTGAAACCGGACCTGTCTGTCGGAAGCGTTGCCGTTTCCTCAAGGTGAAGCCCCTTGGTTTTTGAGGGATGTTGCTTGATCCGAAAAAATTTTATGGTATAAAAGATACGGCTACCGAACGGATCTGAAACAAGAAAAGAGGGGATGGTTTCGCCGATGTATCGGTCTGGAAGACGTTTCATGGAGCGTCTGGGCGGGGAGACGGATATTCTCTCCGGCATCGAGGAGATATGCATTCTCAACGCCGTACGGATGGCCGTCTTTAATCTGGTGGGTGCGGCCCGCTCGGCAACCTTCGGTGTCTTCGATCAAAAACAGCGGGTCTATGTGACGCAAAAAAGGGACGGCTTTTTCGAAATTCTGAATTGTACGGGGAATATTTCCATCAAAGAGGGAAAGCCGATCGCCCATGCCAAAATCATCCTTTCGGATGAACAAAACCAAATTTTCGGAGGGCATCTTTTTTCCGAGACCCTCTTGTTTTATGGAGAATTGTACCTCGAGGAGATGGAAGGATCTCCCCTCGAACGAGGGTATGATGAATCCAGCGGTCTTTTTCTGTGGCCGTTCGACCACCGCGATATCCTGTTTCGCTCGACCTGATTAAAGGAGGCGCCATGCAGATTTCCATCAACAAAACGCAGCAGCCGAAAGCCCGTCCGGATGAGTCCCGGCTGGGATTCGGGACTCATTTCACGGACCACATGTTCCTCATGGACTACCACCCGGATCAAGGGTGGCACCACGGCCGCATCACGCCCTACGGACCCTTGTCCTTGGATCCGGCGACGATGGTGCTCCATTACGGCCAGGGCATTTTTGAAGGGCTCAAGGCCTATCGGACGGATTCGGGGAAGATCCAGTTGTTCCGGCCCCAGGAAAACTTCAAGCGGCTCAACCGCTCCGCCCGGCTCCTGTGCATGCCTTCCATCGACGACGCCTTTGCCCTGAAGGCCCTGAAGGAACTGCTGGTCCTGGAAAAAGACTGGGTTCCCAAACAGCCGGAGACGTCTTTGTACATCCGCCCCACCGTCTACGCGGCGGATCCGTTTCTCGGGGTCCGGGCGTCTTACACCTACCGCTTCTTTATTATATTGTCGCCGGTGGGCGCCTATTATGCCGAGGGGTTCAACCCGGTGAAGATTTGGGTCACCCGGGACCGTGTGCGCGCCGTCCCCGGCGGCGTCGGAGAAGCCAAGACCATCGGCAACTATGCGGCCAGCCTCCTGGCCGGCCACGAAGCCCATGAAGCCGGATACACCCAGGTCTTGTGGCTCGACGGCATCGAACGGAAATATATCGAAGAAGTGGGCTCCATGAACATCTTCATTGTCATGGACGGAAAAATCGTCACCCCCGCCCTTTCGGGGAGTATTCTTCCCGGTATCACCCGGAACTCGGTAATTCATCTGGCCCGGTCCTGGAACCTCCCCGTGGAGGAAAGAAAAATCTCCATCGATGAAGTGATGGAAGGACATGCTTCCGGACGCCTTACAGAAATCTTCGGGTCGGGGACCGCGGCGGTGATCTCCCCGGTGGGGGAAATCCGGTACGGAGACACGGTGATTTCCGTCGGGGACGGCCGGGTGGGTCCCGTCTCCCGCCGCCTCTATAAGGCCTTGACGGATATCCAGTACGGCCGGGAAGAAGGTCCGAGCGGGTGGATCGAACCGGTTGTTTAACACAGGGATTTTTCAATGACGGATGCTTCGACAACGCGTCTTTACCTGCCGGCACTGATTCAAAAAATGCAGGACAAGAGACTCCCCGAAATCGCCGTCGATAACTTTTCCCGATATTATGAGCGGGTGGTTTCCGGGGAGAGCGGGATGATCTGCGACGCCGAAATCCGTCCCCTGGATCCATCCGATATTCAAGATCACAAAACCCTTTCCGATTTTACACCCGCCGGTAAAGAGGCGTTTTCCCGGGCGGTTCGGATCGTTTTGAACGGCGGCCTGGGGACCAGCATGGGGCTTTCCTCCACAAAATCCTTATTGTGGGTCAAAGAAGGATTGTCGTTTCTTGAGATCATTTTCAAACAGGCGGCGCACCAAGGCGTCCGCCTGGCGCTGATGAACTCGTTTAACACCGACCGCGAAACCCGCGACGCCATCCGGCGGATGCAAACCCCGTTTCAGCCACTGATCTTCCTCCAGCATCGGTTCCCCAAAATACTCAAAGAGACCCTGGCGCCGGCATCCTGGCCGAAAAACCCCGAAGTGGAATGGAATCCTCCGGGACATGGGAATGTCTACACGGCGCTTTTTTCATCGGGGACCCTTGATCAGTTGTTGAATGAAGGCATCGAATACGCGTTTATCTCCAACTCGGACAACCTGGGTGCGGTGATGGACGCATCCCTTCTCGGGTATTTCTCCCATAAGGCGTTTCCCTTCATGATGGAAGTGGCCCAACGCACCCCCACGGATATCAAAGGGGGACATCTTGCCGTTCGCCGAAGTGACGGGCGCCTTGTTCTCCGGGAGGCAGCCCAGTGTCCCGAAGAAGAACGCGCCGCGTTTCAGGACATTCACCATTATCGCTTTTTCAACACCAACAACATCTGGGTAAACTTAAGGTTCTTAAAAGGCGTCCTGACACATGACCCCGTGCTCACCTTGCCGCTTATCCTGAACGAAAAACCCCTTGATCCCCGTGACGAGACCAGCCCCAAGGTCTACCAGATTGAAAGCGCCATGGGTGCCGCCATATCCTTGTTTGATGGGTCCACCGCTGTTTGCGTGCCGAAAACCCGCCTCATTCCGGTGAAAACATGCCAAGACCTTCTTTTGATCCGATCCGATCGTTATCTGCTGACATCGGAAGGACGCTTGATCTCGAACCCCGAATGCCGGACGACATCCTGCTCTGTCTCCCTGGATCCCGGGTTTTACAGCAAAATCGACGATTTTGAATCCCGCTTCGCCCAGGGGGTTCCCTCCCTTTGCGACTGCAAAGCCCTGACTGTCCGGGGGAATGTGCGATTCGAACGGGACATTAAAATTGACGGGGCCGTGGTGATCGAAAATCGAGGCGACGGTCAAGGGGTGGTGAAGGCAGGATCGGTGGTGGATCGGGATTTGCTTTTTTAAACCCTTTTCATCCTTGTCTGTAGCGCCTGTAGTAATCCATCACTTTTTTTACATAGGTTATCGTCTCATTATACGGCGGCACTCCCTGGTGCCGTTCCACCGCATCCGGTCCGGCGTTGTATGCGGCCAATGCCAGATGGACGTCACCATGGAAGCGGTCCAACATGGACCTGAAGAATCGGGTTCCGGCCAGAATATTCTGTCGCGGATCAAAAGGTTTTTCGAGGCGGAGCAGTCGGCAGTTTTCCGGCATGATCTGCATCAATCCCCGCGCACCTTTGGGGGATACGGCCCAGGGGTTGAAATCCGACTCCACTTTGATAATGGCCCGGACCAAATCCATGTCCACCCCATGGGTCTCGGCAGCTTCCCGGATGTAGGCCGCATACGGCATTCCCGCCGGCTTGGGTCTCCCGGCACCGTCTTCCCGGAAATACACGGTATAACCGGGTGCGGTGGGGACATTCGAAAAATGGACCACCCCGTTTTCATCCACAAACCGATAGATGTCGGCTTTTCCCGGTTTTCCGGAAGCACCGGTAAAAAACAGAAATAGGGCGCCGATGATCAGGAGGCGGTGCCTTTTACCTGTTCTTCGATCCATTGTAAAAACGGCGGATTCCCTTCGGAAATGGTGAAACTGATGATGCACGGACAATCATAACTGTGCTGTTTTTTAACTTTTTCCATGAGTTCGGGGAACCTTGCTCGTGTGGTTTTTGCGATAAGCACCGTCTCGGTCTCCGTTTGAAGGGTATTTTCCCAATAATACATGGATCTCATACCGTCGATGATGTTCACGCAGGCCGCCAGTTTGGATTCCACCAGCGCCTTTCCGATGCTTTCGGCTTCTTCACGGTTTCCGGTGGTGATATAAACCCATTTTAATTCCATCGTTTCCTCCATCCTTCGTTTTCTCTTACGTGTCGTATTGTAACAGATCCCGTTCGATCATGGTCCCTTTTTTTATGAAAGTTTCACGGTCGAGCACAATCCGGCCGTGGATTCGCCCGGAAACCCTTCCTTTCGGGCCGGTCGAAAATACGAATGGTCCCATATTCTCCATCATATCCGGGTTGGATGGCGATGTCTTCGTTTCGCATCCGCCGCATCGCCTCCTTAAGAAGGGGAACATCCGCCGCATCGAGTGCATCCAGGGGGAGACGATGAAGTATGAATAACTCCGGACCGTAGGCTTCGATGAGTTTTTGATGCATCTTTATCACCGCCTTGGACGCCGGACCCACATTCAAAATTTCGGCAAGGATTTCGGCAAGGGGCAGCAATCGGTGAAATCCAGGCGCCGCTTCGGGCTTTTTTTCCGTTTTCCGATCCGCCAGGTCTTCGACACGATGGAGCACCCCCAGCGTCAGCGGTCCTCCGCACTCCGGGCAACGGCCGTGATGTTTTCGGGTTTCTTCGGGTTGAAAGCGGATTTCGCATTTCCGGTGACCATCCAGATGATATTTGCCCTCCTCCGGAAAGAATTCAAGGGTTCCTTTGAACCGGGTTCCCTTTTGATCCGCTAATGCCGACCGTATTGCGGAAAAAGAGATTTCGGTATCGAATACATTCGCTTCCCGGGCGATTTTTTCCGGTGAATGCGCGTCTGAATTGGAAACCAATCTCAATTTATCCAAATCCGACACCCGCCAGTTCATTTTTGGATCCGAAGAAAGCCCTGTCTCCAAGGCAAATATATGCGGCGCCAAATCCTCAAAACAGGTTTTGAGGTCATCAAACCCCGATTTGGATCCGAAAAGGGAAAACCAGGGGGTCCATATATGGGCCGGTATTAAAAAGGCCGATTCCGCGGCCTCGAGGACGATTTCCAACAGATCCCGGGCATCCAAACCAAGGATGGGTCTCCCATCGGAACGGATATTCCCGATCTTTTCCATCTTTTGGTTGAATTTTTGTGCGGTCTCAAGATCCGGCAGGAAAACCAGATTGTGGTTTTTTCGAACCTTTCCGTCTTTTTTATAAACACTGCTGATTTCACAGGATAAAACAAAAAAAACGGGTTGCCGGCAAGACGGAGGAACATGTTTTTCGGCTTCTTTTGAAAGGGTTTTGTTCAGTTGAAACAATCCGTTGGGCAGGGCGACGAGTTTTTCCTGAATTTCTGAAAACCAGCCGGGGTGGGTAAAATCCCCCGTGGCGACCACCGTAACCCCTTTTTTTTGGGCACTGATATGAATGCGCTCCAGATCAAGCGTTTTTGCCGTTGCCCTTGAATATTTGGAGTGAAGGTGAAGATCCGCGATAAATTGCATGGTCTCTTCTTTTCATTTGGATGCGTCTTTCAGCGACAGGCGGTCTTCTGTATCCCGGCAATATGTAAATAATCGGATCCGGTTGTGTCAATCCTAAGAGATGCGGGTGATTCGGTCCGGAGAAAACCAAAAAGGCCTTGAACTATTTTCTGTTTCGGTATATATGCGATCATATCATTTTATGAATACTATATATTGTGTCTAATTGCATGGGGATCCTAAAATTGATGAAAAAATGTCGACAACCGGCGCGCAGTGTGTCGATTTCGGATGTGTTTTTCAACACTGGAATTGAAAAGGTTTAAAACTCGATGCATATGAACATCCAATCAACCGTTTCGTGTGCGTTCAATTCATAAAAAAAATGAATAATTTGAATTGTTTAAAAAAATATTATTCCTTTTGATACGGCATTGTCCTTATTATATCTTTAAATCAATGTAAAAAGGAATACGTCATGAGAATCACCGTCAATAAGAGGGATATGACCGAAATCTTGTCCAGGATTCAAGGGATCACCGGTCGAAAGAGCGGGTTGGCCATTACCGAAAATGTTTTGATTAAAGCGGATGACGACACGATCACCATTATTGCCACCGATCTTGAAACCGGTTTTAAAGGAATTTATCCCGCCTCGGTGGAATCTCCCGGCGCTCTGGCCTTGAACTCAAGAAAACTATATGAAATTGCAAGAGATTTTCCTACAGAAGAGATTATTTTACAAGAGATGGAAAACCGCTGGATTCAGATCGGGAATCACAACACCCTATATCGTATGGTGGGAATGGGTCCGGACGACTTTCCGGAAATTCCCCGCCTGGAAGAAGCCGCGTATTTTCATATGGATTCATTGGAATTCAGCCGGATGATCGATCAAGCGGTCTTCATTTATCCCCCCCCGGATAACCGGCGCCCGCATACCAACGGGGTCCTTTTCGAAAAGACTTTAGAAAAAGAGCATGCGCTTCGAATGGTTTCCACGGACGGGAGCCGCTTGTCCTGCGTGGACTGTTTTATGAAAACCGATTTTGATTTTCCTTCTGATACCGTCATATTGGTCCCGAAGGCGGGACTTCACGAGGTGCGGAAAATGCTGAGCGAACAGGAATCGGTCCAAATCGGATTCATGCGCAACCATTTTATTTTAAAAAAGGAAAAAGAAACCGTATTGATCCGTCTTCTGGAAGGGAGTTTTCCGAAATATCAAGAGATTCTCGAAAAAGGAGGAAGCCGTGAAATTTTAATCAACCGGCAGTTCTTCTTAATGATGCTCAAACGGATGTCCATATTGTCTTCGGATGCCTATAAAGGGGTTATTTTCGATTTTGAAAGCGGGAAATTTACGATTCAGACCACCAATCCCGATATCGGGGAATCCAAAGAGGACATGGATATCCCCTATGATGGACCTCCCGTACAGGCGGTCTTTAATCCCCGATTCTTTATCGATTCGCTGGGGGTGATGGAGGAAGAAGAGATTGTGTTGCGTATCAAGAGTGCGGATAAACCCTTTTTTATCGAAGGGAATAAAGACAAACGATATATCTGTGCGATTATGCCGATGAGGATTTGATGGAAGAAAACAAATACAATTATAACGAAGACAGCATAGAGGTTCTGGAAGGGCTAACGCCGGTCCGCCTGAGACCTTCCATGTATATCGGAAATGTGGATATGGAAGGGCTCCACCACCTGGTTTACGAGGTTGTGGATAACAGCGTGGACGAGGCGATGGCCGGTTATTGCAATCAGATTCATGTCACCATCCATGCGGATAACAGCGTCACGGTGGAGGATAATGGCCGGGGTGTTCCGGTTGGAATCCATAAAACCGAAAAGGTCCCGGCGGTGGAAGTGGTTATGACCAAGCTTCATGCCGGCGGCAAATTCAACCACAAGTCTTACAAGGTTTCCGGGGGGCTTCACGGTGTCGGTGTTTCGGTGGTCAACGCCCTTTCCAGCCTCTTGGAAGTCAAGGTGCATACCGGTGGAAATATTTACTATCAGTCCTATGAAAGGGGAAAAAAGACATGTGAACTCACGGTGATCGGAAAGACCAGAAAACAAGGCACCCTCATCCATTTCAAGCCGGATACGCAGATTCTGGCCACCGATAATTTCAACTACGAGACGCTTTCACGCCGGCTTCGGGAACTGGCCTTTTTAAACAAGGGGTTGAAGATCGTCATCGAGGATGAACGCACCGAAAAAAAAGAAGAATTCCTTTATAAGGGGGGAATTCGATCCTTTGTGGAATATTTGAATAAAAGACACGCACCGCTGCATCGACCCATCGTGATTGAAGGGGAAAGAAACGGATGCCAGATTGAAGTGGCCATCCAGTACAACGACACATATGTAGAAAAATTATTATCTTTTGCAAACAATATCAATACGATAGAAGGTGGGTTTCATTTGGTGGGATTCAAGACGGCCCTGACCCGGGCCATCAACCAATACGCCAGCAATGGAAATCTCCCCAAAAATCTACAGGCCAAAATCACCGGTGACGATGTGCGGGAAGGGCTCACCGCCGTCATCAGTGTAAGGGTTCAATCCCCCCAATTCGAGGGCCAGACCAAAACCAAGCTAGGCAATACCGAAATCAAGGGATTGGTGGAATCTTTGGTGAATGAAAAGCTGGCCGTTTTTTTCGAGGAAAATCCAGCCGTGGCCAAAAAGATCGTGGCCAAGGCCGTGGATGCGTCCCGGGCCAGGGACGCCGCCAAAAGGGCCAGAGACATCGCCAGAACCAAGGGGTCCCTCATCGATGCCGCGCTTCCGGGAAAACTGGCGGATTGTCAAATTTCAGAGCCCTCCCAGAGGGAAATTTTTCTCGTGGAGGGCGACTCGGCGGGGGGGAGCGCCAAACAAGGCCGGGATCGACGGTTCCAGGCGATTCTTCCCCTGAAGGGAAAGATTCTCAACGTGGAAAAAGCGCGCTTCGATAAAATTTTAGGCAGCGACGAAATCAAAAACATGATTACGGCTCTTGGGACCGGCGCCGGACAAGAAGAATACGATATTGAAAAAATTCGATATCATAAGATCATCATCATGACCGATGCCGACGTGGACGGGTCCCACATCCGCACCCTTCTGTTGACCTTTTTTTACCGGCAACTCAAAGAGATTATTGCAAAGGGATACCTCTACATCGCCCAACCCCCGTTGTTTCGGGTGGGAAAGGGAAAAAGCGAGGTCTATCTCAAGGATGAAACCGGGCTCACCGACTATCTGCTGAAGAAGGTATGCGATCAGAAACGGGTGGTGGTGGAACACACCGGAGAGACCATTGAGGGACATAAACTGTATGTGCTCCTCGGCCACATGAGCGCCTACTTTGCCGCATTGGCCAAGATGGAACTGAAAGGAATTCCCCGGAACCTGGTGGAATTGCTCATCAAGCACGGTGTCGCCGATAAAACCTTTCTTTCCGATCAGGAAAAAATGACCCACCTTGCCGCCCGGTTGTCCAAGGAGGAGTTTTCTTTAAAGTCCATGGACTGGAACGAAAAGCGGCAAACCTTTGAGGCACACATGGAACCCGCAAAGACCCCGAACGGTGACCCGACGGCGTCTGTCCAAAACGATTCCCATACGATAAAGATCGGGATGAGCCTGGTGTATTCACCCGATTATCAGCAAGGCGTCAATGCCGGAAAAGCCCTTTTAAAACAAGAAGATAATCCTCTTTTGATCTTCAACAAAAACAAAGAAGGGGAACCTGTCCGCATTGAAAACAAAAAAGCCCTTTTCGAACACGTGATGAGTGATGCCAAGAAAGGGTTGGTGATCCAGCGCTATAAGGGCCTTGGAGAGATGAACCCCGAACAGCTCTGGAAGACGACCATGAACCCCGAAACCCGGACGCTCCTTCAGGTCAAGGTGGAAGATGCTGTTGAGGCGGATGAGATCTTCACCGTTTTGATGGGGGATGATGTGGAACCCCGGCGGGAATTCATTTATAATCATGCGCTGGAGGTCAGTACCCTCGATATTTAATCCGGCGCATCCTTTAAAAAATCCCCATTCTTTCATGGGGGGAGAAATGAAAATCCATCAAATCCACGCCAGAGACCTGCCGGATCTGTGGTTTCAGGCGGTCCATGACATTCTGGAAGTCGGACGGCGTTTTCAGATCGACCGGGGATCCTATGCGGGTCAGACCCGACTGGAATACGATTACTTTATCGGACACGTGACCTATCCGGGAACACCGCCATTAATCCCCGATATTCCCCCGTCTTGCGGCATTCCCAACCCGGTGGAACACGATTACATCTACGGTGGACCCGGGTATGATCGGGCCTATATAGAGTATCTCATGTCGCCCAGAAGGGAACCCGGAGAATCGTATACTTACGGTGAGCGGTTGACCCGGGTGCCCATCACCGGAGAGAAGCTTCGGTGGTGGAACGCGGACGAGACCGATATCATCGACAAGCGAACCATCGACGGGAAAGTCGTTTTTCAGGAGGAAGACCGTCTTTTCTTGAACCAGCTTGAATGGGTGATCGATACGTACCGGCGATTTGGCGAGCGAAACAACCAACTGGTCCTCCAGGTGGCGCACCCTTCGGACCATACCCTCCTGGACCCCCCCTGCTTGAGGCACATCGACACCCGGGTTCAGGACGGAGCCTTGTATTTTTTCGTCTATTTTCGGTCCTGGGACCTTTGGAACGGACTTCCGGCCAACCTGGCAGCCATTCAAAACCTTAAAGAGTATATGGCCGCGGAAATCGGCGTCAAAGACGGTGAAATGATCGTCGAAAGCAAAGGATTGCATTTGTACGGCTATGCAGAGGAGTTGGCCAAGCTCAGGTGCTTGAAGGTATAAACCCACGAAACGGAGGATTCTACCCGCCCCCTCCCCACGGCACCGCCCAAACGCGGCGATTTAAAGACAGGGTCAAGGAGGATGGAATCGCAAAAAGGCCGATTTTGTTCGCTCCGCAACCCTTTTCGGGAGAGCCAAATGGAAAAGATCCGCATCCGCATCCAAGGAAACGAAATACCGGCCACCCTGTACGACACCCCGACGGCGCAGCGCATTCTGGAGGCCCTTCCCCTGGACGGGCGCGTCCACATCTGGGGGGATGAAATTTATTTTTTGATCCCCCTGGTCCTGAATTTGGAGCCGGACGCCCGCCAGGAAGTCCACGTCGGCGAGCTGGGATACTGGCCCCAGGGGCCGGCTTTTTGCATTTTTTTCGGCCCGACGCCGGTCAGCACATCGGAAGCCCCCAGGGCGTTCAGCCCGGTGAATGTATTCGGAAAGACGGACCAAGACGCCCGTGTCTTCAAAGGGGTTCCAGGCGGAGCCGAAATCCGCGTGGAATCTTTGTCCTTTTAGCAACGGTTTTATCCCCGAGTCGTGAAGGCGAAAAAACCCCCGCCGTTGAGTGTGGCCCTCATCTCTGCCCCATGGCCCCTGTATCATCGACCCTCCATTCAAATCGGCAGTCTCAAGGCCTGCCTGAAGGCGCGTTTCCCGGATATTACCGTGAATGCCCATCACGCGTATCTGCAGATCGCCGAGGCGGTGGGATACCCCGTATATCAGGCCCTTTCAGAACGGACGTGGCTGGCGGAAAGCGTATATGCCGGTCTGCTTTTTCCCGAAAAGAAAATGGCGGCAAAAGACGTCTTTCAACGCCGGGCCCGCGGGAAGCCGGGTCTTGAGGGCATCGATTTCGCCCGGCTCGTGGCAACCGTAGAAAAGGAAACGGAAAAAGTCCTTTCACACATTTCCTTTGAAAGGATGCAACTCGTCGGCTTCTCCGTTTGTCTTTGCCAGATCAGCGCCTCCTTGCATTTCATCCGGCGGATCAAACGCCGGGTTCCCGGAATCCGGATTGTTTTGGGGGGTTCCACATTTTCGGGCCTTTCCGGAGAGGCCCTTTTCCGCTTTTTTCCCGAAATCGACGATCTGGTCCACGGAGAAGGGGAGCGTCCCCTGACAAGCATCGTGGAGAGCCTGATCCGAAAGCGGGAGGGAAAGGAAGGCATTTCTTCCATTCAAGGGGTCACACGCCGGGATGATCTCCAAAGCAACGCGCCGCCGGGATTTGATCAGGTCTCCGCCCTTAAAGAGCTTCCGCCGCCGGACTATGAGGCGTATTTTTCTCTTTTAAACACCTTTTCTCCGGGGAAGCGCTTTTTCCCCACCCTGCCCCTGGAGATGTCCCGGGGGTGTTGGTGGCGGCGGCAGGCCAGGACGGGAAAGGATGGGGGTCGGGGGTGTGCTTTTTGCAACCTGAACCTCCAATGGCGGGGATACCGCTGCAAAGACCCCGAACAATGCGTTGATGAAGTGGCGCGGGTTACGCAAAAGCACCGGGTCCTTTCCGTGGCCTTCACGGACAACATCCTCCCCATCGCCGCCTCCGGCGCCCTTTTTGACGCCTTGGCCGCCCATGGAAAAGATTACCGGCTTTTTTGTGAGATCCGTGCCGGCACTCCCAAGACCCTTCTGGAAAAGATGCACCGCGCGGGCGTGAGGGAGGTGCAAGTCGGCATCGAAGCCCTGAGCACCCCGCTTTTGAAAAGACTCAACAAGGGAACCACGGCCCTTGAGAACCTGGAAATCATGAAACATTGCGAGGCCCTGGGGATTAAAAACAACTCCAACCTGATCCTTTCTTTTCCGGGAAGCACAACGGCCGACGTGGAGGAAACCCTGAGACTCTTGATCTTTGCCGCCCCGTTGCGCCCATTGCGGCCGGTGGCCTTCTGGCTGGGAAGGGGAAGCCCGGTTTTTAAGAACCCCCTGTCTTTCGGCATTTCCAGGGTGAAAAACCACCCCAATTACCGTCGATTGTTCCCCCGAGAGATGGCCGACGAAATGCCCTTCATGATCCAGGCCTATCAGGGGACTCGGGCAGACCAGAAAAAATTGTGGCGGCCGGTGCATGTGCAGATAAAGCAGTGGGAAAAAGAATATACGCGCCTTCATGAAGGCCCGACACATACTCCGATCCTGGGTTATTCGGACGGCGGGACGTTTTTGATTATTCGGCAGCGCCGGAGTGAAGGACCGTCTCTGAATCATCGTTTGGAAGGGCTTTCGCGAAAAATTTATCTGTTTTGCGACACCATTCGTTCCGTGGATGATATTTTGATTCATTTCAACGGATTGTCGAAAGAAAGGGTGCTGCCCTTTTTACAGTCGATGGTAAAAAAGCGGCTCATGGTAAACGAAGGGGATCGCTATCTCAGCCTCGCCGTGCATGTTTGACAAGGAAACGCCTCGTTTCTATGATAAAGTCGATGAACCCGAAAAGAAGAGGACAATGATTAAAAAAACAAAACATTGATTTGAATGGAGGAAGACATGGTGACGATGCGGAAAATAGGGGTGCTGGGGATGGTGATCTGCCTGGTGATGATTTTGGCGGGCATCGGGTGGGCCGATCAAAACGGGGTGCGGTATTCCATCATGGTGACCAAGTTCGAAAACCGCACGGGATGGCATGGACGTTGGGACCTGGGCGATGCATGGGGTGCCGTCTTGACGGACAGCCTGAATGCGACGGGACAATTCATCGTCCTTGGGGAAAAAGACATGCGGCAGGAAGCCATGGCGGAACAGGATCTGGCCGCGAGCGGGAGGACCGCCGGCGGCGGCAAACAGGTGGTCACCGGCCAGATGACGCCGGCACAGCTCCTCGTCAAGGGGGACATCACCCACTTTGATCCCGGGACCAGCGGGGGCAAGGGGGGCATCGGCTTCGGCGGCATTCGAATCGGGGCCGGCGGCGGGACGTCCGAAATCAATGCGGTCATGTACATCATCGATTCGAGCACGGGACAGGTCCTGGCGTCGAAAAAATGTTACGGAAAGGTGACCAAGACCGGTCTCTCGGTGGGCATCTCCAAAGGCGGTTTTTCCGGGGATGTGGGGGGATTTAAAAAGACCAATGCCGGTAAAGCCGTCGAAAAGGCCGTGGACGAAGGGGTGGCGTATCTCATTTCCATGCTGGATGAAATTCCATGGACCGGAGACGTCATTATGGTGAAAGGGCAGAAGGTGTATATCAATCGGGGCGCCCGGGAAGGGGTCACCGACGGACGGGTGTTCCAGGTGGGAAAACTGACGACCATCCGGGATCCCAATACGGGAGAAATCCTGGATCAGGAAGTGGAAACATCCGGTAAAATCCGGGTGACCAATGTCAAGGAAAAGCTTTCCATCTGTGAAATCACGGAAGGAACCGTCCAAAAAGGAATGACGGTGTCCCTTGCCAAATAAGAAACCGTTCTGCGTGTTTGCGGACCCGCTTGGCTGAAACGGAGGGGACCCCGTTGAAGACCGGGGTTTCAAGAAGTGGTGCGCGCAAATTCGCTTTGTTTTTTTCGAGAGAACGCGCCCTCACAGCCTCACGGTGATGTAATATCCCTGGTTCCCCCGCTGCAACAGGATCACCACCGAGGGTTTCTGGCGGTATTGGATGACGGCCTTCTTGAAGTCGTCCACACTGCGCACCGTTATTTCATCGATCTGCCGGATAATATCCCCGGGGCGGGCGCCGATCCGGGCGAGTTCGGATCGGGGGTCGAGCCATGTGATGACGACGCCTCCGGCGACCCCGTTTCCGGAACCGTTTTGACGGGAGGCTTCCCGGTTTTCCACACGGATCCCCAACCGCCGGACGGCCAACGCCTCCGCAATTTCCGGCGGAAACGGCCGGGTTGTCAGGGAAACCCGCCTTTCGGTATTTTTCCTTAGGATGCGCAGGGAAACCGTTTCCCCCGCGGCAATCTGCTTGACGGCGGCATGATAATCCTCGGTGGATCGGACCTGATGCGGTCCCACGGCGAGGAGTAGATCTCCGGCGTGGATGCCGGCCGTTTCGGCCGGACTTTTTTCCTCCACCGCTTTCACCAACACACCCTTGGTGTGGGGCAGGCCAAGATACCGGGAAATCCCTTCGTCCACATCCTGGACCACGATCCCGATCCACGACGGGATTACTTCTCCGTACCGGATGAGATCCTGGACGATGCGTTTGGCCCGGTTGATGGGAATCGCAAAACCGATCCCCTGGGCCTTGGCATAGATGGCGGTGTTGATCCCGATCAGTTCCCCGTGGATATTCAAAAGGGGTCCCCCGCTGTTTCCGGGGTTGATGGAAGCATCGGTTTGGATGAAATCGACAAATATCCGATCTTCGGTGCGCAGGCTTCGGTGCAAGGCGCTGATCACGCCGGTGGTGACCGTGTGGCTGAAACCGAAGGGATTTCCGATGGCGATGACCGTTTCACCGATGAGAAGATCATCGGAATTTCCCATTTCAACAGAAGGAAGCGTCTCGGCGGCGTCGACACGCAGGACGGCCAGGTCCGAGTCCGGATCCGCCCCCACGATGGCGGCTTTGAATTCCCGTTCATCCATGAGGGTCACCGAAACGGATCCGGTCCGCGCGATTACGTGGGCGTTGGTCAGGATGAATCCCCGCTCCCCGTCGATGATCACCCCGGAACCCAGGCTGGTCCGCTTGTAACGGCGCTCAAATCCCGGGTCGAAAAAGTCCTTGAAGAAAGAGTCAAAAAAGGGATCCATGGGAAATCCGGAAAACGGATTCCGCCGGGAACGGACTTCGTATTCGGAATTGATGTTGACCACCGCCGGCGCCACCCGTTGCACCGCCCGCACCACAGGGGTTATCCTTTCCCGGGCGACGATTCCGGAAGACGGGAATACGGTGGTCAGCAAAACCGGCAGGACAAAAACAAAGAACCGCCGGAAAAGGGAAAAACAGGAAATTTCCTTTGGCAACAAGACGTTTTTCCTCTATAACACCTGAAAAAGGTTACGTGGAAACCGCTACGGTGAGTATATTCCCCGCGCCGTGCAGCGGGGAAATTCAATATCATGGACGAGACCAAGATTCAAGACATCCTTCCCTTTCTGGAGCAGCCCAGCCGGTATCTCGGAACGGAGACCCATCGTTTCCTAAAGGACCGCCGCCGGATTCGCCTGCATATGGCGCTGGCGTTTCCCGATCTTTACGAGATCGGAATGTCCCATTTCGGGATCCAGATTTTGTACCACATCCTCAACCAGGATCCGCAGATTTTCGCCGAAAGGGTTTTCGCCCCGGGAGAAGACCTGGCCTGGCGGCTGACCGCCGAAGGAATACCGCTGACCACCCTCGAAAGCCGCACCCCCCTGCACCGCCTGGATATCGTGGGGTTCAGCCTGCTTTATGAACTCAACTACACCAACGTCCTGTATATGCTGGATCTTGGAAAAATTCCTTTTCTTTCCGCGGATCGAAGCACCGATGATCCTTTGGTGATCGCCGGAGGTCCGTGCACCTGCAACCCCGAGCCCGTGGCGGATCTCTTTGACGCCATGGTCATCGGTGAAGCCGAAGGCGTGATCCAAGACATGGCCCGGGTTTGGTTGTCCTGGAAAGACGAAGGGGACGGCAGGCGGGAATCCCTTTTGAAGCAGTGGTCTCACATCGAAGGCGTATACATCCCTTCCTTTTATCGACCGGTATACGACGCTGAGGGCTTTCAGCACCTGGAACCCCGAAACGACAGGGGCGTGAAAGCGGAAAAAATCGTCCGCCGGGCCGTGGTGCCCGACTTGACCGACGCCCCGTTCCCCCTAAATCCCGTGATGCCGTTCGGCAAACCCGTCCATGACCGGCTTCGGTTGGAAATCGCCCGGGGGTGTACCCGGGGGTGCCGTTTTTGCCAGGCCGGCATCCTCTACCGGCCGGTTCGGGAACGGTCTCCCGAGGGGCTCTTGGAAATGGTCCAAAAGAGCCTTTCTTTCACGGGGTATGACAATGTGTCTTTGCTATCTTTGAGCACCGGAGACCACTCGGCCCTGGGGTATCTCATGGAACACATCATGGATCGATGCGAAGGTAAAAAGGTGGCTCTTTCCCTGCCTTCCTTTCGGGCAGGCACCCTGACCCCGAAATTGATGCAGCAGATCCAGCGGGTGAGGAAAACCGGGTTTACCATCGCCCCGGAAGCCGGAAGCCAGCGATTGCGGGATGTCGTGAATAAAAACCTGTCCGAGACCGAAATCCTTGAAACGGTAAAAAACGCCTTTTCATTGGGCTGGCAAGCCATCAAGCTCTATTTCATGGTGGGACTCCCCTTTGAAACCGACGCGGATCTCGAGGCGATCGTGAGGCTTGTTCATAAAATGAACAAACACACCGGCGCAAAACACTCAAGGGGAAAGGGGAAGCGGGCGGTGCATGTGAGTGTGGCCACCTTCATTCCAAAACCGCATACCCCCTTCCAATGGGCGTCCCAGGCGTCTCTGGATGAGGCCCGGGAAAAGATCGATTTCCTGAAAAGGGCGCTGCGGGGTCCCCGAATCCAATTCAAGTGGCAGAATCCGGAGGTCAGCCTCCTGGAGGGCCTGTGGGCCAGGGGAGACCGGCGCCTTTGCCGGCTTTTGATCCATGCCTATCAACAGGGGTGCCGTTTCGACGGATGGACGGATCATTTTCGTTTCGACAGGTGGGAGGCCGCCGTTGCCCATACGGGCATCGACATCGATTTTTTCACCATCCGGCGCCGCAGCCTTTCGGAACCGCTTCCATGGGATCCCTTTGACATGGGCGTGTCCCGGCGGTTTCTTGAGGAGGAATGGGAAAAGGCCGAAAAGGGCATTTCTACCCCCGACTGCCGCGGAGGTGAATGCCATGGATGCGGGGTCTGTGACTTTGAAACCCTTCAGCCGAGAATCCATCCGCGTGCGGCACTCGATGCGCCGATAGAAACACGCCCCCCAAGATCTGAAGAAAGGGTTTCCCTGCGGGCGTATCGGGTTATCTATTCAAAGACAGGACCGGCCCGGTATTTCGGTCACCTGGAAATGGTGAAGCTGATCCTCCAGGGCATCCGCCGGGCCGGCATTCCCATGGCCCATACCCAGGGATTTCATCCCAAGCCGAAAGTCGCCTTCGCAAATCCCCTCCCCGTGGGAATGGAAAGTGAAAAAGAAGCCTTTATCCTTTGGACGACCGAAACGCTGTCCCCCTCCCGACTCGCGGAGGCCCTGACTTTAAAGATGCCCGAGGGCATCAAGATCAGCGGATGCACGTCGGTATCTCCCGCGGCTGGAATGCCGGGGCCCCCGCGGATCCGTTACCGGATCATTTTGACCCGCGGTCATTTCGACGTGGCGGCGCTGGAAGCCTTTCAAAACGCCGAGAAATGGCCCTGGGAGGAAACGGATCGAAATGGTCGATTGAAAACCTATGAATTAAAGCATATGGTTCCCTCCACCGCACGGGTCGCACCGCACATCCTCGACGTGACAATCGAAAACCGGTCCGGAAAAACACTGCGTCCCGATGTATGGATTCGTGCCGTCTTTCGATTCGACGAAGAAACAATCAAAAGGATACGGATCATAAAGCGCGATGACGGGAGCCAAGATGTTTAAAAAACTGATCGTAAGCGTGGCTGACTTTGAAACCCGGGTGGCGCTCATGGAAGACGGGACAATCGCAGAGTTGTTCATCGAACGGTGCGAAAATGGAGAAATCGCGGGAAACGTCTATAAAGGAAGGGTCCAACGGGTTCTTCCGGGAATGCAGGCCGCGTTCGTGGACATTGGAATTGATCAGGCCGCGTTCATCTATGTCGACGATGTGGTGGGGGATTTCCACGCGGGGTTCGAGGCCTTTTACGCCTCCGACGTGGAACCGGAAAACCGGGACGCCGACGGTGTGGATCTTACGATACAAAAGGGGATGCACATCCAGGACCTGCTGAAGGAGGGACAGGAGGTCATGGTGCAGGCAGCCAAATCCCCCTTGGGGACCAAGGGAGCCCGGGTGACATCGCGCATCTCCCTCCCCGGCCGATTCCTGGTCCTCATGCCCCATGCCTCCCATATCGGCGTTTCCAGGCGGATCGAAGACGAAGCGGAACGCACCCGGCTGAAAAATGTGTTGGAGACGATTCGGACCGACGATTACGGATACATCCTGCGGACCGCCGCGGAGGATGCCGACGCGGAAAAAATCACCAATGAAATGGTGTTTTTAAAAAAACTCTGGGAGAATATTCAAAAAAAATTCAAAGCCACCGCCGCCCCTTCCCTCCTCCATCAGGAGTTGAACGTCATCCTGCGGGCCGTACGGGATCTCATGACCCATGAAGTGGAGCGGGTCGTGGTGGATGACCCCCAGGCGTACGAATCGGTACTGTCGTTTTTGGAGATGTCGATGCCCGGATTGATCGGGGCCGTGGAACTCTATGAAGGGGAAGAGCCGATTTTCGACGCCTACAATCTGGAAGGCGACATTTCCCGTGCCCTGAAACGAAAAGTGTGGCTGAAATCCGGCGGGTATATCGTCATTGAGCACACGGAGGCCCTGGTGGCCATCGACGTCAATACCGGCCGTTTCGTGGGAACGCACAACCCGGAAGAGACCATCTTAAAGACCAATTTGGAGGCGGTCAAAGAGATCGCATATCAGATTCGACTACGGGACTTGGGCGGGATCATCATCGTTGATTTCATCGACATGGAAAAAAAAGCCCACCAGGACAAGGTCTTTCTGGCGTTTCAGGAGGCCCTGAAAAAGGACCGGAGCAAAACTCACACCCTTCCCATATCGGATCTGGGGCTGGTGCAGATGACGCGCAAACGGACCCGCAAGTCCCTCACCCATACCGTATGTGAACCGTGTCTGTATTGCGACGGGGAAGGGTATTTGCTTTCCAGAACCTCCATCTGCTATACGATATTTCGGGAAATCCTCAAGGGGAATCGGGACCTTCCGGGGACACGGCTCATTCTCAAGGTCCATCCGGAAATCGCCGAAATGCTTCACGGACCCGAAAACCGTCTTATCCGGACCCTGGAAGAACGCTTGCAAAAAACCGTGGAGATTTATCCGGAACCGTTGTTTCACATGGAAAAATTCGACGTCATGGAAGTGACAAAATGACGGGGAGTGCGTCCTTATTCAGAAACCTTTTTTCAAAACACGGATTGGCCCTTGACGATTTTAAAAAGAAATGGTTATATAAAAAGTTTAATCGTTTAAATCTTTTGCAACAAGGATGGCAATGATGAAAAGAACCTATCAACCCAGCAGGATACGTCGGGCGAGAAACCACGGATTCCGGAGCCGCATGTCCACCCGGGCCGGACGCCGGATTATCAACCGTCGCCGGGCAAAGGGAAGGAAACGTCTCGCCTTGTAGTCCTTTTGGATACGGTTTGCCGAAAGTGCGACAACATACGTTTTCCCGGGCCCGGGGGTCGCTGAAACACCGTGATTTCATGCGCCTCAAATCCGAGGGAAGGGCGGTACGGACCCCCCTGATCACGGTGATCATTGCACCCGGCACCACCGAGAACTCCCGCCTGGGGATCACCGCCGGAAAACACGTGGGAAACGCCTGTGAACGTAACCGGATCAAGCGTCTGGCGCGGGAATTTTTCCGGTTGCACCGGCATCTTTTCAAGGGACACTGGGACATGAATATCATTGTAAAAAAAGAGGCGGCCGGATTGGAATCAAGAAGAATGCTTTCCGAATTCACTGCGGTGTTTCATCGACTCACAACACAGGCGCTTTGATGCCAAATTGAAAACGATCCGTTTCGTTAAACACGTTCCCCTGTGGATCATCCGGGGGTACCAGTGGATTCTATCTCCCGTGCTGGGTCCTGCCTGCCGCTTTTACCCTTCCTGCTCGGATTATGCCCATGAAGCGATCCGGCGACACGGGGTTCTTGCCGGGTCGGTCTTGGCGGTGAAGCGGGTTTGCCGATGTCATCCCTGGCATCCCGGTGGCGTGGATCCCGTTCCCCACAGATCAAATCCAAAAAATACAGCAGGCGACGCCGTCAACCGGTTGATTCGCCAATGAACAACAAGTGAGGAATCCTTCATGGAACAAGGCCGTGTCATCATCGCCATTGCCCTATCGTTTCTTGTTTTTCTGGTGTGGAACCTTTTCTTTGTGGAAACACACCCCCCCCAAAGCCCCGGTCAACCGGAGACGCAGGAAACGCGCCCGGAATCCACCTTCGCAACGGGTGTAAAACCGGAGATCAAAGAACCGGTTTCACAACAAGATGCCCGGACTGCCCCCCCCGTTCTGGAACGGCCCATGCGCACCATCATAGTGGAAACACCCCTTTACCGGGTGAAACTTTCCGAAAAAAACGGGGTGATCCGGGAATTCACGCTGAAGCATTACCGCAAAAGCGCTGAAAAGGATTCTCCACTGAAGACCCTCGTTTCCGAAGAAAATCCTTTCGGGGCGTTGCGCGTCGACCTTGAGAACAAATCCATGGCCGGACTCGAGGACGCCGGATTTTCAGCGGATGTCCCCCAGGATACGATCCGTGTGACCGATGCCGTGAAGCACATTACCTTTTCTTGGCGTTCCCCTAACGGAATGGTGATGGAAAAACGGTACACTTTTTCTCCGAAAAGCTACCTCATCGACCTTGGGGTGGGTGTGAAAAACGGAAGCGATGCCCCATGGACGGATCGTGTCGCCCTTTCCCTGTACCGCAAGCTCGATGAATCGGAACGCGGCGGATACGGCTTCACAGGCCCCAGCGCCATGGTCCAAAACAGCGTCGAAGAGGTGGAAATCAAGAAAATTCAAGAAAGCCCCCTTTTGCCGGGAAGCGTGAAATGGTGGGCCATCGAGGACCGGTATTTCATGTCCGCGGCGGTTCCCCCCGCCAACGAAGAGGGACAGGCCCGGTTTTATGCCCGGGAAAACGGGATCATCCAGGCCCAGTTTGTCCAGCCTTCCGTGACATTGGGGCCCCGGGAGAAACAGCGCTTTGATTACCGCCTCTTTATCGGACCCAAAAACACGAACGTACTCAAAGAGACGGGCTATGAACTGGATGAGGCCGTCAATTTCGGAATGTTTGATTTCATCGCCAAGCCGTGCGTGTGGTTGATGAACCAGATCTACCGGGTCATCCCCAATTACGGAGTGGCCATTATCGTCTTGACCCTGTTGACCAAGGTCCTTCTTTGGCCCTTGGGCAACAAGAGCTATAAATCCATGAGCGACATGAAGAAGCTCCAGCCCCTCATGGCGGAGATCCGGGAAAAGTATAAAAACGACAAGAAGAAGCAACAGCAAGAGATCATGAATCTGTATCGGACCTATAAAATCAACCCGTTGGGCGGATGCCTTCCCATGGTCGCCCAGATCCCGGTCTTCTTTGCATTGTACCGGATGCTCTATGAAGCCATCGAGCTGCGGCATGCCCCCTTTTTCGGATGGATATATGACCTGAGTGCACCGGACCGCCTGTTTCGATTCGACTTTTCTGTTCCCTTCATGCAACCCCCTTACGGGATTCCGGTCTTGACACTTGTTATGGGCGCAAGCATGCTGCTCCAGCAAAAAATGTCGCCGCCGCCGGGAGATCCGAGTCAAGCCAAGATGATGATGCTCATGCCCCTGGTCTTCACCGTTATTTTTATCAATTTTTCCTCCGGGCTCGTTTTGTACTGGCTGGTCAACAACCTGTTTTCCATCGGACAGCAGTACTACGTGACCAAGAAGTCCGCCTGACAACGGAGGCTGTATGCCACAACTTTTGGAATTTGAAGGAAAAAATGTCGATCAGGCCGTTGAAAAGGCCTGCAGGGTGGTGAACGTCCCCAAAGGAAAACTCAAATATGACGTCATTAGTTACGGATCCACCGGTATTTTCGGTTTGGTGGGATCCAAGAAAGCCCGCATCCGAGTAACGCTGGTGCGATCCATGGAACCCGGGGAAGCCAAGGTGGAACCCAAAGACCCGGACGTCGAAGGAGACGCGCTGCCGGAGACATCCCCGGAGAACGCACGGGAAGCGGAAGAGAAAGAAACCCGCGAACAAGCCCGGGAACCGACCGGCGATGCCCTCCTTGCCGCGGAGGGGGAAGAAGCCCTCCGCCACATCGTCAACAGCATTACCACGGATGCACAAATCGTCGTGAAAACAAGCCCGGAGGGGCTCTTTTATCATGTTAAGGGGGGAAACAGTGCGCTTTTGATCGGAAAAAGAGGCCAGACCCTGGATGCCATCCAGTATCTTTTGGAAAAAATTGTCCAGCGAAAAAGTGAACAGCGGATCCGCGTACGCGTGGACGTGGAAGGCTATCAGCAAAACCGGCGCGTCAGCCTCCAGCGATTGGCCGAAAAGATCTCTATAAAAGTCAAGAAAACGGGAAAGCCGGTGACCATGGGAGACCTGAACGCCTCGGACCGGCGGATCGTTCATCTCGCCCTGAAAAACGACCAGGAAGTACGCACCCACAGCAAAGGAGGGGGCGCGCTCAAGAAGCTGTTCATCTATCCGCGAAAACGACCGCCTTCCGATCCGAAATCCTGAGCGGACAAACCCCATGAATTCTGACACCATTGCCGCCGTCGCCACCCCCTACGGCCGCGGCGGGATCGGAATTCTCCGGATGTCGGGAAACGCGGTATTGGATATCGCCACAACCCTGTTTCATCCCCCTTCCGGAAAAAGCACCGGTTCCTACGAAAGCCACCGTTTTTACTACGGCCGGATCCGGGATCCAGGATCCGGCCGGATCCTGGATGAAGTGATGATGGTCTACATGCAAGGCCCCAGGTCCTATACCCGGGAGGATGTGGTGGAAATCCACACCCACAGCGGACCGGCCGTCCTGCGAGCGATATTTGAACTGGTCCTTGCCCGGGGTGCCCGTCCCGCGGATCCCGGGGAATTCACGCGGCGCGCCTTTTTCAACGGCCGCATCGATCTCAGCCAGGCCGAGGCCGTCATGGAGATCGTGAGCGCGGAAAGCCGTGCCTCCCTCGAGATCGCCGCCGCCCAGATCCACGGCGGGCTGAGGAAAAGAATCGAGGCGTGCCGCGCCGTTTTGCTGGATCTGTCGGCCGAGATGACGGCCGCCATCGATTTTCCGGAAGAGTCGGAGGCCTTGATCGACCCGGGAACGGCGGTGGAGCGGATACACCAGCACGTCCTTTCCCCGCTGGAATCCCTGTTGACCCAATACGAACAGGGCCGGATTTTTCGGGAAGGGATCCGAGTGGTGGTGGCGGGCCTGCCGAATGTGGGAAAATCGAGCCTGATGAATTGTCTCCTTGATCGGGAGCGGGCCATTGTCACGCCGCATCCGGGAACGACCCGGGATTTTCTCGAAGAACCCCTGGACCTTTTCGGAGTACACGCCACGATTGTGGACACGGCCGGACTCCAGGAAACCCGGGATCCGGTGGAACAAATCGGCATTCAACGCACCCGGGAAAAGATAGAAGAAGCCGGCCTGTTGCTCTTCATGGTGGATGCCGCTTGTCCGGAAACCCTCCAACGGGAAAGGATGCCGGTTTTCGAGAATCCGACGCTTTTGGTGATCAACAAAATGGACCGGGTGGATCCCGAATGGCGCCCGGGAATCCCGGAAGCCTGGAAGAAGGTTCCGGTGGCGTTCATTTCCGCATTGCATCGATGGGGGATCGATGTCTTAAAGGAAAAAATGGTTCAACAGGTTTTGGGGGAAACCGCCTTCCGCCTGGAAGATCCCCTCGTTCCCAATTTACGGCAGAAAGAAGCCTTGGGGCGGGCGTTGGAAAGCGCGCGGGCCGCCTCCGACGGCTTTTCTTTGGGCCGATCGCCGGAACTGGTTTGCATGGACGTTAACGATGCCATGGACGCGCTGAACGAGATCCTGGGGGAAACCCTTCGCCCGGATGTATTGGATGCTGTTTTCAGCCGTTTTTGCATCGGAAAATGAGGATGGATTATGTTATGGGGCGCCATCTCTTGGATCTTGGGTTTAAAAATGATGGTGACCCCGCCGCAAATGTTCCACGTGGAACATTTGGGAAAAATGCTCGACGGAAAACGCCGTCGGAGGGGAGACAACCGAATGGATTTTGATTTTTCACCGTTTTTCAACAAATATGAAGCCTTGCTGGCCGTCGTGGACGCCACCTTCGATCGCATCAAGAAAGAATATCCGCACGGGGTGACCTGCACCCTCAAGTGCGCCGACTGTTGCCATGCGATTTTCGATCTCTCCCTGGTGGAGGCGCTTTATATCAACCATCAATTCAACCGACGGTTCCAGGGCAAAGCGCGGGAGCGGATTCTGGAAAAAGCGAACCGGGCCGATCGAAAAGCGTTTCAGATCAAAAAAAAGGCGGCCAACGATCGGGAAGCGGGGAAGTCGGAGACGGAAATCCTCGTGGAATTGGCCGCCGAACGCATCCGCTGCCCCCTGTTGAACGAAAAAGAGACCTGTGATCTGTATCCCTTCCGGCCCGTCACCTGCCGGCTGTACGGACTCCCCACGGCCATCGGCGGAATAAGCCACACCTGCGGCCGTTCCGGGTTTTATGAAGGAAAGGCGTATCCCACGGTCAATCTGGAAACGGTGCAACGGAAACTCTTCGCCCTGTCGGCGGAAATCGTCCAAGCCCTCCAGACCCGGTATCCCAAACTCCATGAAATGCTGGTTCCCCTCTCCATGGCGCTTCTGACGGATTATGATGCCCAATATCTCGGGGTGGGCACCGATCCATCGGAGGAAAACAAAGAAGGACGGAAAGGATGAGTCGAGAATCGGAGGACGCCCAAAGACGAAAACGGAGCATTTTCGACAGCATGTCGGAAAAGCGCCGCCAGCACATCCTTAAAAGGGGCTACGAGAAGTGGGATCCCTTTGAAGAACCCAAGGACCCCATCGACATTCGAAGAGACCGAACCCGCCGCACAACGGCCATGCTGGTCAAGGAGTTTCTGCAGACCCGGTCTCCCGAGACCTATTCCAACGCCTATGGGCAGGGCGTACTGGATATGGCCATGGGCATCGTCAACGGAGATGATCGATACCTGGGCATGTACGAATTCTCCCTGTGGTACCGGGCGCTTTTGGAAAAAGAAACACGCCGGTAACCGAATGAATGCGGGAAACGAACACGCCGGCGGGGAAGACGACTTTTTCAAAAGCCGCATCCGGCGGCTGGTTCTACATTCCCCCAAGCGATGGACGCCGGCGGATGTGGAGAAAGCCCTGAACGTCGGGAAGCCACGGGAAAGCCGGGTGCTTCGCAGGGCCGTCAGGGCACTCATCAATGAGGGCACACTGCAATATACCTACCGGATGGGATGTTCTTTCCTGGAGCCTTCCGTCCAGGGACTTGTCCGCATTTCAAAAGGGCTGGTGTTGACGCCTCCCCGATTCAATTATTCCCCCCGGCCGGGTGAAGTCGTGGTTTCCCTTGCCCAGGGAAGCGCCTTCGGGGCCGGAGACCATGCCTCCACCCGGTTGGCGCTGGCGGGAATCGAAACAGCCGTTCAAAGCGCTTTCGGCCGGCACCATCGGGAAAAGACGCGCGTACTGGACATCGGAACGGGCAGCGGTGTGTTGATGATCGCCGCCGTGCGCCTGGGCATGACCTTCGGCGTGGGCATCGATACGGATCCCTGCGCCCGATTCGAAGCAAGGGAAAACGTCATGATCAACGGCCTGGAGGACAGGATCCGGGTCTCCGAAAAACCGGCGGATGCCCAATGCGGCCCCTTTTCTCTGGTGGCCGCCAATCTCCGATTCCCGACACTGGTTTCGCTGGCGCCGACCATACAGTCCTTGACGGAAAAAGGGGGCGGGGTGGTCCTTTCCGGGGTCCGGGAGGAGGAAATAAAGCGGCTGGTGGACCGTTATCCTCCGGATATTTTTTCCAGGCGTTGGATTGGATGCGACCAGGGATGGTGCGGGGTCCTTTTTATGAAAAGGGCGCAATAGGGGAGAAAGAAGAAATGGCGGAGAGACCGGGATTCGAACCCGGGATACCCCTTTCAGAGTATACTCGCTTAGCAGGCGAGCGCCTTCGACCGACTCGGCCACCTCTCCGGAAACCATAGGGTACGGCACCCGTGGGTGCCCGCCCCCTCCCGGTCTGGCGGAGGGAGTAGGATTCGAACCCACGGAGCTTTCGCTCAACGGTTTTCAAGACCGTCGCCTTCAACCACTCGGCCATCCCTCCTATGAGGTTGAAGAATAGCATCGGCGGCGTTTCGGGTCAACCGGTTTTTTGGCGCCCGGAATTGAAATCCCGGCTCCGGGAACGGTCCTCTCCATTGCGGATAACTTTGTAAGAACCTGATATTGCATGAAATTATAATGGAAGGGAAGATGAATCGTAAAAAGCCGAATTTGGGATGGCAAAGTAAAAAGCTCCAGATGCAAGGCGCGCAAATTCTGAGG
>CAZQUR010000006.1:0-26117 GCA_964596535.1 uncultured Desulfobacteraceae bacterium
CACCCTCACCCCAACCCTCTCCCTCAAGGGAGAGGGAGATTCCGGGTTTTTACGATTCCATCAATGTCGGGAATTGGTGGAAAAAGACGCATGTCCTTCAATTCTGCACGAAAAAAGGCCCGGCGGGTGGCCGGGCCTTTTTTGGTTCGATCTTTCGCCCTGGTGTTACTTTGCGGCTTTTCGGGCTGCTTCCAGCCAGCCGTTCCAGGTATCCTGGTTCAAGGCGATCCATTCCGTCACATGCCGTTCGATGTCTTCCTGGGTATTTTCGCCGGCGTTCATGCGATTGTTCTGCCGGGCAATCGCCTCCAGGGGAATGGACATGACCTGGAACATCTTTGCCGCAGCCGGATTTTCAGCCAAAAACTTCTTGTTGGCCACGACGTTGATGTCGTTGGGCGGAAAGCCCATGCGGATCGGATCGGTGACGGCCCCCGGGATGCCGGATGCCGCTTTTTCATTTTTATCCGGTACATTGATCCAAAGGATATCTTCCCCGGGTTTCAGGCGGTTCACGGTCCAATTGGGCGTCCATGTATAGAAAAAGACCGGATCCCCGGAATTATACCGCGCCAGGGCATCGGCCATGGCGGCGGTGTAACTGGCCTTGATCGGGTTGATATGATCGTTGAGGCCATACGCCTCCAGGTGCTGCGTGATGGCCTTTTCACATCCCCATCCGGGCGGGCATGCCACGAGATCGGCCTTGCCGTCGCCGTTGCTGTCGAAGGCTTTTTTGACATCCTCCCGCTTGAAATCGTCCAGGGATTTGATGCCGAATTTTTCCACATCCCGTTTGCTCACCAGGTATCCCTGCAGGGCGCCGGCTTTGACCACGGTTCCCGCCAGGGCTGCCTTTTCGTTAAAGTTATCCGGCAACTGGGTGTTGTGCAGCGGAAACCACCCATTGGCCCAGAAATCCACGTCTCCGTTGACCAGGGATTGATAAAATATGGGATTGGACAGCTTTTTGGGGTCCTCGACGGTGTATCCGAGATGTTTCAGCGCACGGCTGTAAACGGCTTCCAGGAAAAACCCCGTGTCCCATGTGGCCCGGGCCGGCTTTACCGTGACGCCTTTGCCCGGCATCCGGCTGTCCGCATCCGTGGTCGGCACGCCGTAGAACCCGGCGATACCGAGAATCGTAATCAAACAGATGACCATTTGAATCCATTTCGATCTTAACATTGTTAACTTCCTCCTTTGCATTTTTCATTGAGTGGATGAATGTACGGTCGGTTCAGTATAAACTTCGTTATCGCCCCCTTTCATTCAGAATCTTTCATGATTTTCCGTCTCGTTTCCCCCAGTGCCTGGGTAATCCGATCCAGCATCATGGCCAGCAGCACGATGGAAATCCCTCCGATGCCGGCCAGGCCCACTCGAAGGGAGTTGAGGCCTTCGAACACCGGAACGCCGAGACCGCCCGCACCGATGAGGGCGGCGATGACCACCATGGACAAGGAAAGCATGATGGTCTGGTTGAGTCCGGCCATAATGGTGGGAAGGGCCAATGGGAACTGAACCATGAAAAGGATCTGGTTTTGGGTCGACCCGAACGCCCTGGCCGCTTCCACCACGTCGGACGGGACTTGCCGGATCCCTAAATTGGTCAGCCGGATGATGGGCGGCATGGCGAACACGATGGTGGCGATGACCCCGGCAACGGTTCCGATGCTGAAAAGCATGACCACCGGGACCAGATAGACAAAGGCCGGCGTGGTCTGCATGGCATCGAGAACCGGCCGTATATACGACGTAAAGCGATCACTCCTTGAAGCAAGGATCCCCAGCGGGATGCCGACCACGGTGCAGAAAAGGACGGCGCTGGCCACCATCGCCAGCGTCGTCATGGCGTCTTCCCAGAAGCCTAAAAATCCGATCAACAGCAGTGTCAATGCGGTAAATACGCCGATTTTCCATCCGGCCGCACGCCAGGCCACGATCAAAAGGGCGGCAATGAGAATGATGGGCGGAATGCTTTGCAGCATGCCGTCGATGCCGTTCAGGGTTTTTTCCACCGGCCATTTGATGGCCTGAAACTGGGACCTGAAATTGTCCACCAGCCAGTTTACGGCGCTTTCGATGACCTTTTCCATGGGAATTTTATGTTTGTCGAAATCAAGGAGCATCTATGGCCTCCGATTGATTGATGAAGACGTTTTTCTTATTCGCTGTATTCGGCGTATCCCTGTTCGATGGTTCTCAAAAACGTATTTTTTGAAACCACCCCCTGAAAAACGTTCTTTTCGTTCACCACCGGAACGGGACAGGGCATCCTTCGCACCAGGGCCAGCATTTCCCGCAGCGGGACAGTCGTATTTACGGTTTCGATATCGTTTAAATACGCCTTATCTACCCCATTGTGGCCGCTTTCAATGGCTTCCACGAGGGATTGGGTGGAAACGACCCCTTGAAACCGTCTTTGCCGGTCCAAAACATAGCCGAAGTCGCGGTCATCTTCCTGGATTTGCTCGAGGAAGGCCCGGAGCCCCTCTCCTTTGTGGCGCAGCAGGGTTCTTTGACTCTTTCGGGCGATATCGCCCGCGGTAAAGACCGTCGTGGGATCCACGCCGCGGAAAAACGCCTGGACGTATTCGTCTTCGGGGTTTTTCAGGATTTCATCGGGAGTCCCGATTTGAACGATGCGCCCGCCTTCCATGACGGCGATGCGGTCCCCGATCCGGATGGCTTCATGGAGATCGTGGGAGATGAAAACGACGGTGCGTTCGTGTTCTTCCTGGAGTTTGAGGAGCTCGTCCTGCATTTCAGCACGAATCAAGGGATCCAAGGCGGAAAAGGCCTCATCCATCAGGAGAATATCGGGGTTCTGCGCCAAAGCCCTGGCCAGCCCCACACGCTGCTGCATGCCCCCGGATAGTTCCTGGGGGTAGCTTTCGGTGTGCGCCTCCAGCCCCACCTGGCGCAGGGCTTCCAAAGCGGCCTGGTTGCGCTTTTCTTTCGGAATCCCGGCCACCCGGAGGCCGTAAGCGGCGTTTTCCAGCACCGTCAGGTGCGGCATCAGGGCGAAGGTCTGAAAAACCATCCCCATTTTTTTCCGCCGAAGTTCGATAATCCGCTTTTCATCGATCTTGGTGATGTTTTCTCCGTCAATCCAGACTTCCCCGGATGTGGGTTTGATTAATCGATTGAGCATCCGCACCAATGTGGATTTCCCCGATCCGGAAAGCCCCATGACGACGAAGACTTCTCCTGCATTCACGCCGAACTGGGCATCCTGTACCCCGATGGTCAGACCCGTTTGCGTGAAAATATCGTCTTTGTTTTTGCCGGCTTTCAAGAGTTCAAAAGCCGGCTGGGGATCGCCTCCGAAAATTTTATACAGATTTTTAACAACGATCTTTTCCGTCATTCAGAGACCTTTCTCGATTAAATCCGGGAAAACAAAAAGGGCATGAAACAGGCGAGGGATGCCCGCTGCCCCTCCCTAACGACTTTCAGTGACGATCGTTCACCCAGTATGATTGTTTGAACTATAAACAATTAAATCGTAAATCATAAAATCCTTTATATATTAACCCATGATCATATAGCTGTCAATCAAAATTCTTTTCCCCTTAAGTAAAGAAAAAGGGGAGATGAAAAGGGCGGGTTATTCTCCGAGGTACGCTTTGCGGATATCCGGGTTTTGCAACAGGTTTTTTACATCATCTTCCATGACCACGATCCCCGTTTCCAGGACATAGCCGCGCCGGCTGCCCTTCAGGGCAACGATAACGGGACATCCGGCGCCTTGTTTTCAGACAAAGAAAACGTGTGCCGGCTTTACACCGTTATGCAATGTCCGAAGAGAGAAACGGGGCGGCATCCATTTTTTGGGCGGACATGAGATCCACCACCCGCCGCAAGGCACTTAAAATCATCATTTGTTCCCATTCTGCCAATTCGGAAAACCGCTCGATGAACGTCTGCTGCAACGGCGGCGGGGCGTTGTCGAGGATGGAAAGACACGTCTCAGTGGTTTCGATGATAATGAGGCGCTTGTCTTTTTCGCTGCGTTTTTTGACGACCAGACCCTTTTTTTCCATGCGGTTCAAGATATCCGTGACCGTGGCCTGGCTCAGGCTGATGGAGCGGGCCAGTTCCGTCACCGGGATATGACCGCGTCTTGAAATTTCATTGAGGATCACCAACTGGGGACCGGTGAGCCCGTATTTACGGCTCAAATCCCTTGAGTAAAGGGCGATGGCCTGCATGATTTTTCGGATATAAATTAAAATTTCCCGGCAACGTTGCTCGGGGGTGATGTTGTTGGGGATGTCGTTCCACTCGCTTTTCATTCCTCTCTCCTTTCGACCCCAAAAATCAGGTGGCGACACTACAAGGATGGCAGCGCTTGTAGTGTATCTGCGCCACGTTGTAAACTACTTCTTCCGGATCCATGACGGACAAACGGTTTTCTATGGATCGGTTTTCACCGTTCAAGGGACGCAATCGTTTATACCCCTAAATTATATATCGTATACAATAAATAAAATCCAAATAAAACTTAAATATACCATTCAGCACAATGAATAATATGTTACCGGAACGCTTTGCGCAAGTCCCATCTCTCAAGGCGGACTCAAGAGGGGCGGTCGCCAAATGAAGCCTTAATTGGAGTAAACAGGCGAAATTCATGGGCATAGGCCTAAATTTATTTTGTTTTTAAACCAAAAACATTCGATTTAAAAAAAATGCTTGACTTTATATCCCCCAAAATATATATAGGAATCAATGCATACGGTCATATATAAAAATAACCCTTGACCGGGCAGCATCTTCGACATTTCAGGGGATCCCGGCAACGCTCCAAACCGGGGCACATCTGAAAAACTGTTTCCAGTAAGAAATATTTACGTCGGATTTTCGTTACCCGAGCGCATGGCAAACTCGATTTCAAGATCCATGCGTGGGGGGACACCGATTTTCACAAAGGAGGCGCCAACGGTATGGTCATCACCGATTTCCATCACGATCTGGATATGCATCGACTGGCGTGTTTTATGGGTGCGCCGGCACGAAAGAAAAAAACCGCAATGACGGATTCGGTGGAACGTCGTGTGGACGGCTTGTCGGATCGTGTCGATCGATTGGCGGCACCCCGGGTGAATTTTCGTTCAGAGCGTGTGGATCGGGTAACAAAAGAACAGGTGATCCTTGTCAACGGGACGTCTTTTAACAGTGTCAAATTGGCCCGAACCCTCAAAGACGCGTCCATGGTCTTTATCTTCATCGCCACCATCGGCCCCGGGCTTGAAAAAGAAATCGCGCGGATTATGGAAAAAGACCGTTATGCGGATGCGTATGTGCTCGATGTGATGGCCTCCCTGTCGGTGGAGGACGTGGTGGATCAGTTCCACCGGCGGATGGCGGGTCGTTTTGCGCGGAACGGAAAATCCGTCACCCGGCGTTTCAGCCCGGGATACTGTGATTGGCCCCTTCCCGAGCAAAAAAAGATCTTCGAGCGGTTCGATAAAAAAAACACCCTGGGTGTAGGGCTCAGTGATACATTTCTGATGATGCCCCGGAAATCCGTCTCCGGTGTATTCGGCGTACTCGATCATCCGGCCGAAAGCCCGGAAGCCGCGTATAACCCCTGCGATCATTGTGCAAAGACCGACTGCATCGCAAGGCGGTAAAGGAATCCATCCGCTACACCACAACAACGGAGGGACGCGTTTCATCGCGTCCGCATTAGGAGAAAAGGGATCATGCGAAAAGGACTCCACGGCGGGATGTATAACCCCCTGAGCGATGAGGATATTCAACATATCCATGCCACGGTCATCCGGGTTTTCGAAGAAGTCGGGGTGCAGGTCAATCACGCCGAGGCGAGAAAAAGATTCAAAGCGGCCGGTGCCGACGTGGATGAGGGCAGCCGCATCGTCAAATTTTCCGAGGCCATGGTCATGGAGCTTGTGGAAAAAGCCCCCGACAAGATTCGATTGTGCGGGCGGGCGCCGGACGGTTCCCTGGATTGTGAAATCGGCGGCACCCGCGTTTATCTGGGTACCGGCGGGACGGCCCTGAATGTTCAGGACCCGGGGAGCAACGATTCCCGGCCGTCGGAACTCAAAGACATCATCGACATGGCCCGGGTGGTGGATGCCTTGGAGAACATCCATTTTTATATGCTCAACGTGTTTCCCCACGATGTGGACGCCACTCATATCGATGTCAACCGTTTCGGTGCGGCACTGAACCATACCCGAAAACACGTCATGGGCGGTGTATACTCGGTGGAGGGGATCCGGAATGTCATCAAAATGGCCGAGATGATCGCGGGCTCCCGGGAAAAATTATTGACCCGCCCCTTTATTTCTATGGTCACCTGCATCATCAGCCCCTTTAAAATCGACGAAGACTACGGCCGGCTTGCCATCGAGGTGGCCCGAAACGGAATTCCTCTGGTGGTCCCCGCCGAACCCTTATGCGGCGCCACCGCCCCCATCACTCTGGCCGGGAACCTGGTGGTGGATTGTGTGGATACCCTTACGGGTGTCATGTTGACCCAACTGGTCAACCCTGGAACACCGGTGCTGTTCGGTTGCATCTCTTCCATCACGGATCTGCGGGATATGAAGTATCTGGCCGGTGCGGTGGAAATGGGCTTGATCAACGCCGCGGCGGCCCAGATGGCCCGGTTTTATCAACTCCCCATCTATGCCACCGCCGGCATGTCGGACGCCAAGGTGAACGATGCCCAGGCCGGCTACGAATCGGCCATCACCAACCTCCTGACGGCCCTTGCAGGCGCCAATTTTATTCATGACGCCGCCGGATTCCTGGAATTCTGCATGACCGCATCCTATGATAAATTGGTCATCGACGATGAGATCATCGGGATGGTCATGCGGGCCGTGGAAGGCATCCGCGTGGATGAGGAGACCCTGGCCTTTGACCTGTTGAAAAAGGTGGGGCCCGGCGGGCACTTTGTATCGTCCCGCCACACCCGGCGGCACATGCGGAAAGAACATTTTCTCCCCAAACTCAGCGACCGCGAAAATCGGCAGGCATGGGTTCAAGGCGGGGCAAAAGACACCCGCAATCGGGCAGCGGAAAGGGTGCGGCGGATTTTAGACCACCCGCCGGCTTCGGTTGTTTCGGAGGACGTGCGCCGCCGCATCATGAAAGAGATCCCGGGTCTCAAGGCATTTACCATGGAATCCTTGGAACCGGCTGGAGAAAACGGATCATGAGAATTGTCGGAGAAAAGATCAATGCCACCATCCCGGAAATCAAAGCGATCATCGAAAATCGGAATGGCCGGGATCTGTCGGGGCTGGCCCGGAAGCAGGCCCGTGCCGGTGCACACTATATCGATGTGAATGTGGGGACGGGGAGCGGCACCCGGGAGGATGAAATCGACGCCATGGGTTGGGCGGTGCATGTCATCAAAGCCGCCACCGACAAAGCGTTGAGCATCGATAGCGCCGATCCGGCGGTCCTGGAAGCCGGACTTGCGGCATGCAAGGATCGAAAGGTCATGATCAATTCCGTCAAAGCCGATGAAACAGCCCTCGAAACGATCATCCCCCTGGCACGACGCTACGATGCCGCCCTGGTCGCCCTGGCCATGGATGAAACCGGCATTCCCAAAACCGTCAAAAGGCGGATTGCCGCCTGCCGCCGGATTGCGGCCCATTGCCGGGCAGAGGGAATCTCCATGAAAAAGATTTTTTTTGATCCTTTGGTCCTTCCGGTCAGCACCGACGGGCGGCAGGGGAAAATCACCCTCCAAACCGTGAGCGCCGTCAAAGCGGCGTTTCCCGAAGCCAGGATCACCCTGGGACTTTCCAATGTTTCTTTCGGACTCCCGGCCCGATCGAACCTGAATGCCGCGTTTTTGCACATGGCGATCTATGCCGGGCTCGACGCCGTAATCTTGGATCCCCTGGATAAAACGCTCATGACCGCGGTGCGCACCGGTGTTGCCCTGATGGGGAAAGACCGACACTTCCGCCGGTACACGCGGATGTATCGACGAAAAACCCAGCCATAAAAGGAGGACTTTCTTGGAAACCCGTTTTCGCCCGGGAACCCGGGTCAAACCATATGAACGGTTGGACGCAGACCAAATTCAGCGGCTCCATGAAGCGTCTTTGCGGATTTTAAACGAACCGGGGATCTGGTGTCATAACGCGCGGGCCGCCGAACTTTTTGATACCCACGGCGCCCGGGTCTGGGAAGAAGTCGAATACGGGCAGACTGTTTGGCGGGTGAGTCTTCCCGCCGGATTGGTGGAAGAAGCCGTACAAAAGGCTCCGAAGCGATTTGTGCTGGGGGCCAGAAATCCCGAGAACCGATTGGAACTCGATGCACGCGTTCCCCGGGTCTACTTTGGTTCCGGTTCCGAAGCCAATGTTTGGCTCGAAACCCGGCTGGCGGATTTTACGGAGGAAAAGGATTCAACGGTGCGTTTACGACTCCCGCGTTTCGAGGAAAAGCGCGGCACCGCCGCGTTGCTGAGCCGGGCCGCCCATTTATGCGAACACCTGGAGCATCTCGATTTTTTTATCCGCCCCTTGAATATTCAAGACCCGGAAATCGATGCGGACAACCATGACGTCAACAAGTTCTTTGCCAGCCTCAACCATATCACCAAACACGTCCAGGCCGGGCTCACAAAACGGGAACGCCTCCCCGACGTGGTGCGCATGGCCCAGTGCATCGCCGGCGGAAAAAAGGCTCTCGAGGAAAATCCCATCATTTCCTTCATCGCGTGTCTGTTCAAAAGCCCGTTACAGATCGTGGACGACACCGCCGACAAGGTATTCGACATTGTCAATGCAGGTCTTCCGCTGGTGATCTCGTCTTCTCCCCAGGGCGGGTCATCGGCTCCCATTCAGGAAGTCGGCATGGTGGCTCAGATCAACGCGGAAATTCTTGCGGGCGTGACGTTGACCCAGTTGATTCGTGAAGGGGCGCCGGTGATGTACGGGAGTGTCCCGGTGCGGGCCCGTATGGACGATCTCCATGATTTATACGGATGTCCGGAATTCAATCAATATAACATCGATTGCGCCCAACTGGCGCGTTTTTACGAGATTCCCTGTTATTCCACCGCCGGCGTGGGAGACGCCAAAGTCCCCGGGTCCCAGGCCCTTTTTGAAAAGCTTTTTACACACCTTTACATGGGGATGAGCGGCGCCCAGTATATCCATTACGCATTCGGGCTTTTGGATCGCACCAACACCTTTTGTCCGGTCCAGGCCGTCATCGACGACGAGATGATTGGCAAGGTGAAGCACTGTCTGCGGGAGGCCAAGGTCGGCCGCGAAGAAACGGATGCCGCGGTGGCCATGGTCAACAAGGTCATGGCGTCGAGTCATCGCCTCTTTGCCCGGCATGCACGGAAGGCCATTCACGCCGGAGAGGTTTCCGAACCGTTTCGCTTTGAATCCAAAGACCGCCGGGATCGGGTCATTGAAAAGGCCCTGGAAAGGATGACGGAGATTGAAAAACGGCCGCCTTCCCGACTCCCTGAGGCGATTATTGACGCGGTTTATGCTGAAGTTCCCGGTCTTTTACCGGGACTGCGCGGCAGCCCCTGAGAAGAACCCGTATCGGCCTGTTGAATAAAACAAGAATTCATCCCAGTCATGAGAAAAGGAGAAATGCCCCATGAATGCACAGGAACTCATCGATAAAATCGGGTTCAACGTGATCCAAGGCCGTGTGACGGCCGAAGATGAAGGGTTTGACGAAGGACTCGAAGAACAGCCCGCCGTGACCGAACTGGTAACCCAGGCCCTTGAAGAAAAGATCGACCCCAAAAAGATCGTACTGGATGCCTTGACGGCGTCCATGGAGACTGTCGGTGAAAAGTTCGACAAAGGGGAATATCTGATCCCCGATATGCTGGCGTCCGCCGAATGCGTGGGGGTGGCCATGGATATCCTGGGCCCCTACCTGGTGGACGCCGGGATTGAAAGCAAAGGAAAATTTGTGCTGGCCACCGTGAAAGGGGATCTGCACGACATCGGAAAAAACATCGTGGGGATCATGCTCAAAGGCGCCGGTTTCGAAGTGACGGATCTGGGCAGCGATGTTTCTTCCGAAAGGATCGCGGCCGAGCTGGAAAGAACCGGGGCCAGGTATTTGGGGTTGTCGGCCCTGCTGACGACCACCATGTGGGAAATGAAAGAAGTGATCGACGCACTCAAAAGCGCCGGCAACCGTGATCAAATCCGGGTGCTTATCGGCGGCGCCCCCACTTCCGAATCCTTCGCCCAGGAGATCGGTGCCGACGCCCATTGCCGGGACGCGTTCCAGGCCATCGACGTCCTGCGCGAAATGAAAAAATAGCGGGGAAGGGCCATGGGAGAAAAAACGGCATACACCCAAGCCGCCACAACGGGCAAATACGACAGAGCGTCCGGGTTGCTGGGCAAATACGACAACATCCGGCGGTTCTGGGAAGATCAACTTACGGGGTTGTTTTTACGCCCGGCCTTAAACGATCTGGTGCATCGAAAATCCGAGAATCTGGAGCGCATCCGCATTATCGACATCGGCTGCGGGAGCGGTGACGGCTATGACTTGATCACGAATGTGACGACAAAGGATCCGGGTCTCTACGAATTCATCACCGCCGCGGTTACGCCCGACATGTTGCAGATGTATCTGGGAGTGGATATCAACGAAGACCTCCTGAAGCAGGCAAAGGAGTATTACGGCACAAACCCCAAGATGCACTTTATCCAGGAAGATTTGACCGCAGGGTTCCCCGACAGCATCAAAGCCCTGGACCCGTTTGATCTTTATTTTACGTCTTACGGGACGTTCTCCCATTTCAACCAGGAGCAATCGATACGCCTGGTGGCGGACATCTGCCGGCACGCTCCGTCCGGGGCCCTGTTCATGGGGGATTGGCTGGGGCGCTGGTCCTACGAATGGCAGGATCTGTGGCATGCTCCCGTGGACCGGGAATACTTCATGAACTATCGCATCTCCTACATCTACCCGCCGGAGGAACGCGACCGTGTGGATGTGGCCGAATTTCCCCTGCGGCTGGTATGCCAGGAGGAAATCGAGGCGATCATGCATGCCGCTGCCGCCGCAGCCGGGTGCCGCATCCGTCCGATCAAATATTTCGATCGATCCATTCTGGTGGGCCGGCATCTGGAAACCGGGGATTACAATAAAAACTGCACGCCGCTGCGATATCCCATTAACAGCCTGTTCGAGGGATATACCCGCACGGATCTGGAGAGCCTGAAGGTCGACTACGTCCCCCGGGAAGGCTTCGATCACTTGAACAACTTTTTCGAACGCTTCTTCATGGCCACCAACGCCCTGGTGGACTACACCATTGCGCTGCTTTCCAATTATGATTCCGAGAAGAATACAATCCATACCATACCCCCCGTATTGCCCTTCTATCCGGAGCCGCTAAAAGAAACCATGATTTCCATGCGGCGCATCATCGAGGGCGTCGGCTGGCTTCCGTGGGGGGATGTACGCTCCAACGTGATCGAACCCCACCTGGGGTATTCCCTCCGGAAGCTGGAGATGGAATTGCAGTCGGGAATGGGCGTGGGGCACAGTCTTTGCGGCATTTTCGAAATCCTGGAGGGTTAATCCACCCCCCAATGGCGGTTTTCACCCCTTTATACCCCTTTATTCATCGGGGTTGTTAACGGAGGACGCAGCCCATGTGCGGAATAGCCGGTTGTTTCGGCGGTCGTGATATCGAAACGGTGAATCAAATGCTGGACACGCTGCCTCATCGGGGCCCCGATGACCGGGGAATCCATGTTCACGGCGAGGCGGTGTTGGGACATACCCGCTTATCCATCGTGGACGTGGCCAAAGGTCACCAGCCGATTCTGTCCGAAGACAAAAAAAGCGGGATCATCTGCAACGGTGAAATCTACAATTTCGAGGCGATCCGGAATCGCCTGATGATCCGACACACCTTCACCACGCGGTCGGATTCGGAATCGGTGCTTCATCTTTTCCGGGATAAGGGACCGGAATGCGTCTTTGACCTGGACGGCATGTTCGCCTTTGCCGTTTTCAGCGGGGAGGATTTCATGCTGGCCCGGGATCCCATCGGTATCAAGCCGCTGTATTATGGATTTCGGGATCACCGGCTGTATTTCAGCTCCGAACTCGGGGCCATGAGCTGCGCCGGCGTCGAGGATGTCCACGAGTTTCCTTGCGGCCATTACTACACGCCGGATAAGGGTTTCGTTCAATATTACGAAGTCCCACGGGTTCAGGATTACTTTCTAAACGACATCGACGACACGGCGGCTTTGGTCCGGCATACCCTTGTCCGGGCCATCCGGAAACGCCTCCTTTCCGACAGAAAGATTCACGTGGGATCCTTTTGCAGCGGCGGTCTCGACTCCAGTCTCATCGCCGCGGTAGCCGCCGAAGAAATCCCCCACCTGCACACCGTTGCCGTGGGCATGCGGGATGCTTCAGGAAATGAAAGCGACGATCTTATTGCATCGCGCATGGCGGCGGCACATATCGGATCCACGCATCATGAAAGCGTTTTCACCGAAACGGATTATTATGACGCCCTCCCGGAGGTGATCCGGAAGCTGGAAACCTATGACCCCTCCCTCGTGCGCTGCGCCGTCCCCTGTTACTTCACATGCAAGGCGGCGGCCGAACACGTTACGGTGGTCTTGACCGGGGAAGGGGCCGACGAAGTCTTTGCGGGTTATCAGTACATGAAACATCTTGAACCGGATCATATCAACAGTGAAGTGCGGCGCCTCATTCAAAGCGTTCACAATATCAATTTGCAGCGGGCGGACCGTATGGGCATGCGGTTCAGTCTTGAACTGCGGGTGCCCTTTTTCGATACGGCGCTCATCGACTTGGGGATGAAAATCGCGCCGGACCTGAAAATCCGGCGGGAGAACGGGAGACAGATCGAAAAATGGATTCTACGCAAGGCTTTTTCAGGGACGGGTTTACTCCCCGAAGCGATCCTTTGGCGGGATAAGGTGCAATACACCCAGGGAGCCGGGTGTGAATCCCTCGGGGAACGCCTGGCAGAGGCGGAGCTGTCGGATGACGATTTCGAACGGATCCGGGCCGAAAATCCCGACGCCGTCATCAACAGCAAAGAAGCGGCGTATTATTTTACGATTTTTCGCCGACACCATCCCCAAAACACTATCCTGAAGTCCATCGGCATATGGCCGGGGTTTGATTTTCCGGAAGAAAAAAGGCGGATCCGAGGCACCATCGGTCGTCGCGATACGTAATCCTTTTTGAAGACAAGGCTTCGGAGATTCCCGGGTACTTCCCGTGGATCGGTCTATCCCGCGCGCATCCGCTCATGGAGCCTCTTCGCCCTGAGGCAAAAGGCTTCCAGCTTGGCGGTGATGACCTGGGGAAAGGGGGAGCCGTCGCTTTCGATGGCCAAAAAGGGAAGGTCTTCCACCTCCGCCAGGATCGCTTTCAACCGCGGATTGTTCGGATTGATCTTCAGTTTTTCTTCCCGGGTCATGGCCTCCGAGAGGACGGCCTCGGACAACCGGTTGGGCATGCAGCCGAAAGGCCCGATGGCGATGACACCGCAGGCATGACCCGCGATATCCACCATGGCGCTTCCCACGGTGAGAATGGCTTCCCCGGCCAGATCCGGCGCGATGTGGGGCGCGGCGGCGGCCACGACCTTATCGATATCCACCAGGGTGGGCGTCAAGAGCCCGGACCGGGCAAGGGTGTTCTTGATTCCCCGCTCATAGCGGCGCATGTGAAGTTCCTTGATGAATAGACCGAGCCGCTCCTTCCATGTGGGAATACAGGTGCTGTACCCTTTTTTGAAGGTATAATCGGAGTAGCGCATCCATTCGGCGATGGGAGCGCAGATCACGGCGAACCCGGCTTCGGCAAGACGTTCCGTGATGAATTGGCGTGACAAATGATCCCGGCGGACGAAGATTTCGCCGGACAGGGCGATGACCGGAACTTCTTCGGGCGGCAACTTCACCGGAATTTCGCTTAAGCACCGGGCCGTTTGGGCAAGCTGATCCCGGATCCTGGCGTACTCCCCGGTCCGCAGCGCCTCCAGGATCTTTTTCCACTCTTCGTGAAACAGGTGCATGGCGTGTTCCGGATCCTTTGAATTGGCCAGGAGCATGGACCGGATGTCTTCCATGGCGTCCGAAATCACCACCGACCACCACCCCCGTTTCTGAAACCCGTTTTCGATCCCCATATAGGCGTTGTCGGAGGATAAGGACATCACGGCCACATTGGGAATCTGAAACCGGCGGATCAGGTCTTCCATGAAGACCGAATACTGGCCGAACCGGCAGGGACCCGAGCCGGTGGGCATGAAATAGACGAGAACCTCATCGTCTTTTTTTTCTTTTTGGATGTAGTTGATCAACGTTCCGGTGGTCAGGATCAGCGGAAGGCATTCTTTGCAGGTGGTATGGGCCCGGCCCAGTTTGAGAACCGCCTCGTCGGAGGGGGGATGGGCTTTGGCGGCGTAACCGCTGCCTTGAAAGATGGCGGTGATGGATTCGGAGGCCAGGTTTCCCATGGAGGGAAAGAGAAGACATACCCTCGGGTCCGTCATGGGCAGCTTTTGTTGATCAGAGGTAATAACATGGGGTTTTCCGTTCTCCAGGACGACCCTGGACGGAATGAAGGCGTTGGCGGTGGAGGGAATCCGTCGTCGTGCCGTCAATCGACGATAGGCGGCCACGATATCCAGGAAGGCTTCCACGCGGGTTTCCAGGCCCGCGTCGGCCGTGTGACTGTCGAGTTCCAGGGTCAGGGAGGGCTTCCGCCCCATGATCTCCCGGAAATACCCGATGACAAAGGAATCCGGACCGCAGCTGAAGTTGGTGATGTAGGTTCCGAACAACTGGGGATGATTTTTGACGAAGCGGGCGGCCTTCAGGATGAGCTGACCCATTCCCCAATACATATGTTTTTTGGAGAACTCCTCGTCGATGGGTAAAAAGTCCAGGGGAATCACCGGGATTCCCCTGGAGGCCAGCTTGTGGGGGATCCCCATGTGGGCTTCGTCGGAAAAGGCGTTGTAGGGCCGGCCGAAAAGGACGACGGCCGTCTTGTCGGGATCCGCTTCCAGTTCCTTCAACACGGCGTTGCCCATGGATCGGGCTTCTTCTTGAAAGGCCCGCTGCATCTCCACGGCGTTTTGGAAAGCCCCTTCGGCCCGGGTCCTGGAGACGCCCAATTTTAAAGCGCTTTCCACCAGGGGGATTCGGGCGGCGTCAAGGCCCGAGGTCAGATCAATGACCGGCGTCAACAGCCGAATCCCTTTTTGTTTCAGGCGCTCCAGGCGATGTTTAAACGTGGTGCGAAGATAATAGGTCTCTCCCTGGATCAGGGGGCAGACCTGGGAGCCGGAGTTGTCTTCCAGAAGGGGTACGGCTTTAAAATGGGGAAGAAAAAGGATTTCGGGGACGTCTTCGGGCATGATGAGTTCGTAAAAGAACCCGTGGGCCAGTTCCACCGGGTAACAAAAGGGCGCACCCCTCAAATCGATGCCTTCCTGGGAAGGGTGTTTCGGGATCACGGGCTGAAATCCCAGGCTGGAAAAGAAGGCGGCATATAAGGGATAATAGGTATTGACGAGGAAGCTGCGGTTGAAACCGATCCTCCCCGCCACCGGTCCGGTTTTTTCAGGATCGGGAGAGGAGGCGTATTTTTCAAAAACAAGGCGTTGACGACGCCGCACATGGTCGAGTTTTTCCACGTCGTAACGGATATGATGGCGCAGGTTATAATACCGGTTGCAGGCGCCGCCGAAGGGGTAGCGCTTTTTCTCCAGTTCAATGACGGCGATGCGGCACCGGCGGTCGCACTTTGCTTTCCCGCCTTTGCAGGTGAAAGGCCTGCGATAAACGACTTCCCGGTGGGCCAGTGCGGCCAGGTCCACATGACTTTTTTGCATCAAGTCGTTTTGGATCCGTTTTTCGACTTCCAGGGCCACTCCGAAGGCGCCCATGAGGCCCGGTTCCGGTGGCACAATGATGGGCTTCCCCACCAGGGCGGCCATGGCCAGGGGGATGGCCCGGTTGTAACAAACGCCGCCTTGCATGAAGATCTTTTCCCCCACCGGCCGGTTCCCCTTCACCCGGTTGGCGTAGTTCATGCATATGGAATAAACGAGTCCGGCCACGATGTCTTCCCGCCGGATCCCTTCGTGGATGGCGTTCTTGATGTCCGAGGCGATGAATGCGGCGCATTGATCGTTGAAGTTGGGGGGGCGCCGGCCGGAAAGGGCGATCTCCGCGATGGCTTCCATGGGGATTCCCAGGGTTTCCAGGGCCGATTCTTCCAAAAAAGAGCCGGTCCCGGCGGAGCAGGCCTCGTTCATGGCGTAATCGGAAGGGACCCCACTGGTGATATAGGTGTATTTGGCGTCCTGGCCGCCGATCTCGAAGAGGGTGTCCACGCCCGGATCGAAATACACGGCGGCGGCGGCGTGGGCGATGATCTCGTTGATGACCCCCTCGGTCAATGCGTGCAATCCGGCGATCTGGCGCCCGGAACCGCAGACCCCCAACCCTTCGATGCGGAGTTGGGAAGGATCCATATGTTCTTGGATTTGTTCGAGAACGTGCCGATAGCACTTGCGGGACGCCCCCACCGGGTCCCCGGAAGTGCGCAGATAAATGGAGGCCAGGATGGCATGATCCCGGGTTCGCACCAGCACCGCCTTGGTGGTGGTGGACCCCACGTCGAGACCCAATATGCAGGCATCTCCAGGTACAGGGGAGGCGGTTTCCAGTGTCTTGAACGTGACCTGATCGGTGAAATCCAAAAGGGGGGCCAGGGTGTCGAAGACCCCCACCTCCTCCCGGATCAAGTTCGAAAAACCCGGAAAAGGGAGGGTTTCGTGGGCGCCGGCCCACAGGGCCGCCCCCAACGCTTCGAAGAAAGGCGCTGCTTCGGGGATGATCAATCCCGGAATTTCCTTTTCCAGGAAAGCCGTCATCATCCGGTTTTTGGCGGTCCCCCCTGTGATCATGATGTTTCGTTTTTCGACTTTTTTCAAAAGCTCCAAAATCTTGTGAGCCATCATGCGGCACAGGCCGGCGGCAACCTGGGCACGCGGGATGCCTTTATTGGTGGCATGCGTGCAGTCGGATTTACAAAAGACGGAACATCGGCCGGAAACCGGGTGGGGGGACTCCGTGGCGGCGAACCGGGCCGCTTCTTCGAGGGTGACATCCATGCGCCGCAACTGTTGGAGGAAAAATTCCCCCGTCCCGGACGCACACTTGTTCCCCGTTAATACGTTGGTGATTTCCCCCTTCTTGTTGAGGACGTAGACCATGAAGGTCTCGCCACCGGCGGAAACAACCGCCGGACAATCCACATGGGGCGGTTTCGTAAACCGGTAGGCGTGTTCCACCGCTTCGGGCTCGGGGATGGAGGAAAGATTGACGAATTTCCGGAAACGCCTCCCCGTGGCGGCGATCCGGTCAACGACGTCCACATCGACGGTTCCAAGGGCGCGGGTGAGGGTTTCCTTGGGGTTTCCCTCGTGGGGAAAAAGGCCGTGGCCGAGGATCCTGGGCTGTGCAGGAAGGTCGTTGGCCGGGGTGTTCTCCGGTGAAATGGGATCCCATGCCAGTTCTACGACGGATATGGTGGAGGCCCCGAGACAAATGCCCAGGGTTCGCATCGGCCCGGAGGATCCGGCGGTCATACCGGGGACGGATTCAAGGGTGTTTTTTTTCATGGGGGATATGCGAAGAAGTCGGTTGTCGTTTATCCGATGACGTTTAGGGTTGATGGCTTCGTAAAAAGGCCGCCTGCGGCGTTGCACTGCATCCTTCGTCATTGCGGCGTACTTGTAAGTAAGCCTCAATCCTCAGGATTTGCGCGCCTTGCATCCGGCGATTTTTACTTTGCCATCACAAGTTAGGTATTTACGATTTCATCAGGGTTGAACCGAACTCGGAAAATAATGCAGTAGGAGGCATCCTGTCAAATGAAAATAAGATTAACGCGGATCGCCAGGCTTTACAACCCCGTCGGGATGGAATAAACAGGAGACTGGTTCCGCTGCCGAAACCCCCCTGACTTTCGACCCGGTCGGTTTATGAAAGGGAACCCATGAGTCAGAATGGAGAAAGAAACATCGTCGCCGTGATTCCATCCCGGTACGCGTCCTCGCGCTTTGAGGGGAAGCCGCTGGCTGAAATTTCCGGAAAGCCGATGATTCAGCGCGTTTATGAACAGGCAAGGAAAAACCGGAATGTTCGGGATGTGGTGGTGGCCACGGATGATCCGCGGATCGCTGAAGCGGTGAAGGCGTTCGGCGGGCGGATGGTCATGACGTCGCCCGCGCACCGGTCCGGGACGGACCGAACGGCCGAAACGGCGGAAATCCTCGGGCTTCGACGGGAGGACATCGTCATTAATATCCAGGGCGACCAACCCCTGATTCACCCCGAATCGTTGTCCGAGGTGGCGGCCCCGTTGATGAAAGACCCGGCACTTTCCATGGCCACCCTTGCCTTTGCCATCGTGGATCCCCGGGAGCGGACCGATCCAAAGGATGTGAAGGTGGTATTTGATACCCAGGGCTTCGCCCTGTATTTCTCAAGATCCCGGATCCCTTTCCCGAGGGCTCCGGGAAAGGATTCCCCGGCATATAAACACCTGGGAATCTATGCTTATACGGTTGATTTTTTAAAGCGTTTTCAAAACCTTCCTGAAAGCAGTCTTGAACGAATCGAAAAGCTGGAACAATTACGAGCCCTGGAACACGGCTACAAAATCAAAGTCGTTGTGACAAATCACGACTCCCCGGAAGTGGATCTGCCGATAGACGTCCCGCGCATCGAAGCCGTGATCAGGAAATCGGAGAAGCCGGATTGAAGCCTCCCCGCAGCAAGCTGCGGGGAATGCGTTCGCTGTTGCGGTGAAAAGGCATTCGCCTGAAAAGGACACCTCCCCCCTTCTGAAGAGCAACGAGGATCACAAAATTCTTCCGCGTTTGAACCGTCCGCAACCAAGGCAAGGACTCAAAAAAAAATTGACGGGCGAAACGCGTTTTGATAAAGTAAATTATTCTGCACCAGGAAGGTGCACCACGCCCGGCTCCTGAAGGGGTTGGCGGCAAAAAATTTTGTCCATTTTTTGACTCGCTAGGCAATACCGTAGCCACGAAGGGGTGCAGGGCAATACCCCGGCGAATCGGATTTAGAAATAAAGCCACGAAGGTGATCCGTGCCACGAAGGCGCGGTGCTTCGTGGTTTTTTTATGGAAAGGAGGAACACAATGTACCAGTTTTTGAAAACGGGATTGGTTTTTTTGGGAATTTTGGTTTTTTCACCCATGGCTTACGCCCATTTCGGGATGGTTATTCCTTCGGATTCCATGGTGATGCAGGAAGAGGCGCGGACGATCCGTTTCACCCTTTCCTTTTCGCATCCCTTTGAAGGGGTGGGTATGGAACTGGTGAAGCCCAAGCGCTTTTTTGTCGTTGCCGATGGGAAAACAACGGATCTGGCCGGCTCCCTCAACCCCGCCCGCGTAATGGGTCATTCCGGTTGGACGCTTGATTTTCCCGTCAAGCGCCCCGGCGTCCATGCGTTTTTGATGGAGCCGGTACCCTACTGGGAACCCGCCGAGGACTGTTTCATCATCCACTATACCAAGACGGTGATCGCCGCTTTTGGGGAAGACGACGGTTGGGATTCCCCATTGGGCGTGAAAACGGAGATCGTTCCCCTTTCCAAGCCCTACGGCCTATATGCCGGTAACGTGTTCCAGGGAATCGTGCAGTTGGACGGGAAACCGGTGCCTTTTGCCGAGGTGGAGGTGGAATTTTACAACGAGGATCAACGCGCCAAGGCGCCTTCGGATTACATGATCACCCAGACCCTCAAGGCGGACGGCAACGGCGTCTTCACCTATGCCGCCCCCAAACCCGGATGGTGGGGGTTTGCCGCATTGAACTCCGCCGATTACACGCTCCCCCGCGACGGCAAGGAAAAGGACGTGGAACTGGGGGCGGTGCTCTGGGTGAAGTTCGAGGCGTGGCGATAAAGGATCTTGAATTATGCATATTGCTGAAGGAATCCTGTCCGGCCCTGTCTTGGCGGCGGCGGCGGTTTTGACCGTTGCCGGGACCGGCATCGGACTGAAAAAACTCGATACGGAAAACATCGCCCGGGCGGGAATGGTTTCCGCCTGTTTTTTCGTGGCGTCTTTAATCCATGTCCCCATCGGGCCTTCCAACGTGCACCTCATTTTCAACGGCGCCGTGGGCCTTCTCATGGGCTGGGGGGCGTTTCCCGTTATCCTGGCGGCGTTGATGCTCCAGGCCGTATTTTTCCAATACGGCGGCATCACGACGCTGGGGGTCAACACCTTCATCATGGCCTTTCCTGCGGTGTGTTGCTATCTTTTGTTCCATGGTTTAATAAAAAAGCGCGAAATTTGGCCGCTTATCGGTGCCTTTGCCACCGGCGCGTTTTCCGTGTTTTTCAGCGGCATCCTTGTGGGTGCGTCGTTGATGTTCAGTGAAGCCTCTTTTTTCAACGTAGCGGCCCTGGTGGTTGCCGCGCACCTCCCGGTAATGATCGTAGAGGGGATTGTGACCCTTTTTCTGATAGTGTTTTTAAAACGGGTGCAGCCCGAGATGTTGCCGGGGGAAAACGCGCTTCGGACCCGATATGAGGAGATCGACGGCGCCAAAAAGGAGGTGAAGCATTCATGAGAAAGATCCATGTCATCCGCTGGATGGGAATTGCCGCGGTTATTCTCTTTTCCGCGGGATCCGTACACGCCCACCGCGTGACGGTTTTTGCATGGGTGGAAGGGGATCAGGTGCACACCGAAAGCCGGTTCGGAGGCGGAAAACCGGTGGTGAGGGGAAAGATTCAGGTTTTTGATGAGAAAACCGGCCGAATCCTTCTGGAAGGCGTCACCGACGAAGACGGGAATTTTTCTTTTCAGACGCCCGAAAAGACCCGGATGCGGATCGAATTAAATGCCGGGATGGGGCATAAAAACCACTGGATCGTCAAGGAAACGGAATTCGGCCTGTCGCCTTCCGAGAATTCACCGGAAAAAGCGACATCGACAGCTTCAACAAATGCTTCACGGATGACCGGCGAGACCGATCCGTCCATGCGAGAGGTTTTGGAAGACGTCCTGGATGAGAAACTCGCCCCGGTGAAAAGACAGTTGGCGGAATTGCAGCAGCCGCAAATCACCCTTGAGGATATTTTGGGGGGTCTCGGCTATATCTTGGGCCTGGTGGGTGTGGGGATGTATTTTCATTACCGCAAAAAGGAAAGGCACGACAGGCAGTGATCCGGGAGGAATTTTCATTCGGAGCGTCCGTGATGCACCGACTGGATCCTAGGCTGAAGCTGTTGGGGGCGGCGGGTTTCAGCGTGGTGGTCGCCCTGTCGACACAATGGGCGGTGTTGGCCGGGGCGTTGGCCGGCGCGTGGGTTCTGTTGGTCCTTGCCCGGTTACCGGCAAAGGCCGTGGGAAAGCGCCTGCTTGGAATCAACACCTTTGTGGGGCTTTTCTGGGTGATGCTGCCCCTCAGCGTTTCCGGATCGCCGCTTTTTTCCGCGGGGCCGGTTTCGGTGAGCCTGGAAGGGGTTGCACTCGCCGGCCGGCTGACCCTGAAGTCGAACAGCATCGTCGTGGCGTTTATGGCCCTGGCCGCCACATCCTCCATCGGCGCCCTGGGAGCAGCCATGAACCGGCTCCGGTTTCCGGAAAAGTTAACCCTGTTGTTCTTGTTGACATACCGGTATCTTTTCGTCATCCAGGAGGAATACGAAAGACTGAAACGGGCGGCCCTGGCACGGGGATTTCAGCCCAAGACCGATTTGCACACCTACCGGACCTATGCATATTGGGTCGCCGTGCTTTTCGTCCGCGCGGCGGACCGCGCCCAGCGGGTGCAACATGCCATGATCTGCCGTGGGTTTTCGGGGAGATTTTTCACCTTGAGGGAATTCGGATGGACCCCTATGGATTCGGCGTGGGGCGTCGCGTTGGCTGCCGGTGTGACGGCACTGGCTGCATTGGAATGGGGTTTTTAATGAGGCCCATAGAACTCGAAAACATCCATTTTTCCTACCCGGGGCATCCGCCGGTATTCAGCGAGATGTCGTTTGCCCTGAAATCCGGTGAAAAGGTCGGAATGGTCGGACCCAACGGGAGCGGGAAGTCGACGCTGTTGCATCTGATCATGGGATTGTTGAAACCCGCCGCAGGGACCCTGCGGCTCTTTGGAGAAAAGGCGCAAACGGAAAATGAATTTCAAAAAGCACGCAGGCGGATCGGGCTGCTTTTTCAAAACGCCGACGACCAGCTTTTCAGCCCTACCGTGCTCGAAGACGTGGCCTTCGGTCCCCTGAATATGGGCCTTAAACCTCCGGAAGCCCGGCGCCGGGCACTGGAAACCCTGGAAGCGTTGAACCTGGCCGACCATGCGAACCGGATCACCCACCGGCTGTCGGGGGGGGAAAAGAAGCTGGTGGCCCTAGCCACGGTCCTGGTGATGCAGCCCGAGGTCCTCCTTCTCGACGAACCCACCTCGGGACTGGATGAAACGACGTACCGGCACATTGTGGACATTTTACAAAAAATCGAGGCAAGCTGCATCATCGTCTCCCATGAATACGATTTCTTGGCCCTGACCACACGAACCGTTTATGCATTAAAGGAGGGGAAAATCGATTATAACGGCGATTCTTCCCTGCTTCACAGTCATTATCACGTCCATCCCGGGGGAGTGGTCCCCCACACCCATTCTTGATGGCTTCGTACGTTATACCCTCACAGGGCACCTGAGCCGGCCAAAAAAAAACTCAGCCGCAGGGAAAACCTGCGGCTGAGAAGACCCGACTGCCGAAGGAAAACCGGTTATTGCGTTGGAACCTCCACGGTTATCTTGTCCTTGTTGGCTTCGTAAATTTTTTCCCCGACGCCTTTGACCAGTTGCATGTCTTCGGGTTTTTTAAAGGGACCGGTCTGGGTGCGATGCTCGATGATCCGATCGGCGATGGCCGGGCCGACCCCCTTCAGGCTGGTCAGCTGTTCCTTGGTTGCGGTATTGATGTTGATTTTTCCCGTATCCGTCGCCATGACACCTGCCGGTGCTAAAACCGCCATGGCGAAAAACGTTGCCAGCAGAACACAAACGAATCGAGTTTTCATAGCCATCTCCTTTTTTGGGTCGGTAATGACCGGAAAAACAAAAAACGCCTCGGGCAAAGGTCTCCTGAGGCGTTCATGTTTTCCGCTACCTTCGGCAGTCCGGCCGTCCTAAGCCCCTTGCGGAGCGTAAGACCCGAGACTTTGCGCGGTTGCAGCAGCCTTGCAACCTTGCCCTTTCGTGGTATCTTTTTATTTAAATCGTTATATAAAAAAGTATTATATCCTTGTCAACAATTTTTTTATCTCAAAATCAAAAATAATTAAATTTATATAATGATAATCAATTAATATTAAATAGAGATAATTAAATCAAATTGTGGCCCAAAAGACCACCCGCATAAACTGAAGGTAGGGTGGCGAAGAATATGGATCCGGGATCCGCCGGGACAAATCAGGTCTGCCCCCGGGGGAAACATTCGACGGAAGATTCGGCCGGAAAAAAGGAAAATGCGGTCAGTGGAAATTGTCTATTCCTTGATGGATTCTTCTTCTATCTTTCCCGGTGCCACGGGAGAGGGGGAAGGTTCAGACTTTGGGGCGGAAGGAGCCCCCGGGGCCGGGGGGAGAGTTGTTTTTTTTTCAAGGAGGTCCAGGCGTTTTTCAAGCAATCGGATCCGGGACGGGTAATCCCTTGCGGCCTTGTCGAGCATTTCTTGGAATATTTTTTGTTCGTTTTTCCATTTTACATCAAAAATGGCCTTGTCCATCTTTTTTACGGAAATCGCCTTGATCTCTTCCTGGATCCGGGTAACGCTGATGTTGATCTTTTGAATGGCTTCCGCGATCTGGGTGATTTCTGAAGATAGTTTTTGCTCCAGCCGGGGAATGCTTTCGGACAATGCCGCGAGGTCTTTTTTGACGGCGGTCACGTTTTGATCCGTTTCGGAAGTGATGGTTTCCAGTTCTTTTTTATCCGCTTTGGCCGCGTCGAGGGCGGCGAGTTGTTTTTCTGTTTGTTTTAGGGCGGCCTTGAGTCCCGAAGTGCTTTTTTCAAGGGTCCGAATTTGCCCGGTGAGTATTTCTTTGAGTTTTTCTTGTTCTTTCGCGAGTGCGGAAAATCGCACATCAACGTTTTGGGAAATGGCGCTGAATCCCTGGGCCCCTTCGTTATAAATCTGGTTGAATCGTTTCTTGAGCTCGAAATACCCCACGGCAAACCCGGCCCCCACGAGGAGCAGAATCAAAACGGCCACCCGCGTCACCCGATGGCTGACCTTTTTAATTTCAGGAACGTCTTCCCTTATCGGAAGGATCGTGTCGGGACGTTCCTCCCCCCCGATTTGAAACCGGGGTTCCTTTTCATGTTCGTCCATGGCGATTATTCCCACTCGATGGTGCTGGGCGGTTTCGAGCTGATATCGTATACCACGCGATTCACCCCTCGTACTTCATTGATGATCCGGTTGGATATCTTCCCCAAAAGGGCATGCGGGAGCTTGGCCCAGTCCGCGGTCATGGCGTCTTTGCTGGTTACCGCACGGATGGCGGCGATGTTTTCATAGGTGCGATGGTCTCCCATAATGCCCACACTCTTCAGAGGAAGCAAAACGGCGAAGGACTGCCAGAGTCTCTTATAGAGCCCCGCGGCATGGATTTCTTCTTCCAGGAGGGTATCCACATGGCGCAGAATGGACAACCGGTCCCGTGTCACGGGTCCGATGATGCGAATGGCCAATCCAGGCCCCGGGAAGGGCTGCCGCCAGATCCATGCATCCGGGAGTCCCAGTTTTTTCCCCAAGATGCGGACCTCGTCTTTGAACAGGTAGCGCAGCGGCTCCACGAGCTTGAGTTTCATCTTTCGTGGCAATCCACCCACGTTATGATGCGATTTGATGATGGAAGTGGGGCCGCCGAAGGCGGAGACGGACTCAATGACGTCCGGATACAGGGTTCCCTGGGCCAGGAATTGAACATGTTGAATCTTTGAAGCTTCGGCTTCAAAAACGTCCATGAATACACGGCCGATGATCTTCCGCTTTTTTTCCGGATCCGTGACCCCTTTGAGGGCGGTCAGAAAACGTTGCCCGGCCTTGATGAAGCGGATGGGGATATGCAAGTGTTCGGAAAAGGTCTTTTTCAGATCCGCGGCCTCATTTCGGCGGAGCAAGCCGTTGTCGACAAAGATGCACGTAAGGTTATTCCCCACGGCCCGGTGGACCAAAACCGCCGTCACCGAAGAATCCACACCCCCGCTCAATCCCAGGATCACCTTCTGTTGACCCACCGCCTCCCGGATCTCCTGGATCGTATTCCGGGCAAAGGCGGACATGGTCCAGTTGGGACGGCACCCGCAAATATTGAAAAGGAAATTCTTCAGTATTTTTTTACCCAATGGGGTGTGGTGCACCTCCGGGTGAAACTGAAGCCCGAAAAACATTCTTTTCGGATCGGCCGCTGCGGCGATGGGGGAGTTGTCCGTTGAGGCCGTGGCATCGAAGCCTTTGGGAAGCCGGTGGATGATATCCCCATGACTCATCCAGCATCGGGTTTGCCTTGGAATGCCGGAAAAAAGTCCCTCATTTTTTTTCACCTGAAGCAGCGCAAATCCGTATTCCCGTTTTTCGGAGCCACCCACCACGCCACCCAGAGCGTCCACCATGAACTGAAACCCGTAACAGATACCCAGAACCGGGATGTCCAACCGGAAAACGGCCGGATCCATCTTGGGGCTGTTTTTTTCATAGATGCTTGCAGGACCTCCGGAGAGGATGATCCCTTCGGGGTTCATTTGTTGAATCGCATCCACAGAAATACGGGGAGGCTCGATCCGACAGAAAACCCGGCATTCCCTCACCCGGCGGGCGATGAGCTGATTGTACTGGGATCCGAAGTCGATAATGATGATCATGGGCGATGTCCACATCGAGGATAATAAGATCGAATTTGCGAAAACAGGGTGACTATGGTAGAGACCGCAGAAAATGTCAACTCCAATTCGAAAAACGATTCCGGT
>CAZQUR010000006.1:26217-57386 GCA_964596535.1 uncultured Desulfobacteraceae bacterium
GACTATGGTAGAGACCGCAGAAAATGTCAACTCCAATTCGAAAAACGATTCCGGTGAACCGCAATAGCGAGCGCATTCTCTGCTGCTTGTCGGAGCGAAGCGGAAATCCCGCTTTGCGGGGCAGCGGGGGGGCTTCAAACTCCCGGTGGAAACGGGTGGAAACCGATGATCATTCAGATTTATGAAATTCAGACGCCCCAGGAAGCCCGGATAATGGCGGGATTGGGCGTGGACCACATCGGAAGCGTGATCCAGGACGAAGCCCTGGAGAATGCCCCCATGATCAAAGACGTCATCGGGGCGGTGCGAAAAACACCCGCTAAATCAAGTCTCATCCCGCTATTCAGCAATCCGGGCGCGGTTTATCGGGTCTTGGACCATTTTCGACCCGATATCCTTCATCTTTGTGAGGCGCTTTTTTTGTGCAGCACCGAGGAACTTGAAAGACTTGAGCAGATGCAGCAAGGCTTGCGTGATGCCTTTCCAGCCGTCGCGCTGATGCGGACGATCCCCGTTCCGGCGGGACCTCACGGCGCCGGCGAAAAGGTCCTGGCGCTGGCCCGGCGATTCGAACCCGTCAGCGATTTTTTTCTCATCGACACCCATGTCCCCCGATCGCCGGTGTCTGGGTTTACCGGAATCACCGGGAAGCCATGTGATTGGAAAGTGGCTGCGGATCTGGTACGGCAAAGCGGCATCCCCGTGATTCTGGCCGGCGGTTTGGGGCCGGAAAACGTGATGGAGGCGATTCGTGCCGTCCGGCCTGCCGGCGTGGACAGCTGCACCGGTACCAACGCCCGGGATTCGGACGGGATGCCGATCCGCTTTCAAAAAGACTTAAGACGCGTCAAGTGTTTCGTGGACCAAGTGCGATCGGCCGAAAAGGCCTTCGCTTCCCCTCCCGGGATGCAAAACACCGCTTGAGTCCATGATCGTTTTTTGACCGGAACACTTCCCGCAAGCCCTGCCTTAAAAGGCGGGGTCAAGGGAAGCGTTCCCAAAAAAGGAACTTACCTTACCGGGGAGCCCCGCCCTTCAGGGCGGGAGGGCTCTTCACAAATTCGGTTCATCGACTCATGAAGGAGGCAAGGAAAGGATGCTCGAAAGCGGTGATTTAAAAAAGGGCGTGAAGATCGAAATCGACGGAGAACCGTATATCATCGTGCAGTTTGAATTCGTGAAGCCCGGCAAGGGACAGGCGCTTTACAAATGCCGGCTGAAGAACATGATCACCGGGGTTCAGTTCGATAAAACCTACCGTTCGGGGGAAAAGTTCAACGAGGCGAACCTGGAGGAAGCCGAGATGGAATATCTGTATTTTGACGGCGAGCGGTATTGCTTCATGAACACCAGCACCTACGACCAGGAGTTTCTAACCGCCGATCAAGTGGGGGATGCGAAAAATTATCTCAAAGAAAACACGGTCTGCAGCGTGTTGCTCTTCGAGAGACGTCCCATCGGCATCACATTGCCGAATTTCACGGACCTGAAGGTGACCCGGGCGGATCCCTGGATCAAAGGGGACACGGCGTCGGGAAGCACCAAACCGGCCACACTGGAGACCGGATACGTGGTCCAGGTGCCTCCCTTCATTGAAGAAGGAGAATTCATCCGAATCGACACCCGCACGGGCCAATACGTGGAACGGGTAAAAGGATAAAACCGGTGCGGGGACCCCCCTCAAGGGCGGCGCTCCCCGGTAAGGAAACAGGCTAACGCAAAAGGAGTATGCCCATGCAAATCTTGATCCTGTATTATTCGAAAGGTGGAAACACCCGGAAACTGGCGGACGCTGTGGCCGAAGGGGTTCGGGAAGTTCCGGGGGCACGCGCGCTGCTCAAGCAGACCGATGAGGTAACCAAGGAGGATTTCGTCGATTCGGCAGGGATTATCGCCGGATCCCCCGTCTATTTCGGTCTTATGGCCGCTGAACTCAAGGCTGTGTTCGATCGATTCGTGGGGGTGAGACGGAAGATGGAAAACAAGGTGGGAGCCGCTTTTGCCACTTCCGGGGATCCTTCCGGGGGTAAGGAAACCACCATGATTTCCATTTTGCAGGCGCTGTTGATTTATGGGATGATCGTGGTGGGGGATCCCCTTTCCGCAACGGGGCACTACGGCGTGGCCTGTGTGGGAGAACCGGATGAAAAGATCCGGGAAAACGCTGCGAGGCTGGGCCGGCGGGTGGCCGAGCTGGCGCAGCAGTTGATGCCCTAAAATTGACCGGAACGCTTCCCGCAAGCCCCGTCTTTCAAGGCCGGGTCAAGGGAAGCGATCTTAAAGTGGGCTCCACAAAGGGGGTGCCGGTTGCCTTGCCGCCTTCTAACCGGCGATTTTTTCGATAACGGCGGAATCCATGGGCGTGTCGAACCGGACATGAACCGAATAGTCGAGGGAGAGGTGGTAATGCACGGCCACGACCATTCCGGTTCCTTCGTAAATCGATTCGGAGGATGCGGTCGAAATCGGGAATTGTATCTGCAGCTTCCGACCTAACAGCATTCCGGCGCTTTCCTTGTTTTGCAATTTGATAAAAAAGCATACGCCGCCGGCGGACAAATCGCTCAGTCTTCCCTTGAATGGTTTTCCGGCCGGCTTCTGGGAAGCATAAAAAAGTTGAATGGTAATGAGGGCTTCTGTCGGGAACCGCTTATAATGTCTTCTTTCCAAGGCCTTTTCTATAAGTAGTTGCGAGGTGTTGTTTTCCTTCTCACAAAACTCCCGGAGCTTACTTTCAAGGGCAGGCGTTTTCTTTGCACAGTGCCTCAGTCTCTCAACGTCCAGGACATTGAGCCGCACACTCGTTTGGGTAACCACGGAAAGCGTGCTCACGGTGGGATTGAAAAAAGATTCGGCCCCGGCCACGCCCCCCTTTTTTAAAATCCGGACAAGATATTCCTGATCATCCTTTTCAAAAACGACTCTCAGCTCCCCTTGTTCGATAAAATATAAAGCGTTGTTCTTTTGACCTTGTTGGATCAACGTGACGTTCGCCTCCCTGGCAATCTCTTTTAAAGCAAAGTAAAATTCATGCGTTTCTTCCGGTGTTAGCGTGTCGTACAATGGACTCCACGAGGCCATACGGTCTTTATCCAGGGCAGCCTCTTTTTCCGCATTGATGAATTCTCCGGCGCTGTATATCTCAGAAAGCGCCATAGGGTCCGTTTCGGACATTTTCTCCAGAAAGGCTTCGGCTTTTTGAAACTCTTTGGCCCGGGCAGCTTCCCGAATAAGGCGATTCAAAAGAGAAACGGCCCCGGATGTATCCCCCTTTTCGATGAGCGCATCGACTTGAACCAGCGTCTTTGTGTCGGTATCCGGTGCATGTGGCGTTACGCCGGGGAGTTTGGAATCGTTTTGGGTATGATTCATGGATTCCCTCCTTTCCAAAGATTCTCGGTTTTTTTCGATGGATTCCATTGCTTCTTTTGCCGCGGTCTTGACCCGCTCATTGGAACCGGTCCCCCGGATGATACGCTTCGATTCCGTGATTTCCTTCAACACCGGCAAGGCCTTTGGATCACCGATGCGGCCCAGCGCCCTGCAAATGGATTCTTCGAGGCGGATGCGGTTCTGAGACGGGATCAAAGGACGATTTCTCAAAATATCGAGGAAAGGGTCCACGGCATTCGGATGCCGCAAACCGCCCAGCATGATCACAATCGAAATTTTGATTTCGTCGTCCGCAGAATCAAGCCGGGACATGAGAATCTCTCTTCTTTGATTTCCGCCGATATTGTAAAGGGTGTTGAGGGCCTCCTTTTGTACACGGATGTCTTCGTGATGTAAAAGCGGTGTCAATGCCGGGAGATGTGTTTCGTTTCCAAGGTGTCCCAAGAGGGCGACCAGGTTCCTCAAAAAATACCAGGGTCCCCCCTGGACGATTTTTTCAATTATAAGGGGTAAAACGGCATCCCCCATTTCTTTGAGCAGCGCCATGATGCGGATCCTTTCGGATCGATCCGAAGTAATGGCGAGCAGATCCAGCAGCGCCTCTCCCGCATGGATTCCTAGAAACACCAGACATTGTCGTGCAGTTTCGGATTCCGATGGATCCGAGCGCATCATCGAAGTGCAAAGTGTGTTCAGCGTTTCTATTTCCGCGACGGACGTGCGCATTTCATCGGCGAACTCCGTCAGAAGGGTGTCCGGATCCGTTGTCTCCGTCAGATGATGCACGGCTTCGAGGATGGGAAGGCCGCTTTCAAACTTGCGGGTTTGAATGAAATGCGCCGCGATCAGTTGAAGCAGGCGGCCCGCGGATTTCACAACGGGGTTTAACCTTGTCCGATTTCGAAACCAGTGGACCAGTCGCGGCGCAATACTTAAGAATTGATCGAGTCGATTCTCGGTTGTCAGGCGATTTCCGATACGCGTCAATGTATCGGCGGCCAGATCCTGAGTTGCTGGATCCGGCTTTTCAAGTCCGAGGCTGATCGCCTCCATCAATTGGTATGCCAAGTCATCCTTTCCCTCAAGAAACCAATGCACCAGGACGTCGGGTGCCTGTGACAAAAGATCAGAATCTTTGAAAAACGTCGTTTCCTTCAAGGCCAGCTTGGCCGCCGCGTCTCGAATCCGGCCAGGATCTTGAAGGCGCTGGCCGTTCAAATCCTCCGATTGTCCCGTATAAAAAGCATCCACTGAATGGGGTGTCGTTTTTTCATCCGGGTCTGCAGCATCCTGAGTAGAGGGTATTGTGCTGCTTTCCATATGCCTCGTTTTGATATGGATATGGCGTGTGAAAAGGCGTGGAAGCAGTTGCCGAACCCCGCCGTCGGCTTCGATTTCATCCGGTGTTTTTTTAAACACCGTTAAAAACCGGATGAGCTCGTCTTTTTCCAGGTCCCGTTCAAAGCGCAGCCAGTGGATACCCCAATGGGACATGATTTCCACCAGAGAGCGGATGTGGGGAAATTGCTGCTCTTTGGCGGTGAGCGGGCAGGTGCTGATGGTCAAATGGTCATTCACGGTACTGAACACCAAGGGACCGGCCTGCTCCAGGGTCTCCGAGAGAGACACATACGCCCGCTTCAAAAAACCCACGGCCATGTCACTGGAAGCGGGATAATAGCGCAGATTCTTCACGGCGCCCATGAAGAGATTGACGGCCTGGAGGCGCTTCTTTTGGATGACATTTTCGGCCAATCGGCGTTCCAATTTTTCAGGTAAAAATCCGTGTAGATGTTAACATATTGAAAACTGCACGGTTTTTATGATGTTGTCAACGAAAAAGTCGCCCGGTACCGTCCAAAGAAAACGCAGCGCAACGAAGCAGTGGACGCTTCCGGAGGAATCGGGAGGATTTACATCTTATATTTCTTCTTAAGTTTTTCCAGCGTTGCCAGATACTGCTCCTGATGCGCGAGGCTTTTTTGACTCTTGATATCATAAAAGCTGAAATCGATGTAAGGCCGGATGTCAATGCCGTAAGTATTTTTAACATGGTCGTTGGACCGGTCCAGGATAAGAATGCTGTAATAACTGGTTAACACGCGGGTTTTAGAATCCCGCCTCAAGAGATAACTGCGTCCCCCGAGGGTGTTCAAAAAAAAGCCGGCATATCGATAGGCGATCTCCAGGGGGGGAGGGGGAATCACAGCTCCGTTGCATTGAGTGCCCATGCGGACCCACTGGTAGAACGTTTCCATGATCGATTCGATCCGGTTCGACTCGTTTTTCACGATATCGAGAATCAGATGGATGCGGTCCTTCCCCAGGACCCGGTAAAAGTGTGTTACATTTCGAATCAAAGCAGTTAGATCATCCATCTCCCCCGTGATCACAGGAGGATTTTCGGATAAGGCCTCAACGGTTTGAAGGAAGAATTCATAGGACCCTTCTTCCAGGTCATGGGCGGCCATGTATTCCCGCTGGTCGAGATACGCGAAGAAAGAGGCCATCCGCCTTTCCATTTCTTCGCAGGATACCGTCGGTGTTTTAGAAAAAGCCGGCAAATCGGTTGGTTTGATTTTATCCGTTGCCATGGGTTCGATTGCGGCAAGATCTCTGCCCTGGGTGATCATCCCTTTGAGGCTTTCCACTTCTTTTCCCAATTCTTCGATTTTGCCGACCCATGCCTGCCGTTCGCTTTCCACATTGGTCTTGATATCTTCTCGATGCCAGGATTTCAGACGGGTGTAGGCAAAAAATCCGACAATCAGAAGGAGAAAAACGGCGATGACCACCTTAACCGGTTTTTCCATTTCCCACGCTCCCTTAGCCCATTGTTTCGGCCCAGGCGTTTTCCTTTTGTTCGAAAAACCCCTTCCCGATGCCGATGTGACCGGAACGCTTTCCGCAAGCCCCGTCTTTTAAGGCGGGGTCGAGAGAAGCGATCGTAAAACAGGTATTTTCTTTACCGGGGAGCCGCGCTCTTCAGAGCAAAAAACTCCATATAATCACACTATCACTGTTAATAAAAAGGTTCAACTCAAATGCGGATCCGGTCCTTTTTTCGAGTATCATGGACCGATTGGAAGTTCGTGCATTGACAGCCGGATGAAATTGGAGGATATAAAAATACAAAAACGCCCGGAGGATGGACTGGAGGACACGCCACCCAAGAACAGCGAACCCGGGGAGCGGAAGGCAAGACATGCAAAAAGCCATTTTGGGTCCCATGCGTGTGCCGTTTCTCATTCTCACACCCGCATGCGTCCTTTTGGGAATGGGAACGGCCGCATGGGCCTCGGGGACACTCTCCCTTTTTCATGGTGTTCTGACCCTCATCGGGGCGATCTCGGCCCATATCAGCGTCAACGCCTTTAATGAGCATTTCGATTTTAAAAGCGGTTTGGACTTCCACACCTGTCGCACCCCCTTCAGCGGGGGAAGCGGTACCCTTCCCGCCCATCCGGAACTCGCCGGGCGGGCGCTGGTCACCGCTGCTTTGTCTTTCGGTGTCACCGCCGCCATCGGCCTTTTTTTCGTGTGGGTTCGGGGGTGGGCGCTTTTGCTCACCGGAATTCCGGGCCTGTTTCTCCTTTATGCCTACACCCCGTGGATCGCCCGGCATCCCATCGGGTGCCTGATCGCACCCGGCCTGGGATTCGGGCCTTTAATGGTGATGGGAACCCATTTCGTACTGGCGGGGAGTTACCAGTGGCCGCCTTTTGTAGCTTCCCTGGTCCCTTTTTTTCTAGTCAGCGACCTGTTGTTGTTGAACCAATTTCCGGACGTGGATGCCGATAAAAGGGTGGGGCGCCGGCATCTTCCCATCCTCATCGGGAGGCGAAACAGCAGCATTGTTTATGGAAGCTTCCTCTTGTTGTCGTATCTTTCCATCATCGCGGGCGTCGTTTTAGGTCTTCTGCCGGACTTGGCCCTCCTGGGGCTCATGACCGCTGTTCTCGCCTTGCCCGCAGCCCTTGGGGCGTATCGTCATGCCGACAACATCCAAAGACTCATTCCTGCCATGGGGTTAAATGTATTGATCAACATCATCACCCCGCTGCTTATGGCGATCGGACTGTTTTTTGCGTAACCGAAAACGAGACGGCTTGAATTTCCGATGACGCCTGCGGTGAAATTCCTGGAAGCCTCCGGGATTTCCTTTTCCCTTCATCGGTATCGGCATGATTCCAAAACCCGTGCCTATGCCATGGAAGCCGCCGGGAAACTGGATGTTTTTCCGGATCGACTCTTCAAAACCCTGGTGGTCCTTCTCGACGGGAAACAGGCGGCCCTGGCCCTGGTACCGGGCTCCCGGCGCCTGGATTTAAAGGCTGCCGCCCGGCTGCTGGGCGCCAAGGAAACGGCCCTGGCGCCCCCTGCGGCGGCCCGGCGCATTACGGGTTTTGTCGTCGGCGCCATCAGCCCCTTCGGGCTCCGCAAACCCCTTCCGGTGGTGGCGGATGAGACAGCCTTGGACCATGAAACCCTCTATGTCAGCGCCGGAAAGCGAGGTCTCCAGGTGGAGATGCGCCCAAAAGATCTCATAAGGATCTGCAACGCCTTCTTGGGAAAGATTTCCATCTGAAACTGGAAGGAGGTCCCGGCAGATGGTTCTTCAGCTTATAAAGGGGTCGCGGGATTTTCCGCTGCCCCGTTTTGGGGTAGCGGTAATCGGCTCCACGACCCTGGATTTGTTTTTCATCGTCCTGGATCTCCAGGGGTATCTTCGGCAGATCGATGGAACGGGTGTTCGCCCCGGCGTATCCCCGGCTCTTGCGGATGCCCTTCGCGTGGCTCGGATCATCAAGGGGGATCGGGAAGAAATGGCGCTGACCTTGGACTTTTTCGGTTTCAACATGGAGGGGCTTTTATCGGAATTTCAGATCGAAGAGGCGGTGGTGACGGAAGGGTACAAGGGGGGGTGGGTGCAGTGGTTCGGCGGGGAACCCCATCATTTCAAGGGGGAACCGATCCCGAATCCGTGGGATCCCACCGGCGCAGGGGACGTCTTTTTTGCGACGTACGTCATACAACGTCGATTCAAGGGGCTCGATATCCCCGGTGCCGCCGCCGTCGCCGCGGAAACGGCCGCCCGCCAGGTGGCCGGAGGCCACATTGGCCATGAAATCCTCTCGCCGGGATGAAGTCAAGGTGCCGCCCGTGGAAAAAACCCACCGCCGCGTCCCAATACCGGGTGAGAAATGGCGGATGCTGATCCGTACCCTGCCGCGCATCCGGACGGAGCTGACGGCGTATTATCCGAAGACGGTTCTCTTATTCGGCTCCATGGCCCGGCGCCTGGCGGATCCTGGCGTGGATCTTCTTCCCAACGACGTGGATTTGATCCTGGTGGGGAACAACCCCCCTGTGGGGATCCGGCCGGAGGATTATCCCGTACCTTTGGAACTGCATTACTTCAGGGTCGATGCGTTCGTCGCCATTGCCCGGTCTTTGCGGTACGATCCGAAACCGGTGGCCCTGGCCAAGTTGTACTCCAAAAATGTGGCCAAGGGGCACGCCCGGGACGTTATCGCGGCGTGTCTCCTTCTGGGGCCGGCATATCCCGATTTCGGCATCGAACAGATCGAAATGAACGGAAAGGTCGATCCCCGGGATTATTCCGCCTGCCGGGTGCTTTACGGTCGCACCTGGTGGGACCGCATTTGCCGGTATGCCCGAAATCGAAGAGGGCCCTGGCGTCTTTTCAGCGATCGCATCGTCGGCGCCGACGTCTTCGAGCCGTGAAGGGGAGGCGCAACGGCCGCGGGGAAGTTTTCGGGCGTCCCGAGAACTTAATCGGCGTCCATCCAGGCGGGAAAGGCGTTCCGGTACGCCGTTAGCACTTCCCGGGAGAGGGTGACTCGGGCGATGACGGGTTCGCCGGCCTTTTGGAACAGCCGCTTGCCTGTGGGGTCGATGATCGCGGAATCCCCCGCGTACTCGAGCCCGTTTCCGTCTTTTCCCACCCGGTTGATCCCTGCCACATAGCATTGGTTTTCGATGGCCCGGGCCGTCAACAGCGTTTTCCAGTGGTCGGACCGGGTCCCGGGCCAATTGGCCACGAAGACCGCCGCATCGTAAGCGTTTTGACGGTTCCGGCACCACACGGGAAATCGCAAATCATAGCAGATAAAGGGGCGGATTCTCCAGCCCTGCAGTTGTACGGTGAGCCGGTCTTCCCCGGCAGCGTAAAATCGATCCTCTCCGGCCATCCGGAAAAGGTGGCGCTTATCGTAGCAAAAAAGGGACCCGTCGGGTTTGGCCCATACCAGGCGGTTGTAAAAGCGGCCTTTTTCCCGGATGATGAGGCTCCCCGCCACATCCGCGTTTTTTCGCACCGCCGTCTCTTTCAGCCATTGCACCCCGGAGCCCGCCATATCCTGGGCCAGCTTTTCGGCGTTCATGGTGAACCCGGTGGTGAACATCTCCGGTAAGAGAATCAGGTCTGTTGGATCCGCGATCTGGGCCGTCAACCGGTCGAACAACTCCAGGTTCGCCGAAATGTCTTCCCATACCGGCTCGGGCTGGATCAAGGCGAGGGTCAAATCCGGCATAGCCGCGCTCCCGCTTCTTTGAGGGTTTCGTCTTTTTTGGCAAAACAGAACCGAAGGACCCGGTTGTCCTCCGGGTCGTGATAAAAAACCGACGGGGGAATGGCGGCCACGCCGTGCTCGGTGGTAAGGCGCCGGGCAAAGAGGGTATCCGGCATATCGGAAACCTCACGGTAGTCGAGCATCTGAAAATAGGTCCCCCGGCAGGGGATGGCCTTGAAACGGGACGCCTTGACGGCATCCAGAAAAAGGTTCCGCTTCTTCTCATAAAAAGCGCCAAGGTTCAGGTACGCGTCTTTGTGTTGGAGGTAGTCCGCGTACGCCAGTTGAACGGGGGTGTTGACGGCAAAGGTCAAAAACTGGTGAATCTTTTGAAACTCTTGGGAAAGAGACCGGGGCGCTGCACAGTATCCCACCTTCCAGCCCGTGGCGTGATATGTTTTTCCAAAGGAACTGATGACAAAACTCCTGCGGAAAAGCTCCGGATGCCGGGACATGCTTTCGTGGCGCCCTCCGTCGAAAAGGATATGCTCGTAAACCTCGTCACTGACGATGACAATATCGGTATCCCTGACGATTTGCACAAGGGCCTGGATATCCGTTTCATCCAGGATGGATCCCGTGGGGTTATGGGGGGAATTCAGGATGATGGCCCGGATATCGGGGGATATGGCCCCTTCCACCGCGTTCCAGTCGATGCGGTAACCGGGGAACTGCAACTTGATGGGGACCGGGATACCGCCGTTGAGGCGAATCACCGGTCCGTAGGCGTCATAGGCGGGCTCGAAAACGATCACCCCGTCCCCGGGGTGCACCACGGCGGAAAGGGCCGCAAAGAGGGCCTCGGTGGCGCCTGCGGTGACGGTGATTTCCGATGCCGGGTCGTAACGGGCACCGTACAGGGCTTCCATCTTTTCCGCAATCCGTTCTCTCAACGGCACCGCGCCCTGCATGGGTGCATACTGGTTGTGGCCGCTGCGCATATAATGCAACACCCGATCCACGAGTTCGGGGGGGACGTCGAAGTCGGGGAATCCCTGGGACAAATTAATGGCCCCGCTTTCATTGGCCAGAAGCGTCATGACCGAAAAGATCGTCACCCCCACATCGGGGAGTTTGGAGGTCAACTGCATTTTACCGATCCTTATGGACGAGATTTTTCCAATCCTTGACAATTCAAGGAATGGATGACTATCTTTTTTCTTTAATGATATCATACATAGCATACCCGATCCGGATGTTGAACCGCAAATGATGGAGTGCTTAAAATGACGATCATGGAGAAAATGCCTGAAACCGATAGCCGCAAAGAACAACAGCGGCAACACGACGCCCGCCTCAAGGCCGCTCTTTCCGGGATTAAAAACAAATTCATCGTCATGAGCGGAAAAGGGGGGGTCGGAAAAACCTCCGTCTCGGTGAACCTGGCCGTGGCCCTGTCCCGAAAAAAGCACCCGGTGGGGCTCATTGACGTGGATCTGCACGGACCCGATGTCCTGCGGATGCTGGGCCTCCAGGGGCTGTTGGGGGTTACGGCCGATCGGAAACTCATCCCCTTGAGCTACAACAGTCACTTGAGGGCCGTGTCCGTGGAGTCCTTTATCCAGGACCGGGACAGCGCCGTCATCTGGCGGGGCCCCCTGAAGCACCAGGCCATCCAGCAGTTCATCGGAGAGGTGGACTGGGGTCCCCTCGATTTTCTCATCATCGATTCCCCGCCGGGGACCGGCGACGAGCCCCTCACCATCGCCCAGATCATTCCGGGGGCCAAGGCCATCATCGTCACGACCCCCCAGGAAATCGCCCTGGCCGACGTCCGAAAATCCATCAACTTCTGTAAGACGGTCAAAATGGAGATCTTCGGCATCGTAGAGAACATGAGCGCTTTTGCCTGCCCCCATTGTAACGAACCGATTCCCCTTTTCGGTTCCGGCGGCGGCGAGAAAGTCGCATGCGATACGGGATTGCCCTTTCTGGGAAAAATTCCCTTTGATCCCGCCATGGTCAGCTGCGGCGATACGGGGACCTGTTTCCAGGATCGCCATGGGGCTTCTCCGGTGTCCAAAGCGTTTTCGGATATCGCGGACAAAATGACGGCCATGCTGTAAGACCCTTTCATGGAATTCAGAATTACGACTCTCGTGGAAAACACCGTCCCAAAAGGGCGGGGGTTTTTAGGAGAGCACGGCCTGTCCTTTTTCATCGAAGCGGGTGATCGAAACGTATTGTTCGACACCGGCCAAGGCGCTGCCCTGACAAGAAACGCCGAATGCCTTGGGATCGATCTGGCTTCCGTGGACACCGTGGTGCTCAGCCACGGTCACTATGATCATACAGGGGGGATCGGGGCGCTCCTTTCGGTCAACCGCCGGTTTACGTTATATGCCCACCCCGACGTATTCGCTGAAAAGGTGGCCGTAAGGGACGGCCAGGCGCGCGGCATCGGTTTTTCCATGACCCGAAAGGCCCTGGAATCGGCGGGAATCCGCGTGGTGTTGGATACGTGCTCCATGGAAATCGTCCCCGGCGTCGCCACTACCGGAGAGGTCCCCATGCACACTTCCTATGAAAGCATTGATCCCGCCTTGTTCATGCGACGGGAAGGCACGCGGGTGCCCGACCCGTTGAAAGACGACCTTTCCCTGATCCTCAGGGGACGGGACAAGACCGGTGTCCTGTTGGGTTGCGCCCACCGGGGGGTGGTCAATATCCTCACGCATGTCCGAACACTTACCGGAAAAAAGCGCATAGACGTGATTGCCGGGGGGATGCACCTGATGGGGGCGCCGGAAGCCGTCTTGAAAAGAATCATCGAAGATGTCGAGGCCTTTTCCCCCATGCTTTTGGCGCCGGGGCACTGCACCGGGTTCCCCGCCGTATGGGCCCTCTGGACCGCATTTCAGAAACGGTTTCAGCTCAATCAGGTGGGGAGTGTAATTCAGATCTGAATCCCGTTGAACCCGAAAGAAAGGGACGCTTCCCGCTGCCGGCAGCGCGGGGACAGGGCATTCGCCCGGAAAGCGTTTTGGTCACAGCATTTGGTTGAGCTCTTTCCTGGAGGGAATCATTTTCCGGTCGAAATCTTTCCAGAACGCCTCGTCCGTTTTCCGCCACCCGGGCCCGAACTTTTCGTCGAACAGGGGCCTGAGCCGGGTGAACCATGCCCCGTTTTTCTTTCCCTTTTGCCGGGCGTTGAACAAATCGGCCAGGTAGTCGGCGATGTCGACCATCTTATCTTTGGGCAGGTATGCGTAGGCCCCTTCTTTGATGGATTTCACAAGATTGTCGGGGCTCAAGGCATGGGCGGTGAGCATGATGGCGGGAATATCCATCTCGTTGGCCACTTTGAGAAGATTGTAGCCGTCCACACCCATGATATCCAGGATGACGGCATCGTAGGCCCCCCGGCGAAGGTTTTTCTCCCCGGTTTCAAAATCCTGTGCGGTTTCCACGATGCACATATCCAACAGATCGATGAGTGTCTCCAGGATATCCGGTTCATCATCCACCACCAGGATCCGCTTGCCGTTTAGGATGCGGGCGTCTTCCATGAAAGCCTCCTTGGAGGAATTCTCAGCCGAATGTTTTGGCCGTGCAACACCGGGTTTTTCCGAAAAAAACCGATACGGGTTTAAGGAACGACAGTAATTGGACCTATTCGTTACGGCATATTCCCGAAAAAGTCAATGGCCGTATCAGGGTCCGCGTGTCCCGGGTCTTTACCGCTCTGTCCGGTAATTTTCAAAAGGCGTCGGGATCGGATTTTGTTTCTTTTCTCAAGGCCTCCAGGAGCCGGTCCCGCTCGTCCTCCAGATCGAACAGTTCGTGCATGATGGGGGGTTTCACGGAGTGGGCCGGCAGCCGGGCTTCGGTTTCCCGGATCTTTTTCTCGACTTCCTGGAGCCGTTTTTTCAAACGTTCAAGGGTGTCGGTCATGATGCGTGTCCCTCGTTGTTCTTTTCGGGCGGCTGGATCCACGTGCCGTCCTTGAGATACTCGACGCTGATTTTTTTGAGCTGATTTTTTTGCGTTAAAAAGCGGTCTTTCATCCCTTTGAGCCATTCCCGGTGCCGCACCGCAGATTCCCTGGATAGAAACATTTCGTGGCCGCCGGGCCGGATCTCGAAAACGGGACGGCCGTCTTTCATGTCGAATGTCCCCGGGTTGCTGCAAAGCATGCACCGGATGCGGGCGTCTTCCAAGAACCGGAACGTGTCCCCTCCGCATACCGGACATACGGATGATTCCGGGTTCAGGGCCGGCCCGAACAGGGCTTCTGCCAGGGCGGACAGACGCGATTCGTGGGTTTTTTCCAGGAAAATCTCTCCGGGGAGGGCGCTGTAAAAAATCTCGCATCCTTTGATTTCGGTCATCAACAGTTTTAAAAAGCTTTCGATTCCCAAGCGGGTGTACCCTTCCTTTTCCGGGATCCCCGCAATCCCGATTCCCACGGCGGGTTTTCCCCACATTTCTTCGATATGGGGAAGCAGGGAAAGCCCCCGGTCCAAAAGGCGTTTCAAAGAGGCATTGGGACCCAGAAAATATGTCGGGGCGGCCACCACCAGGGCGTCGGCGCCCAACACCGCTTCCCAGATCCGGGGAAGGTCGTCCGGGATGACGCATTCTCCTTTCCGGAAAAGACAGGCATAGCACCCCCTGCAGGGGCGGATGTCGAAGTCGGCAATACGCAGCAGTTTGAGGACATGGGGTTCATTAACGGCGCGGCTGACGGCCTTGACGGTGATTTCACAGTTCCCCAGTTTTCGCGGGGAACCGATGATGCCCAGGATGGTTTTCATTAAAGAATCTGCTCCCTTCTGATGGATCGGGCCTTTGTAAAGCGCATCTTCGGGTCTTTTTTTCAGGAGGATCCTGAACCACACGGTAAAGGGAGTCAAGCCCAAAAACAGGGTATCGGGTAAATTCCCTTGATCTGGGAGAGGATTTTTGAGTACAAGGAAACGCATGGAAAAAAAAACCGATTTACAGGTCGTCATCGCCGGAATCCGCATGAAAAACCCGGTGATGACGGCCTCGGGAACCTTCGGGTACGGACGGGAATACGCCGAACTGGTGGATTTGCATCGGCTGGGGGCTGTCGTTGTCAAGGGGTTGCACCTGAATCCGTCCAAGGGGAACCCGCCGCCCCGCATCGTGGAAACCCCCTGCGGCATGCTCAACGCCATCGGCCTGGAAAATGTGGGCATCCAGGCCTTTGTAAACGAGAAGCTGCCGTACCTGAAGGGGTTGCATGTTCCCGTTATCGTGAATATTTACGGTCACTTCATCGAGGAATACGCCGAATTGGCGGCCGTGGTGGATGCCGTGGACGGGATTGCCGGTATCGAGATCAATATTTCCTGTCCCAACATCAAGGAAGGGGGCGTGGCCTTCGGGGTGCGCCCTGAAAGTGCGCACGCCGTCATCGCGGCGGTACGGAAGGAAACGGAAAAACCGGTCATCGCCAAACTTTCCCCCAATGTCACGGATATTACCGAAATCGCCAAAAGCGTGGAAAGCGCCGGTGCCGACGCCGTATCCCTCATCAACACCCTCACCGGGATGGCCGTGGATATCGAAACCCGGACACCGAAGCTGGCCAACGTCACCGGCGGCCTTTCGGGACCGGCCGTCAAGCCGGTGGCCCTGCGCATGGTGTGGCAGGTCGCCAACAGCGTCCCGATACCGGTCATCGGGATCGGGGGGATCATGACCGCCGCGGACGCCCTGGAGTTTCTCGTGGCCGGTGCTTCCGCGGTACAGGTGGGGACGGCCAACTTTGTGAATCCCCGGGCCACCATGGATATCCTGGACGGCATCGAAGCGTTCATGATCGAAAAAGGGATCGACCGTATTTCACAGATCATCGGTTCTCTTCGGGTTTGAAGGTGCCGGTCGGAACGGACTTCCAGGATAAACAAGGAGGGGATATGCAACGGCTTTTCACTGTGGCGATGGTCTTCTTTTTTATCACCGCCGGTGCTGCCCGGAGTGCGGAAGTGGGGGGCGTGCACCTGCCGGAAACGCTTTCGGCCGGAAAGACGCAGTTGATGTTAAATGGTGCCGGCGTGCGGAAAAAGTTTTTCATCAAGGTTTATGCGGCAGGACTTTATCTGACGCAAAAGAGCAAAGATGCCGCCACCGTTATCGAAACGGATGCCCCGATGGCGATGCGAATGCACTTTGTTTATGACGGTGTTACCCCCAAGCAGCTCGTGGAAACCTTCAATGACGGATTTATTGCCACCACCGGAGGGGACCCCGCGCCGGTGCAGGAAAAGATCAATACCTTCAACGCCTTTTTTACGAATGAAGCCAAACAAGACGATCGGTACGATTTCATCTATCTGCCGGAATCCGGAGTGACGCTTTTCATCAACGAAGCCCGTGTGGGAAAAGTTCCCGGGCTCGATTTCAAGAAACTCCTTTTTTCCGTGTGGCTCGGGGAAAAACCCGCGGACGACGGCCTGAAAAAAAAATTATTGGGGAAATAAAAAAACTGGAACGCAAGACGCACCGTTCGGGGAAGGGGATCTCCCTGCCGCGGAAACCTAAAGAGGCGCAATGGTCCATCGCATGGCGGCGGATCTCGTCGTTGTCCTCCACCTGATCTTCATTCTTTTTGTCGTGTGGGGTGGGCTCCTTGCCCGGCGGCGGCCGTGGGTGAGTCTGGTGCATCTTCCGGCGGCGGCCTGGGGGGCGCTCATCGAATTCATGGGATGGATCTGTCCGTTGACACCCCTGGAGGACCGATTTCGACGCCTTGCAGGGGAACAGGGCTATTCCGGCGGTTTTATCGACCATTATATCACCCCTTTGATATATCCGGATACCCTTGCCCGGGATACACAAATCGTCCTGGGCCTTTTCGTGATCCTCGTGAACGCCGTTCTTTACGGTGGAATTTTGCTCCGGCATTCCAGGGGCCGGAAATGACCCGAACAGCGTTTTTCCGGCAAAGAAAAACGGGAGATATGGCATCGACAAACCTGGCCTTGTGGTTTATCTTCGCAAATCGCCGAAGAACAGGCGGTCGAATACCATTTTTATTTCTATGAAACGGAGGTACCCATGGCCGACAAGAAAATGTCCCGTTACCAGAGCCCATGCGCGAAATACGTCTATGATCCCGAGGCAGGGGATTATGAGCGGAACATCCCGCCGGGGACGCCTTTCGAGGATCTCCCGGAGGAGTGGTGCTGCCCGGAGTGCGGTGCGGAGAAGGAATACTTTGAGCCGCTCGACGATTGACCGTCGCGGGTGTCCGGGTGTGGATTCTCTCAGGAACAAAAACAACGAATAACCGAAGGCTTTCCGGCATGCAGATGGACGATGCCCTCCTTTCCAATTTTATTTTCCATCCCCGGCAGGAACCCTTCGGGTATCGCCCGGCCGGTGTTCCCACCCAAACGATCAGCGACGGCGCTCAAATCGGAGGATATCTGCATCTTCATCCCGAAAGCCGGGTCCTTATGCTCTTTTTTCACGGAAACGGCGAGATCGCTGCGGACTACGATGAACTTTCCCGGCTTTACATGTCATGCGGGGTTTCCTTCTGGGTGGTGGATTACCGGGGGTATGGCAGGAGTACCGGCAAACCCTCTTTCAGCCGGATGTTCACCGACGCGGAAGCCGTTTTCCACGATATAAAAGCCGTGGAAAAGATCTCAAAAAGATTTTTCGACCGCGTCTGGGTCATGGGGCGCTCACTGGGGAGTGCATCGGCCATTTTTCTCGCCGCCGCACATCCGCAGGGGGTGGATGCCCTGCTGCTCGACAGCCCGTTCGCCGATGGTCCCGCCCTGATCCGGCGGATCGGGGGGCCCCATTTGAACGCGGACACCCTTTCCGGTCGGGATAACATCGACCGGATCGAGGGCGTGCATCAACCCTGCCTGATCCTTCACGGGACCCAAGACTGGCTCATTCCGGTTTCAGAAGCCGAAGCCCTTTATGCGGCTTGTCCGAGCCGGGAAAAGAAGTTGGTGAAAATCCGCGGGGCCGGCCACAACGATCTTCTGATGATGGGCCTTGACCGCTACTTCGCCGAAATCAAGGCCTTGGTCAAAACGATTACGGAAGGCAATCCTCCAAGTCCATCCGGAAATTGATCCGGCGCTAAAACAGATGAATGCCTAAACTTGATGGCTTCGTAAAAAGGCCGATATGGAAAACCTGCACAAGATTTTTTCGCCCGAATCGGTGGCGGTGATCGGTGCTTCCGCCACCCCGGGCAAAGTGGGACACGACATCTTCGCCAATATCCTGAGGGGCGGGTTCACTGGGATCCTTTATCCGGTGAATCCCAAGGCCCGGTCCATTTTGAGCGTCCGGGCTTACCCACGGATTTCCGATATTCCGGACCCGGTGGATCTGGCCATCGTGATTCTTCCCCCGGCCGCGGCCCTTTCCGCCGTCGAAGAGGCCGTGGAAAAGGGTGTCAAAGGGATCGTGATCGTCTCGGCGGGATTCCGGGAGATCGGGGGTGAAGGCCTTGAAATCGAAAACCGGATCGTTGAAATCTGCCGGGAAAAAAGGGTGCGGGTGGTGGGACCCAATTGCCTGGGAGTGATCAATCCCCTCTCGGCGGTGCGGCTCAACGCCAGCTTTTCGGCGCGGATGCCCAAGGCGGGTAACATTTCTTTCATTTCCCAGAGCGGGGCGTTGTGCACCGCGGTGCTCGATTTTGCCGCGGACCGGGATTTCGGTTTTTCCAAGTTCATCTCCATCGGTAACAAGGCCGACGTGGACGAACTCGATCTGCTCCAGTATCTGCACGAGGATCCGGACACGGAAGTGATCATGCTCTATCTTGAAGAATTGCGCCGGGGCCCGGAATTCATCGAGACGGTTCGCGACATCACGTCCGGGGTCCGAAGGACGCCGGTTTTGGTCATCAAATCCGGAAGGACCGGCGCCGGGGCTCAAGCCGCGGCTTCCCATACCGGCGCTTTGGCCGGGTCCGAAGCCGTATACGACGCCATTTTTCACCAGTCGGGCATCATCCGGGCCGACACCATCGACGAGCTTTTCGATTTTGCCACGGCCTTCACCTACAAGACCCAGAGCGCGCTGGGAAAGTCCTGGCGGAAGATGCCCACCGGAAACCGGGTGGCTATCGTCACCAACGCCGGCGGGCCGGGCATCGTGGCCACGGACATGACGGTTTCCTCCGGCCTGCAGCTGGCGCGTTTTCGGCCGGACACCATCGATACACTCGCCGCGCATCTCCCCAAGACCGCCAATCTGCACAATCCTGTGGATGTCATCGGGGATGCATCCTCCGACCGGTATGAAAAAGCCCTGGATGCCGTGATCACCGACGACGGCGTGGACGGGGCCCTGGTGATTCTCACCCCCCAATCCATGACCAATGCCCTGGCGACGGCGGAGGCCGTCGTGCGCATCGCCCGGACCTCCCCCAAACCCATCCTGTGTTGTTTCATGGGGATCGTGGATGTCTCCCCCGGCGTAAAATACCTCCAGGCCCACGGATACCCGGTATTCAAGTTTCCGGAAAACGCCGCCAAGGCCTTTGGGGCGTTGCATCGCCATTTCCGGTGGCTCAATCGCGAAAAGCTGGAACCGTTCATCTTTGAACACGACCCAAGCCAAGCGGACCGGATCATCCAAGATGCCCTGGCCCGGGGAAAGACGTATCTCGGCGAATTGGAAGGAAACGGAATTCTTGCCGCCTACGGGTTCCCGGTGTTGCCCACACGACCGGCGGCGGATCCCGAAGCGGCCGTGGCGGCTGCAGAAGGGATGGGATACCCGGTGGTGTTGAAGGTCGTTTCGGAGCAGATCCCGCATAAAAGTGATGCCGGCGGCGTGGTGGTGGGCCTTGAAACCCCGGAAGCGGTCCGGGAAGCTTTTTCCGGGATCGTTTCCGGGGCACGGGCGTTCCGGGCGGATGCGGTCATCGACGGGGTGCTGGTACAAAAAATGGCCTTACCCGGCACCGAAGTGATTTTAGGAATGAACCGCTACCCGGTTTTCGGTCCCCTTCTCATGTTCGGGTTCGGCGGTATCTTCGTGGAAGTGTTCAAAGACGTTTCTTTCCGGCTGGCCCCCATCGGCCGGGCGTCGGCCCGGCGTATGATCCGGCAGATCAAGGGATACCGGCTTTTGCAAGGGTTCCGCGGAAAACCGAAGGCCGACATCGAAACCCTTGAACAGGCCTTGGTCCGGTTGTCGGATCTGGCGGTCAGGCACCCCGAGATCAAGGAGCTCGATATCAATCCCATGCTGGCCCATCCGGAAGGGCAGGGCGCCACGGTGGCCGACTGCCGCATCATTCTGGAGCCCAACACTTCCGGTCCTTGAACGCGTGGGATTGACTTGTTATAGAGCTTCGGAGCGATCCACGGGGTGGTGTTTCAGATATTCGAGGCGGTTGAGGCCGTTGATATAGGCCTTGGCGCTGGCGGTGATGATGTCCGGATCCGCCCCTTTCCCCAACGCAATGAGGCCGTTTTCCCGCAGCCGTACCGTCACTTCGCCGAGGGCGTCCGTGCCGCCGGTAATGGCGCTGATGGAAAACCGCAGGAGTTCGGCCTCCGTGCCCGCGAGTTTGGCGATGCTTTCGAAGGCGGCGTCGATGGGGCCGTTTCCGTATCCGGCCCCCCGCACCGAGCGTCCGTTCACGGTGAGCTGGACGCTGGCCATGGGAAGGACCGTGGTGCCGCAGGTGACGTGGAGGTATTCGAGCTTGAAGGTTTCGGCCGTGCGGAGAATCCCTTCCGTGACGATGACTTCCAGATCCTCGTCCACCACGTGCTTTTTCTTGTCCGCCAGATCCTTGAACTTGGAAAAGACGAGCCGGAGCTCTTCGTCCGATAAGTCGTAGCCCAGGTCCTTCAAGTGGGTGCGCAGGGCGTGGCGGCCGCTGTGTTTCCCTAAAATCAGACGGCTGGTGCTCAATCCCACGGTTTCCGGCTTCATAATTTCATAAGTCATGGGGTTTTTGAGGACCCCGTCCTGGTGGATGCCGGCCTCGTGGGCAAAGGCGTTGGCCCCTACGATGGCCTTATTGGGTTGAACCATGATGCCGGTGATCATGCTCACCAGCCGGCTGGAAGGATGGATCTGTTCTGTGCGGATCCCCGTCGTCATGGGGAAGAAGTTGGGCCGGGTGTGCAGGGCCATGACCACCTCTTCCAGGGAAGTGTTTCCCGCCCGCTCCCCGATGCCGTTGATGGTGACTTCGGCCTGCCGGGCGCCGGCGCCCAAGGCGGTCAGGGTGTTGGACGTGGCCAGCCCCAGATCATTGTGGCAGTGGACGCTGAATACCGCTTTCCCGATGTTGGGGACATGGGATATCACGTATTGGACCAGTTGGCCGAATTCTTCGGGAATGGCGTAGCCCACCGTATCCGGAAGATTCACTACGGTGGCGCCGGCGTCGATGACGGCTTCGAATACCCGGCATAAAAAGTCCCGGTCACTCCGGGAACCGTCTTCCGCGGAAAACTCCACGTTTTCCGTCAACGTTCGGGAATAGCGCACCGCCTCCACAGCCGCGGCGATGACTTCCTCCCGGCCCATTTTGAGCTTGTGGGTCAGATGGATGTCCGAGGTGGCGATAAACGTGTGGATCCGGGGTTTCGCCGCATGCTGGATGGCGCCCCACGCACAGTCGATGTCCGCTTTGGACGTACGGGCAAGGCCTGCCACTTCGGCGTTTTGGATCCGTTTGGCGATTTGGGAAACCGCCTCGAAATCCCCTTCCGAGGCGGCCGGAAATCCGGCCTCGATGATATCGACCCCCAGTTTTTCCAACTGGGTGGCCAGGCGCAGCTTTTCACCGGTGTTCATACTGGCGCCGGGGGATTGTTCCCCGTCCCGCAGGGTGGTGTCGAAAATGTATACCCGCTCACTCATGATGTTTCTCCTTCATGTCATACGCCGTTTCCGTTCGATGCGGAAACGGCGGAAAGCTTGTACTGAAAACTGTCCTCCAGGGCCTTCCAGCTGGCCTCGATGATGTCTTTGGAGACACCGATGGTGCTCCAGATATGATCCCGGTCCCGGGAATCGATGAGGACGCGGACCTTCGATGCGGTGCCTTCCCGGCCGTCGATGACGCGCACCTTGAAATCCACCAGGTGCATGCCGTCAATCTCCGGGAAGAAGGTCTGCAGGGCCTTGCGCAGGGCGTTGTCGAGGGCGCTCACGGGACCGTCTCCCTCCGCGGCGGTGATCTCCTGTTTTCCGTCCACCGAAATCTTGATTGTGGCGTGTGCGGAACACGGTGCATCCCGGTTTTTTTCGATGGTCACCCGAAACGATTCCAGCTCAAACAACGGGCGGAACTGCTCCGTCAACTTCTGGACCAGGATCCGAAAAGAGCCTTCCGCCGCATCGAACGCGTAGCCCTCCTGCTCCATTTCCTTGATCTTTGAAACGATTTTCCGGCTGTCGAATCCGTTTCCGCCCAGATCGATCCCCAGTTCTTTCGCCTTGTATTCGATGTTGCTCTTTCCCGAAAGGTCCGAGACCAGTACCCGCCGCTGGTTTCCCACGAGTTGTGGATCGATGTGCTCGTATGCGCGGGGATTTTTGGCCACGGCGCTCACATGGATTCCGCCCTTGTGAGCGAAGGCGCTCCTTCCCACGAAGGGCCGGCTGTTGAGGGGGACGATGTTGGCCGTTTCGCTTACGAAGCGGGATAACCGCTTGAGCCGCGTCAGGTTTTCAACGGGAACGCAGGGATGATGCATTTTAAGGGCCAAGACAGGGATGAGGGAGACCAGGTCCGCGTTTCCGCACCGTTCCCCGTATCCGTTGATGGTTCCCTGGACCAGGGTGGCCCCTGCCCGCACCGCCGCAAGCGCATTGGCCACGGCCAGGCCGCAGTCGTTGTGGGTATGGATGCCCAGGATGAACGCATCTTCTGAAACGCTCGGGTGTTTTTCCGAAAGGCGCCGGCGCACCGCGTGGATCACGGCCTCGATCTCGTGGGGGAGGGTGCCGCCGTTGGTGTCGCACAGCACCAGGCGCTTTGCCCCGCCCTCCACGGCGGAAAAAAGCGATTCCAGGGCATAATCGGGGTTGTCTTTGTATCCGTCGAAAAAATGCTCGGCGTCGTAGATGATCTCCCGTCCGGCTTCCGAAAGATATGCGGTGGTGTCCCGGATCATGGCCAGGTTTTCCCGGGGGGTGTTCTGCATCACCTCTTTGACATGCAGGATCCAGCTTTTTCCAAAAACGGCGACCACCGGTGTTCCGGTTTCCAGGAGCGCCTTTAAATTGTCGTCGTCTTCGGGTCCGATCCCCGGACGCCGCGTGGAACCGAAGGCCGTCAGCCGGGCGTTTTCGAAGCGGATCTCTTTGGCCATTTCGAAAAATTGCCGGTCCCTGGGGTTGGATCCGGGCCATCCGCCTTCGATGTAGTGAATACCGAATCGATCCAGGCTTTTGGCGATGGCCGCCTTGTCCGCGGCGGAAAAGTGGATGTTTTCCCCCTGGGTGCCGTCCCGCAGGGTGGTATCGTATAAAAGAATCGGTTTCATCGGGTGCCTCACTTGGAAGCAGGATGGATGAAACGCCCTGCTTCCATCACGTCAGATGAGTTCATCATTTCCGGTTTTCCGGTCTCAGGGACCGCACGGCGGTCCCGGTCTTCCACATTTCGGAATCCCGGATGGCGGCAAGCTCTTGATTGAGTTGTTCCCGGTAGTCGGGACGGGAATTGGCCTCCAGGACCCGTTGGGTCTCTTTCCCGGAAACGACGCTTTCATAAAGGGCGTCGAAGACCGGGGCCACGGCATCCCGAAACCGCGGCGCCCAGTCGAGGGCCCCCCGCTGGGCCGTGGTGCTGCAGTTGGCGTACATCCAGTCCATGCCGTTTTCCGCCACCAGGCGGATGAGGCTCTGGGTGAGTTCCTCCACGGTCTCGTTGAAGGCCTCGCTGGGGCTGTGGCCGTTCTTTCGGAGGATGTGATATTGGGCTTCCATGACGCCGGCGAGACAGCCCATCAACACGCCCCGCTCACCGGTGAGATCGCTGAAGACTTCCTTTTCAAAGGTGGTGGGGAAAAGGTATCCGGACCCGATGGCGATGCCGAGGGCAAGGACGCGCGCTTGGGCGTTTCCCGTATGATTTTGGAAAACCGCGAAGCTGGAGTTGATCCCGGACCCGTTTAAAAAGTTGGTCCGCACGGTGCGGCCGGAACCCTTGGGCGCCACCAGGATGACGTCGACATTTTCGGGGGGCACCACACCGGTCATGTCCCGGTAGGTGACGGCGAAGCCGTGGGAAAAATAAAGGGCATTGCCGGGTGCCAGGCAGGACTTGATTTTGGGCCAGAGGGCCATCTGCCCGGCGTCGGATAAAAGATACTGGAGGATGGTCCCTTTCCGGGCCGCCGCTTCAAGGGGAAAAAGGGTCTCCCCCGGGACAAAGCCGTCATTGACCGCCTTATCCCAGGAAGCGGTGCCTTCCCGTTGTCCCACGATGACCCGGATTCCGTTATCCCGCATGTTCAACGCCTGCCCCGGGCCCTGAACGCCGTAGCCCAGCACCGCCACGGTTTCCTCTTCCAGGACTTCCCGGGCCTTTTCCATTGAAAATTCTTCTGCGGTGATCACCTCTTCCACGGTGCCGCCGAAATCGATTTTTGCCATGGTTTGCTCCTTTTTGTGTTTTTCTTGCTTTTTTATCGTTTTTTCGGGCAAAATCCGCTGATCGCCGGGATGGATCCGGTAAGATCAATCCGGTTCCCGGTACAAGGCGATGGATCCTGTCCGGGCGATTTTCTTGATCCCCATCGGTTTGAGGAGGCTGATCAGCGCTTCCATTTTTCCCCGGTCCCCGGTGGCCTCGATGATGTAATACTGGGGACCCACGTCCACGATCTTGCACCGGAAAATGTCCACCAGACGCAGGACCTCGTCCCGGTTTTCCCGCTTGGCCCGGATGCAGATGAGGGCCATTTCCCGTTTTACCGCCCGGAGATCCGTCATATCCCGGAGCTTGATCACGTTGATGAGCTTGCGCAGCTGCTTTTCGATCTGTTCCAGGACCAGGTCATTGGCCTGGGTGACGATGGTGATCCGGGACACGGCAGGGTCGATGGTCTCGGCCACGCACAGGCTGTCGATGTTGAACCCCTTCCCGCTGAACAGGCCAACGACACGGGACAGGACGCCGGGTTTGTTGTCCACCAGCATGGTGAGGATGTGTTTTTCTGCGGTTTCGATCATGGCGATGTTTTCCTTTGCCTGCATTTACGCCAGCAGCATTTCGGTGATGGGTGCGCCGGCGGGGACCATGGGATAGACGCATTCTTCCTTTTCCACCCGGAAATCCATGATCACCGGACCGGGGGTTTCCAATCCTTTTCGCAGCAGCGGTTCCACCTCTGAAGGGCGTTCGGCCCGGAGGCCGACGGCGCCGTAGGCTTGGGCCAAGAGGACGAAATCCGGGGCGCAATTCATGCATGTGGCCGCGTATCGTTTGTCATAGAAAAGCTGTTGCCACTGGCGCACCATCCCCAGGTAGCCGTTGTTCAGGATCACCACTTTCACCGGCAGGTCGTGCTCCACGGCCGTGGCCATTTCCTGGATGTTCATCTGGATGCTCCCGTCCCCGGCCACGTCCACCACCGGCTTGCCGGGAAACGCGGCCTGGGCGCCGATGGCCGCCGGGAGCCCGAATCCCATGGTCCCCAATCCGCCCGAAGAAAGAAAGTGCCCCGGTTTTTCGAAGTGATAGTACTGGGCGGTCCACATCTGGTTCTGCCCCACCTCGGTGGTGATCAGCGCCTTGCCGTTGGTGAGTCGATACAGACAATCGATAACGTATTGGGGCTTGATGGGCCCTTCGGGATTTTGATCGTAAGCCAGCTTGTGCGCCCGCCGCCATTCCTCGATCTGCCGGAGCCAGGCGTCTCGCTTGGCTTCAAGGTTCCCCGGGTCCGCTTCATCGATCATGCGGTTGAGGTGTTGCAGGCTGATCCGGCAATCGCCGACCACGGGGACCGCCACGGTGACATTTTTCCGGATACTCGTGGGGTCGATATCGATGTGTACGATTTTGGCCTGGGCCGCGAAACAATCCGTCTTGCCGGTGACCCGGTCGTCGAACCGGACGCCGATGCCGATCAGGACGTCACAGGCCGCCGTGGCCATATTGGCCCGGTAGGTGCCGTGCATCCCGATCATCCCCAGGCTCAGCGGATCGTTCCCGGGAAAAGCCCCCAGCCCCATGAGGGACATGGTTACGGGGATCCGGGCCTTTCGGGCGAAGGCCGTCAATTCCGCCGCGGCTTTGGAAAGGATCACCCCCCCGCCGGCGAAGATCATGGGCCGCTGGGCCTCTTTGACCAGCTTCATCACCTTTTTCAGCTGTTTCGTATTCGGCTCATACGTGGGGTTGTAAGACTTGATGGAGACCTTCTCGATGGATTTGTAGTCCGTCTTTGCAACGGAGACGTTTTTGGGGATGTCCACCAGGACCGGTCCGGGTCTCCCGGACCGGGCGATGTAAAAGGCTTCCTTGAGAATCCGGGCCAGGTCTTCCACGCGGGTGACGAGATAATTATGCTTGGTGCAGGGGCGGGTGATTCCCACGATGTCGACTTCCTGGAAGGCATCATTTCCGATCAGATGGGTGGGGACCTGGCCGGTCAGCACCACCAGCGGAATGGAATCCATGTAGGCGGTGGCCACCCCCGTAACCGTGTTGGTGGCGCCCGGCCCGGAGGTGACAAGACAGACCCCCGTCTTTCCAGAGGCCCGTGCATAGCCGTCCGCGGCGTGGACGGCGCCCTGTTCATGGCGGACCAGGATATGCCGGATATCGGTCTGGGTCAGTTCGTCGTAGATATCGATGACCGTTCCTCCGGGGAACCCGAAGATCGTATCGACCCTTTCTTCCTGGAGCACTTTCATGAGAATCTGTGCACCATTGAGTTTCATAAAATCGCCCCTTTCTTTCGTGCCGGTGATGTGACGATGGCCCCGGCCGCAGCAGAGGACACCGCTTTGGCGTACCGGGCCAGATACCCTTTGTCGATTTTCAAAGCGGGTGTTTTCCAGCGGGATCTGCGCTGCTGGAGCACTTCTTCCGGGACCTGCAGGTCGACCCGTTTACCCGGAATATCGATGCGGATGAGGTCTCCTTCTTCCACGAAGGCGATGGGACCGCCCTGCATGGCCTCCGGGGAGATATGGCCCACGGCGGCCCCCCGGGTGGCGCCGGAAAATCGGCCGTCCGTCAACAGGGCCACGCGGGCGTCCAGTTTCATTCCGGCGATGGCCGAGGTGGGGGTCAGCATCTCCCGCATGCCGGGCCCCCCCACGGGACCTTCATACCGGATGACGACCACGTCTTTTTCCCTGATTTTTCCGTTCAAGATGGCCTCCGTGGCTTCTTCTTCCGAGTCAAAGACCCGGGCCGGGCCTTCGTGCACCCGCATGGTATCGGAGACCGCCGACTGTTTGACCACGCACCCCTCCGGCGCCAGGTTGCCGAACAGGACCGCGAGTCCGCCCTTTACATGATACGGCTGATTCGGAGGCCGGATGACGTCTTCGTCGAGAACCCGGGCCGACATCAGGTTTTCGGAGACGCGTTTTCCCGTTACGGTAAGGGCATCGGGAAAAAGCACACCGGCTTCCGAGAGTCTTTTCATGACGGCCGGAATCCCTCCCGCCCGGTCCAGGTCCTCCAGGTGATGTTTTCCGGCGGGACTCATGGAACATAAGTGGGGGGCGGTTTCGCTGACGGTGTTGATCCGGTCCAGATCCATGGGGATGCCGGCCTCGTGGGCGATGGCGGTCAGGTGGAGGACGGTGTTGGTGGAGCATCCCAGGGCCATGTCCACGGCCAAAGCGTTATGGAACGCCTTTTCCGTCAGGATGTCCCGGGGGCGGATATCTTCTTCAATGAGTCCCACAATCCGCATTCCGGAAGCTTTGGCCAGGCGGATCCGGGCGGCCATCACCGCCGGGATGGTCCCGTTTCCGGGGAGGGCCAAACCCACGGCTTCGGTCAGGCAGTTCATGGAGTTGGCGGTGAACATGCCGGCGCACGAACCGCAGGTGGGGCACGCCGCGTCCTCCACGGCATCCAGTTGGGCTTCCGTCAAGGTATTGCCCCGTACGGCGCCCACGGATTCGAAGACCGTGACCAGGCTGATTTTTTCCCCCGTTTCCGGGTGGGTGCCGGCCAGCATGGGCCCCCCGCTGATCACGATCGCCGGGAGATCAAGGCGGGCCGCGGCCATGAGCATGCCGGGGATGATCTTATCGCAGTTGGGGACCAGGACCAGGGCGTCAAAGGCATGGGAAAGGGCCATGACTTCGATGGAATCGGCGATGAGTTCCCGGCTGGCCAGGGAATATTTCATCCCCACATGGTTCATGGCGATGCCGTCGCACACCCCGATGACGCCGAATTCCACGGGTGTCCCCCCCCCCATGTAGATTCCGGCTTTCACCGCATCCACGATCTTGTCGAGGTGGGTGTGCCCGGGGATGATGGTGTTATAGGAGTTGGCGATACCCACCAGGGGGCGATTCAATTCTTCGGGGGTGTACCCCATGGCTTTGAAAAGGCTCCGATGGGGGGCCCGTTCGATCCCTGCTTTCACCTGGTCGCTTTTCATCGGTCGTTTCTCCTTGCGGTAAAATGAAATCAAAAAAAAATCCGTTACCGGCCGGGGGCGGGTAACGGATTTTGAATTTGTCTTTGAGTCGTGCTAGGCCATTACCAGCCCCTGTTCCTTCCGGCTGCCGATGAGGATTACCGGAAGGAGGAGAATAAGAATAAGGTTGATAATGGCAAACAATGGATTCACAAGGGATTCCCCAGTTCAAAACTGTTCTTTGTTGTCTTTCTGATAACAGCGGCAAAAGACAGTGTCAAGTTAAATTTTTTCCCTGTAACCGCAACCCGGAATTCGGCAACTCAAAAAGGTGCCGTCCCGTTTGGAAGTTTTTTCCGCCAGAAAGTCGGCGCCGCACGCGGGGCAGGGCTTGGGAACGGGTTTTTCCCAGAGGGCGAAGGTGCATTCGGGATACCGGCTGCATCCGTAGAAGAGTTTTCCCCGTTTCGAAGTTTTTTCCACCAGATCCCCGCCGCAGCCCGGTTCAGGACATTTCACACCGGTTTTTTTCTCCGAGTGTTCCAGTGCCATGGATTTGGTGTTTTTACACTCCGGATAACCGCTGCAGGCCAGAAAGTTCCCGTACTTTCCTTGCTTGATACGCATGGGCCGACCGCATTTTTCGCAGTTTTCATCGGTAAGTTCCCCTTGGTTCTGGCCGTTGATCTGAATTTGTCCTTTTTCGTCACGCAGATAATTGGCCGTGAAGGTGCAGGCGGGGTATTGATTGCAGGCCAGAAAGAGTCCGTTTTTTCCCATCTTGATATGAAGCGACCCGTCCTTGCAACCGGGACAGCTCAGGCCGGTGGGAACCCCGATCGCTTTAAGGCTCACCATGCCTTGGGCGGCCTGCTGAAAGGAATGCTGGAACTCTTGGTAAAAATCGGTGATCATCTTCAGGTAGTCCATTTCCGCTGTCTCGATCCGATCCAGGTGATCCTCCATCTTTGCGGTAAAGTCCACGTTCACGAGATCCGGAAAGCTTCCTACCACCAGATCATTGACGATGAAGCCGAGTTCGCTGGGGCGGAAATAGCCCTTCACCAGGTCCACGTATCCTTTTTCCCGGATGGTGGACAGGATCGCGGCGTAGGTGCTGGGCCTGCCGATGCCGTTTTCCTCCAATTCCTTGACCAGGGAAGCTTCCGAAAAACGGGGCGGCGGCTGGGTGAAATGCTGTTTGGGTTCCAGTTTTTCCAGGTTAAGGCGCATCCCCTTGGAAAGGGGCGGGAGCGTCTCTTTTTCTTCTTTTTCTTTCATTTCGTCATCGACGGATCGATAAAGGGTCATAAATCCCGGAAAGCGGATCGTGGAACCGCCGGCCACGAACCGGTAGGGACCGGCGCTGATGGCGGCGGTGACCTTGTCGATGAGGGCGGGCTTCATCTGGGACGCCACGAAGCGTTTCCAGATCATCTCATATAGGGCCAGTTGATCCTTGTTCAGAAACGGGGACACCTTTTCCGGGGTGTTGTATACGGAAGTGGGGCGGATGGCTTCGTGGGCGTCCTGGGCTTTTTTCCGGTTCTTGAAGATCCGGGGTTTTTCCATGGCAAAGTCGGAACCGAAACGTGTCTTGACGAGGGTGATGGCGGCTTCGGCGGCTTCCTTGTTGACGCGCACCGAATCGGTTCGCATATACGTAATGAGGCCCACCGGTTCCCCCGGACCCAGTTCGATGCCCTCGTAAAGTTGCTGGGCGAGGATCATTGTCTTTTTGGCGGAAAACCGGAGCTTCCGAATCGCATCCTGTTGTAATTTACTCGTAATAAAGGGCGGCTGGGGGGCTTGGGAAACGGTCTTTTTGACCACGTCTTCCACGATAAAGGACCGGTCGTCCAAATCCGCGAGGATCGCCTGGCAGGAGGCGTCATCGGGAATCCGGATTTTCTTTCCGGCTTTTTTGGAAAGCTTTGCGGTAAAAGACGGCGGGGTATCCGCCAGAAGGTGAGCGGTAATGGACCAGTATTCTTCCGGTGTGAACGCCTGGATCTGGCGTTCCCGTTCACAGATGATGCGGACGGCCACGGATTGGACGCGGCCGGCGCTCAGCCCTTGCTTGACCTTTCGCCACAGCAACGGGGAAATATGATATCCCACGAGTCGATCCAGGACGCGGCGGGCCTGCTGGGCTTCGAACTTATGCGGATTGAGGGCTTCCGGGGAGCGGATTGCGGACAGGATGGCGTTTTCCGTGAGTTCGTGAAAGAGCACACGGTGAAAGTGTCTTCCGTTTTTTTCGAGAACCTCCGCGGTATGCCATGCAATGGCTTCCCCTTCCCGGTCCGGGTCGGGGGCCAGATAGACATCCGTGATGTCTCCGGCGGTTTGTTTGAGGGACCGGATCACCTTTTCTTTCCCGGGGATGGTTTTATAGACCGGCTTGAAATCACCCTCGATGTCGATACCCATCTCTTTTTTCGGAAGATCCTTGATATGACCGACGGTGGCGGCCACGGCATAGGCGTTGCCGAGATATTTTTTCAAGGTTCTCACTTTCGTGGGCGATTCCACGATGACGAGGCTCTTTTTCAAAACGTCCGATTCCTTTGCTTTATTGTCCCTTTCGGGGATTGGGAGAAAAACCCTCGCCTTTAGGCGAAGACTT
>CAZQUR010000007.1:0-56135 GCA_964596535.1 uncultured Desulfobacteraceae bacterium
CGATGGATTGTGCCACCCCCGCTTCACGGTCCCGGGTATGAACGAAAGAAACGCGGCTTTTTTTCACGGTCCCCATACTCTGCCCTCCTCTTAATCCCAGCAACAGGTTGCCGCCCGCCACACCGGTGTACTTCATGAATTGCCTGCGGCTGATCCCCGGTGCCGGCGTGGGCCGGGCTGCACCCATCTTGTCGTCAATTTTGTTCATAAATGGAAAATTAACCGCGATAAAGAATTTGGCAAGGCCCCCGGCGGCCGCTGCATGGACTGCGGCCGCTGGATCCGGCCCGACCGGCTCGAAGTGATACCGTACTCCGTGCGATGCCGCCGGTGCCGGGAGGCGCTCGAACGGATCCGGAATTTTTAACAACGTAAACCTTCATTTTACACGGCGGCCCCCATTTCTTCCATGGTGCGGTCTTTTTCTTCCCAGAGGGCGTTGACCCATTGCTGAAACCGTTCCCGGTCTTCCGTGTCCTGGCGGTAATCCCCCAGGAATTCTTTCGGCACCGGCAAGGATTCCACTTTGACATTGACCTCGCGGATCTTTCCCGACAAAAAAGCCCAGAAGGATTTCGGCCCTTCGGGATAAACGATGGTGACGTCCAGAATATCATTGAGCCGGCCCCCCAGGACCGCCAACACGAAAGCAATCCCGCCGGCTCTGGGCTTGAGGAGGTGTTTGAAAGGAGATCCCTGTTTCCGGTGTTTGGCGTCGCTGAAACGGGTCCCTTCCACAAAGATCATGATGGAAATGGGGATCGTCTTGAATTTTTCACACGCCGTCCGGGTCGCTTCCAGGTCTCTACCTTTCAGGTGGGGGTGTTTTTCCAGGAAGGCGGCGGAATAGCGTTTCATGAACGGCATATCGAGGGCCCACCATACCTGGCCCATGACCGGAAACCAGATCAACGCCTTTTTTAGAAAAAATTTCAGAAAAGGGATTTTCCGGAAAAACACCTTTTGCAGCACCAAAATGTCCGTCCAGGACTGGTGATTGCAAAGCACCAGGTACCACTTGTTCGGATTCAGACCCTCCACCCCGGTGACATCCAGCCGGACCCGCTGGATTGTCGCCATGTTCAAGTTGTTGATCCATATCCAGCCGTCGGCGATGGCGGTCAAAATACGGCTGCAACGCCTTCGCCAGAATTCCAGGGGGATGATGAGCTTGAGAAGGGTCACGGCAAACAGTGGAACCGACCACACCACCGTATTCAGCCCCAGCAAAAATGCGGACAGAACGCCGGTAACAGGGGAGAGTAAAAAGAAAGACATTATTTGATCTAAAACCGCATCCGGACCCGGTAGGTCAGTTTCACTTCATTATCTATGGGAACTCGAATTCGAAATTTTACGGCAAAAGTGTCTGTTTTCTCGTAATCATGGGACGCATCCAGCATTTTCCAGTCGCCGGGAATCGGTTCGATGACGCTGACCGTGACGTCTTCTTTCTTATGATTCCGCAGGGATATTTCAAAGGCCGCCTCGTATGTATCCGAAGCCAATTTTTCCCAGTCGGTCTGCTTCCTGGAGCCCACCACGTCGAAGGCTTCGCCGAGCTTGATTTGGATCTTTTCATCCTTGGGGGTATGGTCGATGCGGTCTTCTCCGACAAACTGCAGGCCGCCTTCACTGTCGTGCTTATATACGCGGACGATGCCTTTGGGAAGCGGCATGCCCATGTGATTTTCTTTTCGATTTTCGATTTGCACGAAGACGCCGACTTTCCGCTTGTCCTGCCCTCCCCTGCGCCCGTAGTAGAAGTATTTTGTTCCCTGAAGGATCAGTTCCTTTTTTACCGGAACGGTTTCCGCGGTGAAAAGACGGATCTGTTTTGTCTGGTTGTCCTTGATGGTGGATGCACGCTGGAGGGTGTAGATGTGATACTCGAAAAATGCCTCTTCCTTGAATTGCGGTGCTCCCGGCACGGCTGCCAGCTCCGCCTTGCGCCGGATGCGTTCTTCGCCTGCCCGTTGATCTTGAATGCGATGGACATCGCCGGCGACGAGCTTGAGTTCGGCCTCCGGATAGGTCGTGCCGCTTTGGTTGTCGATGGTCACCCATCCGGAAAGATCCGATCGATCATCCGCTGCATTCAGTGTCATCACGTAGTCCGCCCGCCATGTAATCCCTTCCGTGAGATAGGTGGCTTCGATTTTCTGCACGGGCAACGTATTTTTAAGAAGCCAGACCAGGGTGGGCTTGGAGATGAGATTTTCCGGGACGCCGGGAAAAAGGATCCGTCCGGGATGACCGAAAGTGATGGTATCTCCGATCTGAAAAATGGGGCCGCCGTTGTTGGAAAGAAGCGTTGCCGTAACCATTTCTTCTCTTTCGGTGTACGGATTTTTGGAATACAACCGGACCTCTTTTCCCACATATTTATCGAGAAGTTTTTGGGGATTTAAAAGGTCGTATTCATAGTTTTGTTCCAAAACGGAGAGGCTTTCGGGATCCGCGAGGGATTTAATATGAACCGTGGAAGGGATGATCTTTGCCGCCACGTCCATAAACCGCAGCTCCCGGGTTCCCGGAGCCAGTGAAATCTCCCGCTGGTCTTTCACAAGGCCGAGGTTGACATTGTAGATGGTCACCGCAACCCCTGTCTGATCGGAAAGGTCGCTTGATGACGGATTCGTTTTCGGCGTGTCTGCAAAGACCGGCGGGACGGTTTTCCCCCAATATCCCCACAAAAGGATAACGCAGGCAAGAACTCCGACGGCATATTTATTCATAACGGCTCCCTTTCTTTTCCCCGCTTTGATGATAAGATCAGCGCGTCGAATCCCCGTAATAGTTTTTATACCAGGCCACGAACCGCCGAATCCCCTCTTCGAGGGAGGTTTTTGGCGTGAACCCCACGTCGGCCGTGAGATCGTCGATATCGGCATAGGTGGCCGGCACATCTCCGGGCTGGAGATCCATATAGATTTTTTCCGCCTTTTTCCCCAGGGCGCCTTCGATGGCGGCGATGAAGTCCATGAGGGAAACAGGGTTGTTGTTGCCGATGTTGTAAAGCCGGTACGGGGCTTTCGAGGTCCCGGGGTCCGGGGCGTCTCCGCTCCAGTCCGGGTCGGGTTCCGGAATGCGCTGCATGACCCGAAAGACCCCTTCGACGATGTCATCGATGTAGGTAAAGTCCCGCTGCATCTTCCCATGATTGAACACCTGGACGGGCCTTTTTTCAAGAATCGCCCGGGTGAATAAAAAAAGGGCCATGTCGGGCCTTCCCCAGGGACCGTACACCGTGAAAAAGCGCAATCCCGTGGCGGGAATCCCGTAAAGATGGCTGTATGTATGGGCCATCAGTTCATTGGCCTTCTTGGTGGCGGCATACAGGGAAACCGGATGGTCCACATTGTCGTGCACGCTGAAGGGCATGCGGGTGTTGGCCCCGTAAACGGAACTCGAAGACGCGAATACCAGATGCCCGATACCCTGGTGCCGGCAGCATTCCAGGAGATTCACGAATCCCACGAGGTTGGATTCCACATAGGCATGGGGATGGGTAAGGGAATAGCGAACCCCCGCCTGGGCCGCAAGGTTCACCGCCACGTCGTATTGTTCCTTTTGAAAAAGGGCCTCAAGACCCTTTTTGTCCGACAGATCGATCTTGAAGAACGAAAACCGCGGATGGTTCCGGAGCTGTTCCAGGCGCGCCGCCTTGAGCCGGATGTCATAATAGGCATTGAGGTTGTCGATGCCGGTGACCCGCCACCCTTCCCGGGAGAGCCGATCCGAAAGATGGTAACCGATGAATCCGGCCGCACCGGTGACGAGCGCGCACTTTGTCTGCATGGTCTGTTCCTTTCCGGGCCGGCGCCGAATCAGGATGCCGGCGGATTTTCCGTGTACCATTCGAGGGTCTGCTCGAGCCCGGCATCGAATCCACAGCCGGCTTCAAAACCGAGGTCTTGGGCGGCGCGGTGGACATCCGCAAGGGATTCCCGGATATCCCCGTGTCGGTACGGGGCGAACTCCGGTTCGACGGCAAGCTTCAGGCGCGCCTTCACGGCCTTCCACAGGTCCAGGATGCGGACGAAATGCCCGGTTCCCACGTTATAGACATTCCCCGGAGCGGTTTCGGCACTTGCGGCAAGCAGGTTTGCGGTGACCACATCCTTTACGAATACGAAATCCCGGTACTGGGCGCCGTCTCCGTAAATCACCGGGGCTTTTTTCTGTATTCCCCGGCTGAGAAAAATGGAGATGACCCCCGAGTACGGGGAAGAAGGATCCTGCCGGGGGCCGTAGACATTGAAATAGCGCAGGCTCACGGTGTTCAGGCCATACAATTCGGTGTAAAGGCGGGCATAATATTCCCCGGTCAGTTTATGCACGGCATACGGGCTTTTGGGCATGGGCGGCATTTCCTCGGACTTGGGCAATCCGGGGGCATCCCCGTAAACCGCACTGGAACTGGCCAGAACCGCTTTCCGGACACCGTTTTTTCGGGCCGTCTCCAGGACCCGCAGCGTCCCCAAGTCATTGATTTCGGCGCTTACCACGGGATCCTGAACGGTTTTGACCACCGACACCACGGCCGCCTGATGAAAAACCACCCCGCAGTCCTTTGCCGCCGCGTCCAGAAGGCCGGCGTCCCGGATGTCTCCATGGAAAAAGGTGATGCGATCCCGGACGGGGGCCAGGTTTTCGAGACGGCCGGTGGAAAGATCGTCGATGACATTCACCGTGCAGCCCTCTTCCAGGAGGGCTTCAACCAGATGGGAACCGATGAATCCGGCCCCGCCGGTGACAAGCGCCTGTCGATATTCCATAAAATAGGGTCCCTTGCTCTTTTTGATGCCGCGGAGGATCCCGGGCCGTTGTGTCCTGTTGATTCCTGCTTGACCGATTCCCCTTTTTTAAATATCCCTTCAGGGACAAACCCGTCAAGGATGTTTCATCAATCCTTTCGCGCCTTGCATCCGGTGCGGGTTTGGATTAGAACAATCCGGCGGATCATTTCAGCCGTTGACTTTCGAAAGCGTTCTTTTTAATCTGTCGGACATCGTATCAACAACCGGAACAACCGGCCTTTTCCTTTGAATGATGCAAGCGCATGTGGAAATACGGCTCTACGCGAGCCTCAAACCGAAAACCCCAGAAAACGCGGATCGGTTTCCCATCTCCCCCGGAATGACCGTGGGAGAGATTATCCGAACATTGGGGGTTCCCGATGCGGAAGCCAAGCTCATCTTCATTAACGGGGTCAAGGGCACCCCTGACGCCACTTTGAACGGCGGGGAACGGATCGCCATCTTTCCCCCGGTGGGGGGGGGATAATGACCGCTTCCCGTCGTATTCCAAGGACTCTGATAAAAGAGGTATCCGCGTGAGGGATCTGTTCCAGGAAACCCATATCAATTCCATGAAGTTGAGCAACCGATTCATCCGATCGGCCACATGGGTGGGAATGGCGGAACAAGACGGTACGTGCACCCGGCGACTCGTCAACCTCATGAAGAAACTCGCCGCGGGGGGGGTGGGCCTGATCATCACGGGACACGCCTACGTCCACCGAAACGGGCAAGCCGGCCCCTGGCAGTTGGGCGCTTACGCCGATCATCTTCTTCCCGGCCTCACCCAGATGACCGACGCCGTGCACAAAAATGGCGGCGTGATCGTCCTGCAGCTCGCCCATGCCGGCATGTTCGCCGATCCGCGACTCATCGGTAAAAGGCCCATCGGGCCGTCGGATGTCACCGGATATAAGACCACCCCGCCCCTGGAGATGACGCCCCCCCAAATCAGAACCATGATCCGGACCTTCGGCATGGCGGCCAAACGCGCCCAAAAGGCCGGATTTGACGGGATCCAGCTTCATGCGGCCCACGGCTATCTCTTGAGTCAATTTCTGTCCCCGGCCTTCAACCGGCGCAAGGACAAATACGGCGGAAATCAGGCCAAACGGACCCTTTTTCTCCTGGAAGTGCTCGGGGAAATCCGGGATCGCGTGGGCGGAGATTTCCCGGTTATGGTCAAAATCAACACTTCGGATTGTCTTGAGGGCGGCCTGCTCCTCAAAGACGCCCTGGAAGTGGGCATGCGCCTCCAGGAAGCGGGTATCGACGCCATTGAACTGAGCGGGGGTACCGGCGCTTCCGGCAGGTTGCGCCCGGTGCGCACCGAAATCAGCACGCCGGAAGATGAAGCCTATTTCAAGGATGCCGGGGCGGCGTTCAAAGATCGTCTGAAGATTCCCATCTTCCTGGTGGGGGGGATCCGCTCGTATCCCGTGGCCGAGCGGATTCTGCAGGACGGAATTGCAGATTACATCTCACTGAGCCGGCCGTTGATCCGGGAGCCGGATTTGATCAAACGCTGGCGCTCGGGGGATCACCGAAAAGCCGCATGCATGTCGTGCAACCGGTGCTTCATCCCCATTCGAAACGGGAAAGGGGTATACTGCGTGGCGGAACAGGAGTTAAACGCGACGAAAAAACGCGCCTCCACAAAAAAGGAACGGGAAGAAATCTTATGACCAGCGATTCCATCGCACCGTCCACTCCCGGCGAACTCCTGGAAATATCCGGATATTACTGGAAGACGTGCACCCTCCATGCCGCGGTGAAGCTCGACGTTTTCACCCATATCGGAAAAGAAGCAAAACGCGCGGATGTGTTGGCATCCGAAATCGGAGCCGATGAAAGAGCACTGACCTTTCTTCTCAACGCCCTTTCCGCCATGGGGCTTTTACAAAAAAAACAGGAGGTCTACGCAAACACCGAAACTGCAGAGAGATTCCTTTCCAAGGCATCGGAAGCCTACATCGGTTATATGATCCTGCATCATCATCATCTTTTCGAATCCTGGGGCAGGCTGGACCGATCGGTCCTGACCGGAAAACCCGTTCGGGAAAGGGCTTCCACCGGTGAATCCGAATGGCGGGAAGCCTTTCTCATGGGGATGTTCAACAACGCCATGGGAATCGCTCCCAAACTGGCTCCCCAAATCGACCTTTCCAAAAGACACCGCCTTCTCGATCTGGGCGGCGGTCCCGGGACTTATGCCGTCTTTTTTTGCAAAGAGTATCCGCAGCTCACCGCCACGGTTTTTGACCTGGAAACCTCCCGTCCCTTTGCCGAAAAAATCTTCGCCAAATTCGGCATGAAGGACCGTATTTCTTTTCACGGCGGCGATTATCTGAAAGACGCCGTTCCCGGGATCTATGACGTGGCCTGGCTTTCCCACATTCTTCACGGAGAAGGTCCCGCCGAATGCCGTGATTTGGTTCGAAAGGCCGTCTCCGTCCTCGAGCCCGGCGGGCTGATTCTCATCCACGATTTCATTTTGAACGACTCGATGGACGGTCCTCTTTTCCCGGCGTTATTCTCTTTGAATATGCTCCTGGGAACCCCCAAAGGACAGTCCTACAGCCAGCGCCAAATCATCGGGATGCTGCAAGGGGCCGGGGTGGAAGACATCCGCCGGCACCCATTCCGGGGCCCCACCGAATCCGGCATCCTGACGGGAACGGCATCCTCCCGAAACGCTTAAAACCGGTGGTATCCCATGACCACGGGACCCAAATTTTTCATCGACCCTTTCAGGCCGGCGTGATCTCCATGATATTTTTCAAAACGCATTCCCGGCCCCGGGTTCTCCTGAAGACACTCCTGAAAGGGGGGATGCCCGTATCCATTCAGTTCGATCGTCTCAACCCCGGGATAGACAATATCCGGTATGACGTCCACTTAAGCCCTGCTTTTCGTTCTGTCGCCGCAAAACTGATCTTTAAGGAGATTGTATCGGCCGCCCGTGCCCAGGATCGGGTCGATACGGGGAGTCCGTCCGAACGCGCGGATCTGCGCAATTCATTTAAGCGCGCCTGTCAGGACGTGCTGTTGGCGGGGATTCGACTTGCAAAGGATTTCAAGGAAAATCAAATTGATTTACTGGCCCAGGTCGCGCTTTATAAATTCCTGATGCGGGAAATCCGGGAGCGATTCGATGCGCTCTGCGGCCATTTCAAGGAAAGCATTCGCGAAACGGAGCGTCCCCACGCCTTCAACGCCGGTGAAAATATTCGACTCAAACAGGCCCTTTCCGATATCTTCAAAAACCGGCAAGCCATCCTTTATACCGTTTCCAAAAAAGTCTTTCAGCGCGTGCAGGAAGTGCAGCAGGATCCCGTCGGAAAATATCGGGAATCGGTGTTCGGCGCCGACGCCCGCCTTCCCGAAGATCTTTTCAACAATCCGTTGCTCTTCGTGGATGCATCCCCGGACGATACCTTCATGATCTCCGATTACCTGCTCTTCGGTCATCGATACGAAGACGCAAACCGGTATGAGGCGTTGATCGATTTGGTCAAGCAGCTTTTAATGTCCTGCAACCAAGATGCCGGAGAAAACGGCGCCCATTTGCTTCAGGACCCGGAATCCCTTTTGGATGAATGGATTGCGGATCCAAAGAATATCCATCGACTTTTTAATACACAAGCCTCCCTGGATCGGCCGGCGCCACCGGAGGGCCCGGGACATTCCGGGGACGAACATTCCCATTGGAAACAGCGGGCCCTTATACAAAAACACCTGTTGCACTTTTTCTACCGGCGTTTCCAAAAACTGGGATTAATTTCCATCGTTTGCGCGTCTTATGAAATCCAACAGGGCTTTTCCGAATATTGCCCTCCCCTCACCCCACAGGCGGTTTTACAATTCGTGGTGAATCCGAAATCCCGGGACGCCACACTGGATCGCCTTAAACGGCTTTCCCGGGCGGAAAACCGGATCTATTCGACAAAGGGATTGCATAAGATGATCAGACAGGTCCGCCGTCTTCGGCGCCGTCAAAAAGAAGCCTACTTGTTGCAATATCTCCAAGATCTTTCACGATACCACCGGGATCTGAAAAACGCCGTGCGCATCCGGGAGGCCATGGAGGCGGTCCATTTGATTACGGAGGACAAAACCCTGAACCTTTCCCGTGAAAACAACCTCCTTCATGCGTTCCTGCTCCCGGAGGAGGAAACCGGCGAGCTGCGACCCGTCATCAATCATGTGGTCCTCAAGGCCGACGTGCGCGGATCTACGGAAATCGTCCGGCAGATGAAGCACAAAGGCCTCAATCCGGCTTCTTTTTTCAGTCTCAATTTTTTCGATCCCATCAACCAGCTTCTGGAAACCTACGAGGCCGAAAAAGTCTTCATTGAAGGAGACGCCATCATCCTCACCCTTCTGGAACGGGCCCAGGCGGCAAAACATCTCTTCACCGTGGCCCGGGCCTGCGGTCTGGCCATGGATATCCTGTCCGTGGTGCAACGGTGCAATTCCCGAAGCAAGAAGGCGGGGCTGCCGGTCATTGAAATCGGTATCGGCATCAGCTTTCAGGCCGGACCCCCCACCTATCTCTTCGACGGCGAGCGCCGCATCATGATTTCTCCGGCCATCAACGAAGCCCATTCCCTGTGCCGGTGTGACAAACAGGTCGTGTATGACGGGGAGAAAAAGCCACAATACAACCTGATTGTTTTTGAAACCAAAGCGACTCATCAGAACCCGGGCCAGGCAACCGACCCGTTCATGATTTACAATGTCAACGGCATCGCTTTAGACGCCGGGGGATTCCGGAAGCTCTCCCATGAGATCGACCTTCAGGTCCTGGATTCTAAAATCCCTGAGTTTGCGCCGCATCGTCTCCGGCTCCACGTGGGACGCTTTTTAAATCCACTCGGTATCAAACGGACACTTGTGGTCCGGGAAGCCCCCTTTTCAACTCAAGGGAGACGGCACGGCGTCGCGATGCCGGATCTTGATCGCGTTTACTACGAAATTTGCACTTACCCCCCCGTCCTGGCATGGGCGGAAAAAATACTCGCCTGATTCCCGGAAATAAACGTATTTTTCCGGCGTCCGATGGAAGCCCCGATAAAACCGTTGAAGCGTTGTAGCTAAAAAACAGCTAAAAAACTTGACCATTGAATTACGAACTGGTATTTCAAAAACGGTTACACAAAAAGTGACGTCAATTTTTCGGCCATCCCGATTGTGAAAAACCAAAACGAGGAACCAGACGTGGCTGACGAAAAAAGAGCGGATAACAGGAAGGAAACCGACCCGAAATCGGGGAAGGTGAAAGTCAAGTTTGAAATCTACGGCGAAGAAATGATCGAAAAGCGGGTGAAGTTGAGCGGCAACAGCGGCAGGGTCTACCTTCCGCCCAACTGGGTAGGGCATCATGTCAAGATTATTCGAATCGATTAACCTTTCATCTGCGGGGGATTGAACGGTGACAGACATCGTCATTCGCAAATTGCAGCCAGAGGACGCGGACGCCATCAGCCATATTTACGACGCCATCACGCAAAAACCGGTGGAGATCGATTTCAGAAGGATCATCGCCCAGGACGCTCAAAGGGGGGAAGACGCCTGTTTCGCCGCTGAAATTGAAGGGCGCGTGGTGGGGTTTATGATCAGCTATGTGCTGAATCTGGGTTTCGGCATCGAAAAAAGCGCATGGATCGCCACGTTGGGGGTCAATCCCGAATATATGGGACAGGGGATCGGGGCCCGCCTGGCGGAAAGATTATTTCAATTTTACAAATCGGAAGGCATCGAGAACGTGTACACCTCGGTTCGCTGGGATTCCACGGATCTGCTTTCCTTTTTCAAGACCCTCGGGTTCAATCGGAGCAACTTTATCAATCTTCGAAAAACCCTTGATTGATGGCTTCGTAAAAAGGCCATCTGCGGCGTTGCGCGGCATTCTTCGTCATTGCGGCGTACCTGTAAAGTACGCCGCATTCCTCAAAAATTGCGCGCCTTGCACCTGGCGCTTTTTACTTTGCCATCCCAAATCTGCCTTTTTACGATCTTGTTTTGATTTAAGATCCTTTTAGAAAAGATCGTCGTCCTCCCCGAATCCCGGCATTTGACCGTATTTTTGAATGTAGCGTTGAATCCACTCGCTCTCCCGAAGCGAATACATTTTATCTTCCTCGAAGGTGAACCAGGCGGCGGATTTGTTTTCTGTCATGATGCGCCGCAGTGCGGCTCTCAAATCGGGTGTCCCCTGGATCGCCAGCACCCTTTTCTCTTCGTCCAGGATTTGAAAAACCCCTTCCGTTTCCGGAACCCTTGAAAGATTGTCCGGGGTAAGGGGCAGGAAAGGTTCGGGGGGAAGCGGGTTGCGTTTCAATGAAAGCCGGGCATCGCACCGGAGACAGCGGCCCGCCTCAGTTCGAGCCTGGGCAGGATCATAGCCCAGCACAACTTCTGAAAAATCGAACCGTGTTTTTCCGGGAGGGCTTTCCGGGACCGGAACCCGGGGCTTTCGCGCAAACCCGTCTTCCCGGCCGAACCGGGGATCCGGAACCTTCCGGGGAAAAGGCTTTTTATCGATCCGGCCGTCTCCCCCGAGAAATCGGTCAATGGCGCCGGCCGCCTTCCGTCCGTGGGCGACGGCATGGACCACGGAGCCGGAAACGGCTACGGCGTCTCCTCCGGCAAAAATGTGCGGCATTGGGGTTTCAAGGGTCTCTTCATTCACGGGTATTCGCCCGTCCTTTCCGTCCCCGCGTATTTGTTCCGGCAAAACGGAAAAGTCGACGGTCTGTCCCGCGGCCAGAATGATCTGATCCGTTTCGACAACCCTTTTTCGTCCCCCGAACCGGAGGGAAAAATTTCCCTTCTCATCGAAGACGCGGGTGCAATTCACGATTTCCAGCCCCTTCACCCGTCCATGTTCACTCAAGATCCGCCCGGGTCCGGAGGACGGAAAAAGCTTCACCCCTTCCGCCGCCGCCCTTTCGACCTCCGTCCGGGTCGCCGGCATGTCCGCTTTGCTTTCAAGACAGACAAGGGAAACCTTCTTGGCGCCGCAGCGAAGGGCCGTCCGGGCCGCGTCCACGCCCGTGTTCCCGCCGCCGATGACAAGAACATTTTCTTTCATTTGCATGTCTTTCCCCGCGGCCGTTTTTTTCAGAAAATCAATTCCCCGTAAGACGCCGGAAAGATTTCCGGCTTCAAGGAATATGTTTCGGCTTCGCTGGGTCCCGATCCCCAGGAAGACGGCGTCGAAACCCCTTTCCTCAAGGTCTTCCAAACGGATGTCTTTCCCCAGACGCATATGGGGCACGAACACGATGCCCATCGCAAAAATTTCGGCGATTTCCTTCTCAAGGACTGTCCGGGGAAGGCGATAGGCCGGAATCCCGTAGCGCAGCATCCCGCCGGGTTCCGGGGCGGCATCAAACACCGTGACGGCATGTCCCTTTTTCCGGAGATAATAGGCCGCTGTCAGCCCGGCGGGCCCCGCCCCCACAACGGCCACGCGTTTGCCGGTGTCTTTTTTCAAGAATGTTTCCGGATCCCGATTCCCTTTTTCATGATCCACCGCGTAACGTTTCAAGGCACATATGGCCACGGGGGCGTTCACCTCTTTTCGGCGGCATACCGTTTCGCACGGCCGGCTACAGACCCGGCCCAACACTCCGGGAAGAGGCACCGTTTCCCGAATCACCGCACAGGCGACATCGATTTTTCCTTCGGCGACTTGCCGCACATATTCCGGAACGTCCATTCCGACAGGGCAGGCGGATTTACAGGGCGCCAGGAGGTCCTTTGCCTTCTGGTCCGTTGCGATCTTGTCCGTCAAGGCCCCCGTGGGGCAGACTTCCACGCATGCAGTACAATATTTACATCCGGATGCTTCCAGCGTCGGTGCCACGGATCCCACCTGAATCCTGCCGTCACCGTCATAAACGAAGCCCAGCGACCCGACTCCCCGGAGATCGCAACAAACCCGGACACAACGCAGGCATCCGATACATAAATTGTAGTCCCTTGTGAACAAGGGTCCTTCGGTAAGGACGGGCAAGGCGGTGGGAATCCATTTGGGCGTGGCATCGGGTATCCCGATGTCGTTTGCAATCTTCTGGAGTTCGCAGCGTCCGAACCGGTCACAGCACCGCTCGTTTTCCGGGACATGGGCGGAACACGGGATCCGGATGCATCCGTCCTGCTGGGCACAGGTCAGACAACTGTGGGGGTGCCGGGTCATGATGGGAATGAGATTTTCGCGTCGCTTCTCCCGTATCCGGTCGTTTTGCGTAACCACCACCATCCCGGCGCGCACTTTTGTGGTACACGCACTCAACAAATCGGATTCCCCCGCCACTTCCACCACGCACAAGCCGCATCCTTTCCCGGCCCGATGGGGGCGTTTGTTTTCGATTCGTTCCTCTCCTTGATAAATCACCCGTGCAGGGGAGATCCCTTCGGCCGGGACAAGATCCGGGTGGCGGCACAGGACCGGAATATAGATCCCGGCGCGCTCGGCGGCTTCGAAGAGGGTGGTGCCCATGGGCACTTCAAGGGATCGCCCGTCGATAGTCACGCGAAACGGGGTCATCGCCGCTTGGCCTTTCCTTTCCGGCACAGGGTATGGGCAAACAGGGCCGCGCCGGCGGCACCGGCGATCTGGGGATTCCATGAGGTCTTCATGTCCTCCATCCCGATCATCGCCACGAGCCGGTTGATGACACCGCGGTTTTTGGCCATGCCGCCGGTGACCGCCCATTGCGGTGTCACCCCCGCCCGCTCCAATACGGCATAAATCCGTTGGGCCATGCCCGTGCAATAAGCGGCCAGGACCCGTTCCACGCACCATCCCTTCCGTAAGAGGCTCATGGCTTCCGACCGGGCATAGACAACACACTCGTTTGAAAGCGCCTCCGGTGCTTCCCCTTCGAAGCGGAAGCTTCGGTCCCCGATTTCGGTGACGGGAATTCCCAACAGATCCGCAAAGACTTCCATGCCCCTGCCGGTTCCGGCCGCGCACTTATCGTTCATGAGAAAGGTAACGACCTTGCCTTTTTCATCGCACCGAATGGCCTTGATATCCTGCCCCCCCACATCCAGCACGGTGCGCACATCCGGTCCATAGAGATAATGGGCGCCCCGGGCATGGCAGGCGATTTCCGTGAGGGTCCGGTGGGCAAAGGGGATATTGACCCGGCCGTATCCGGTGCCGATGCAAAAGTCAAAGCGGTTCTCGGAAAGGTCCCCGGCCGCCTGAAGCGCGGATCGGTAGGCTTTCAGGGCGCTTCCGGCACCGTCCCATCCGGACCGCACGTTTCCGTAGGCCAGGATTTCGCCGTCGGCGAGGATGACCGCCTGGGCGCTCACCGATCCCACATCAATCCCCACGGTGACAAATTCGGCGTTTTTCCAGTCAATCTCCGGATTTCTCCAGTTCGACTCCGGCCACTGCCAAACGGTCTTGTTCCGTTGCCCATGCATGATCAATGCCCCGCGATCACTCCCATGCGCGTTTTTCCGCCGCGAAAACCGCCGCGCCCACGGCGGCGCCAAACTCCGGAGCGTCCGGAATGCGAATCGTTTCCGTTTTCAATTCGTGTTTCAGGGCATGGACAAGCCCCGGATTGTACGCAACCCCTCCGATCATCATCACTTCCGGGAGGACCCCGATCCTCCGGATCATGGAGGCGATCCGGCCGGCCATGGCATCATAAACCGCCCGGATGATGTCGGACCCGGGTGTGCCGGCGTGGATCAGACCCACCACTTCGGATTCGGCGAAAATCACGCACTGGGCGTTCAAAGGGATCTTTTTCCCGGATTCAAAAAAAAGACGCCCCGCCACCTCCATGGAAACATCCAGGATCCGGGCAATGGTTTCGATGAAGATACCGGCACCCGCCGCACATCGTTCATTCACGACAAAATCGACGGGTTTCCCGTTTTCATCCAACCGCGCCGCACGGCCTTCCTCGGCCCCCACATCGATCACGGTCCGAACATCCGGGAAGGCATGCCGGGCCGCGCCGGCCATGGCCTGACTCGTGTCGACCTTGAGATCCGCATTGGACAGCACATCCACCCCGGAACCGGTTCCCGCAATTCGTCCGATTTCCTCCCGCCGGATGCCGGCGGCATTCAGGGCGGCCTCCAGGGATTTCTCCGCCGCCTTTTTCAGGTCGAAGCCGGTGATTCCCATTCCTTTCCCAAGAATCTTTTTGTCTTTCACGACAACGGTTTTGGTGTATTTTGCACCACAATCAATCCCTGCCGTGATCCCCATCCCATCCTCCTTTGCTCACGGCATCCATCATGGCAAGGACGTACGCCGGGCGCCGGCCCTCCGCCCATTGGGGATACCCTCCGCGCCAGACGTACGCCGCGAGCGCTTTGAACACCCGGGGATCAAAATGATATCCGCCGATGGAAACGGTGCTGTCCGGGCAATGTTTCCGGAAAGGGATACTGCACGCTTCCGCCCATCTCCGGATCTCGGCGGTGACCTCTTCCCGGATGAAGCATCCCTTGGGCTTCTGTTTGAAATCTTCGGGTCTTTCGGGAAAGGGGCAACGGCGGTAGAGGTTTCCGATGAAACCGGATAACCGGATGCCGTGGATGGCGCCCATGAGGTCCCCCATGTGTTCCGGTTCCGTGAAATGAAATCCGGACAATTCCGCTTCGAAAGGCGCGCCTTTGGGACATGCCGCCATGCGCGAGACGACACTGGAAAAATCGTCTGCAAAGAAAAAGAGCTCCTGCAAACAGAGCATGTCGGTTTCGATATGAAAAAAACCGAATGCCACGGTACCGTGGCTGAGGGATTCAAATGCCAGCGGCACGATTATTCTTCCGTTCGGTCGGTCAAAAAAAACCGCCACTTGCAAAACATGTCTTTCGGATGGGGATCCGGAGGGGCGAAAAGGCACTCCACCTGAATCCGTTCATCCACCACTTGGGCGAAGTTGGCGAATTCACCCCGGTGCATTTCCTTGCACACAAATTCGTCGAGTCCTCTTTTCAGGCGGGCTTCCTGGGTGGGGCACGAGGGAACGGAAATCGTTGCCGAATCGGCATCTTTTTCAATGCGGTAACCCACCAGGATGCACCAGGGGAAGTATTGCAATGCCCGGACGAACCCGTCAATCCCCTTTTCCCGGATATCGAAACGCCGGATCAGGTCCTTGGCCGCCATGGCCGACACCCGGCTCCAGACCTGCTCGTTGATCCGTTCCGCCGTGGGCTGGTCGAACCGCTCCCCCACGTAAATGAACCAAAAGGCATCCATCACCCGATAATGCCAGAGCAGAAATTCAATGTATTTCATCAGCTCGGACCGTTCCATTTTCTCGAAGATTGACAGCTCCACGGGGCCTCCTTTCCGGTGTTTTCCTTGTTGAAAACGGTTTTTTAATGCCTTCATTTTATCTTAATCCATGCCACAAACGAAAGGTCAAGAAAAGGGTTTTCCCCGGGATTGTATTTACAGGCGGTTTTCGATACATTCCCAACCATGATGGAGGGGAAAATTTCGGTTTTTTACGATTCCATCAACCTTGATATCATTTAGTATAGGATCGGATCCGTGATGGAAGAAAATCTAAAAACAGCGGACGCCGTGCTCAAGGGGGATGTTCGTGCGGCGGCGCGCCTTTTGCGGGAAATCGAAGACCCTTCTCCGGCGGTCCGGGAAATTATTAAAATCCTTTTCCCCCACACGGGAAAGGCCGGTGTGGTGGGCATCACGGGACCCCCGGGCGCCGGCAAATCGACCCTGGTGGACCGCCTCATCGTAACCCTGCGGAACAAGGGCATGTCCGTGGGGGTCCTGGCGGTGGACCCCACGAGTCCCCTCTCGGGAGGGGCCATCCTGGGCGACCGCATCCGGATGCAGCGCCATGCAACGGATCCGGGGGTTTTCATCCGAAGCGTGGCCAGCCGCGGCCATGTGGGAGGGCTTTCCCATTCCGTGTACGACATGGTGCTGGTACTCGATGCCATGGGAAAGGACGTCATCCTTGTGGAGACCGTCGGTGTGGGTCAGGATGCGGTGGAAATCGCGCAACTGGCGCACACCAACGTCCTCGTATTGGCCCCTGGAATGGGAGACGGCATCCAGGCCATTAAGGCCGGAATCCTGGAAACGGCGGCCATCGTAGTGGTGAACAAGGCCGATCTGGAGACCGCGGATCAGACAACAGGGGACATCAAGGCCCTCTTTTCGGTGGGAAATCGATCGAAAACGGAATGGCAGCCGCTTGTCCTGAAAACCCAGGCCGCCCGGAACATCGGGATCGACGCCCTGGCCGATGCCATCTTTTCACATCAGGCGTATTTAAAGGCCCACCCGGAAACAAACGTCCGGTTGAAAGGACTCAAGGCCGCTTTTTTGCACGCCCTCCAGCAAGAGTTGCTGGAGGAAGGCATGCGGCGATTGGAGCAGGAGGGTATCCTGGACACCCTTTTTGATGCTCTCGAAAAGAAACGGATGGATCCATTCTCGGCCGTCCGGCAGGCCGTCGATGCCCTTTTTATTCTAAAAAAAGGATAGATCCCGAAAAGGGGTTCCGCTTTAAAGAGTCCCCTTCAGATCGATGGACTCGGCCACGGTCCGCATCCCGAGGATGGTTTCCGTGATGAGTTCCGTCAGGTCCATGTCCAAAAGCTGTGCACCCTTTTCGATCACTTCCCGGTTCACGCCGGCGGCAAAGCGTTTATCCTTCCATTTTTTCTTCACCGACTTGGCGGTGAGATCCATCACGCTTTTGGAAGGCCGCACCAGGGCGGAAGTCACCACCAGCCCGGTCAACTCATCCACCGCATACAGCACCTTTTCCAGGAGGCTCCTGGGTTCCACATCGGTGCAAAGCCCCCACCCGTGGCTCACCACGGCCCGGATGTATTCGTCGGGCCAGCCGGCCTCTCTCAGAAGTTCCTCGGTTTTCCGGCAATGTTGATCCGGGAACCGCTCGTAGTCCAGATCATGCACCAGGCCGATGACGCCCCATTTCTCCTCATCCTCCCCGAATTTTCTGGCGAAATGGCGCATGACCCCTTCCACGGCCAGGGCATGTTTGATCAGGCTTTCGCTTTGATTGTATTCCAACAAGAGATCATAGGCCTCCTGCCGGCTCGGAATTTTGTCGTTCATTTTTTCCCTCCTGAAAATCTTTCCATTGACGGGCTGAAGATGCATGCAAATCCTTATCACCCGTCCATTGAGGGTGTCAATTTCCGTGTTTGCAACTTTTTCCGGATTGTGTAACATATCGCGCAACAGATCGGCTCGGTTTGAAGCCTCCCCGCTGCTCCGATAGGCGGGAGTTCCGCTTCGCTTCAACCCGTGAAGCACTGCCGTCAGGCACTACCTGCGGGGAATGCGCTTGCTGTTGCGGTTCACGGAACCTGGCAGGCGCGTCCTTTTGAAAGGACAGCCTGGTGCCCTTTTTTTGATGATGCAATGATCGATCGATGCACCTGAACGAGGTGATATCATGAATCTGTTCGACCCCGTGTTTTTAGCCCGGCTCCAGTTCGCCTTCACTGTTTCCTTCCATATCCTGTTTCCCGCCTTTACCATCGGCATCGCCTCCTGGCTGGCCGTGGTGGAATGGCGCTGGCTGAAGACCGGAAACCCCGTCTATGAAGCGGTCTATCGCATGTGGGTGAAGATTTTCGCCGTCAATTTCGGGATGGGGGTGGTTTCCGGCATCGTGCTGTCGTATCAGTTCGGCACCAATTGGTCGGTATTTTCGGACCGCACGGGGAACGTCCTGGGCCCCCTCCTCGGATTTGAGGTGTTGACGGCATTCTTTTTGGAAGCCACGTTTTTGGGTGTCATGCTCTTCGGATGGAACCGCGTGGGAAAAAAGGTGCATTTCGCCGCCACGGTCATCGTGGCGACGGGGACGCTTATCAGCGCCTTCTGGATCCTGTCCGCCAACAGCTGGATGCAAACCCCCCAGGGGTTTACAATAGGGGCGGACGGGATCTTATATCCCACCGACTGGATTCAAATCATCTTCAATCCCTCTTTCCCTTACCGTTTTGTCCATATGGTCACGGCGGCCTATCTCACCACGGCTTTTGTGGTGGGCGGAATCGGGGCGTACTATCTCTGGCGCCGGCGTCATGAAAAACCGGCCCGGGTGATGCTGGGCATGGCCATGATCATGGCCGTGTTTGTGGCGCCACTGCAGCTTTTCTTCGGGGATCTCCACGGACTGAATACCTTTGAACATCAGCCGGCCAAGGTCGCGGCCATGGAAGGCCTTTGGGAAACCCGGCGGGGGGCGCCCCTCCTCCTCTTCGGGTGGCCGGATCAGGCGGCGGAGACGACCCGTTTCGCCGTGGAAATCCCCAAGCTGTCGAGCCTCATCCTCACCCATGATCTTGACGGTGAAGTGAAGGGATTAAAGGATTTCCCGCCGGAAAACCGCCCGCCGGCGGCCTGGGTCTTCTGGTCCTTTCGGATCATGGTGGGAATCGGCCTCCTCATGATCGCCACCGGCGTGGGGGCACTGATTTTATTCCTGCGCAAACGGCTCTTCGACACACGGTGGTTTCAGCTCTGGTGCATGGCCATGACCCCCGCCGGTTTTCTGGCCGTGTTAACGGGTTGGTGTGTCACGGAGATCGGACGGCAACCGTTTCTGGTTTACCATGTGATGCGGACGGCGGAAGCGGTTTCTCCTGTGGGGGCCAAACCGATCATCCTGACCCTCGGCGCCTTTATCCTGGTGTATGCCCTCATCTTTGGTGCGGGCACATTTTATATTTTGAAATTGATCGCAAAAGGCCCGGATATGCCGGATGATACGGCCTTCGGATCCCATGGCCTCAAAGATCCCCTCCATTTTGGGAGGCAAGGATCATCCACAGGAGGTCCCCATGTTTAGCTTCGAACATCTACTGGATCTGCCTCTGATCTGGTACGGCCTCATCGGAACCGCCGTTTTGCTGTATGTCATCCTTGATGGATTCGATCTCGGGGTGGGGATCCTCTTTCCCTTTGCACCGTCGGATCGGTGCCGGGACCGGATGATGAATTCCATCGCGCCGTTCTGGGACGGAAACGAGACCTGGCTCGTTTTGGGCGGCGGAGGGCTCTTCGCCGCATTTCCACTGGCCTATGCCGTCCTGATGCCGGCCTTTTATCTGCCCATCATCTTCATGCTCCTGGGACTTGTCTTCCGGGGAGTGGCGTTCGAATTCCGCTTCAAAGCCGAAGGGTGGGCGAGAAAAGCCTGGGATTACGCCTTCCACTTCGGATCGCTTTGTGCAGCCTTCATGCAGGGAGCGGTCCTGGGGACCTTTATCCAAGGGGTCGCCGTGAAGGGAAGGCATTTCGCGGGCGGCGCCTTGGATTGGATAAGCCCGTTCTCGCTCATGACGGGCGCCGCCCTGGTATTCGGTTACGCGTTGCTGGGCGCCACGTGGGGAATCATGAAGACCGACGGCGAAACCCAGGAATGGTCTCGAAAGTGCGCCGAATATGTCTGCGTTTTCGTGGCGTTCTTCATGGTCCTGGTGAGTGTGACCACACCGTTTCTCCACGAGCGGTTCAGGACATTATGGCTCAGCCGCCCCAACCTGTTCTACCTGGCTCCTTTGCCGCTGCTGACACTGGGCATGTTCATCCTGCTGTGGCGGGACCTGGTTAAAAAAAACGAATACCGGCCGTTTTTCGTGAGCATCGGTATTTTTCTGACCCATTATCTGGGGCTGGGCATCAGCCTGTGGCCCTGGATCGTCCCTTTTCAGTTCACCCTGTGGGACGCGGCGGCGGCACCGGCATCGCAATCCCTTCTCCTGGCGGGGACCCTCTTTTTGCTCCCCCTGGTTTTGGGGTATACCGCGTACAGTTTTTATACCTTCCGGGGAAAGGCCTCCCACGAAGGGTATTATTGAGGGTCGCCGATACCCGTCCGAATCCGGACCCGGGGACCGGCACCCCCTGCGCTTTGCCAATCCCGGGTCAGACACAGCCGGTCCAACAGATGCAGTTTCTTTTGCTTTTTTAACCGGTAATAAATCATCATCCAGGCACACGGCGTGTGGGGGTCGATTTCACAGGCACCGTTCTGGGAGCCTCCGCACGGACCGTTGAGCAGGCTTTTGGCGCACCGGGCGATGGGGCAGATGCCGCCGGTGTGAGAAAGAAGGCAATCCCCGCACCCCCGGCAGACTTCCTGCCAGACGCCGGGCTTTTGGGACGCCCCGTAAAAGGTGGTGTTGAGGGCCGGAAGGACAGGCAGCGGCTCAAAAGCATCCCCGAGGGTCTGCACCCCTGCCCCGCAAGCCAAAGAGAGGACGGCGTCGATGTCCGGGGCCACCTCCTGGTAAGCGCTCACCAAATCCTGCTCGCATTGCCGCAGAATGGATCCCGTCCTGAGTTCCGGGGGATCCTCCGCATAATGCATGGGATGGGAAAGCTCCCTGGCCAGTTGCCGCGCTTCGCGCTCTCCCCCGGAAAGACACACGGTGACGCAGCTTCCGCATCCCAGAACCAGGATCTTTCGGTAACCTGCGATCATCGCGGCGATCTCGTCTGCGGGCTTCAAATCCCCGACGATCATGACGACACCTCTTCCTTTTTATGTTCCCCCGGGAGGTAAGCCGCCCGGGCCAGGCCGTCGAGGGCTTCCCGGTGCCTGGGGCAAAGGGGTTTCATCTCCCATTTTATTTTTTTCGATACGGTCTCTGAAAACGGTGCGGTATAAACGGGCGCGTTGCAAACGGTACACCGGAGGAGATCGAGCGTGGTCACGGCATCCCAGTCCCCATGCAGTAGATGCTGGAATTCGATGGCATCCTGGGGGCATACCCGCCAGCAGTTCCCGCACCGGGCGCATCGGGCCATGTTATGCAGCAGGGTGCGGTGATCCTGGGTATCCCTTGCACTCAAGGCGTCTGCGGGACAGTTTTCCACACAGGCCAGGCAGCCGTTGCACCGCTGGTTTACCCGGAAATAAGCCATGGTCCGTTCTCCTTTACCCCGATCCTGATCCGCGCCGCATGACGGATGTGTCCATACGGCACGCGTTCGACGGGGACATACGTCAAGGCGCCGGGATAACAGAACCGGACACATTGAGGATCCCCGCCGCAAAGATCGCATTTAAAAATTTTCTGCCGCAAGGGATCAAACCCCATGGCCCCGAAGGGGCACGCGGCCATACACATCCGGCAGCTGATGCACCGGCCGTAATCCACCATCACCCGATCAAGAAGGTTGTCCCGGTAAATGGCGTCCCTGGGACAGGCCGTCATGCAGGGGGCGTCTTCACATTGCCGGCAGGCCATCGGAACAAAAAAAGGTTCTCGGTTCCATTGGAATATCCGGATACGGGAAAGACGCGGATTCGCCGATGCGCTGCATCGGATGGCGCAAACGATTTCGCACGCCATGCAGCCCGTGCACCTTTGAGGATCGATGTGGAGCATTTTATCGGTCACGGCGTTTCTCCTGTCCGCGCATCTTATGCCAGAGGTCTTCGATGCCAAGCGTCCTGAACACCTTTAACCGCATCAACGAACGCTTGTCCCATCCCTTGTACGCGGGGTTTTTCGGCCCGCGTGAAAACGGCGTTGTCCTGGAATCATATTGTTCGTCTCTTATTCGAATCAAGCGGTTCAGGGCGTGGACCCGAAACGCCGCATCCACCAGCTGGGCCTCGCTGAACACGAGCCCTGAAGCAAACCGGATCAGGGTTCCGATGACCTTCAGCACTTCGGTTTCGGATACGGTTTCCGGGGCCCGCAAAAACCCCAGTCCCAGACAATATGCGATGGACTCGAAAACCGCATCGCTCGGCAGGCGCATCCCTTTTTTTTCAAAGAAGCATCCCCTTTCTTGAAAAACCCCCGCTGCTGTTCTCCTTTCGCCGGTGTTCTTCGTCTCCGGGCCTGTCTTTGGAAGCCTCTCATGAAAATGGGATGGATCCGGAAGCACGGTCCATTGTTCCAGAATTTCCTTTAAAAGGTCCAATAATTCCTGCGGGTGTTTCACAGGAAGATCTTGGGTGCCGGCGCAGATCACGGCTTTTACGTTTTTCGCCCCCAGGGACGCACCGGCGCCCGATGCACCGGAAACCCGTCCGTCATGGGTGACAACCGTTGCGCCGTGCAACCGGTTTTCTCCATCCGGACCGATGGCCAGCCCTCGGATGCTTCTGGGGCCTTCCTTCCTTCGGATACGTTCCAGGGATTCGGCGGCATCGGTTTTCTTCAACGCCCCGGCGCTTTCCAGCGTGATGCCGCCGTTTCGAAGGGCGATAAAGATCGGGCGTCTGGCTTTCCCGGTCAAAACGACATGATCGAACCCCGCCCACCGCATGCCGGCACCGAATCCGCCCGGAATCGCCGCGGATTCGAATCGGTACGTCAATGGAAACCGGGTGGAAAATGCAGCGCTTTCCATGGGGCCTCCCCCAAACCCGGAAAGGATCCCCGATCCCAAAACGATGGTATCGTTGGAATCCAAAGGCGGAACGCCGCTTTCAGAATGTCGAAGAAACAGATCGGCGTTGATCCCCTCACCGCCCAAAAAGCGGAATCGCCGGTCACGCGTGAGGGTTTCCACCGTCACATCTTTTTTGTTCAAATCGATATATCCGATTGTGCCTACAGGCTCCATCAGCGCTCCTTTTTCACTGTGGCGTCCCCCGCCCTGACGCGGGATTGCGGGAAGCATTCCGGCAAAACACATGCATCATCTTGAATTCGCCTAAAAACCGAATCGATCCGTTTTCTCTTCTCACCGAGCGGCATCGGCTGTTTTGATCTTTTCACCGATCTCCCGCGCGGCGTAAAGGGTTTCTTCCACTAAAAGGGCCATTTTTTTCGCATCGATGCGGGGCTTGAATCCGACCACCCAAATGGCGGCGCTGAGGGTGCGGGTCCCCTGGATGGCGGCGGCCACGGCCCGGACACCGGGAATGTATTCCTCGTCGTCCGTGGCGTACCCGGTCCTGCGGGCCTTTCGGATTTCCTCCATGAATCGCATGGGATTGATGATGGTATGTTTCGTGAAACGCGGAAGTCCTTTTATGCGGATCAACTCCGCCGCCTGTTCTTCGGGCATGGATGCCATGAAGACCTTCCCGGCGGCCCCGGCAAAAAGCGGAATCCGGGATCCCACAGGAGCAGTGATCTTCAAGTCCTGCATGGATTCGACAATATCCAGGATGGTGAGATGCGCTTTGTTTCTCACCCCTAAAAAGACCGATTCCTGAACCCGTTCCATGAGGGTCTCCATGTCGGGCCGGGCGATCTCTTTGACATCAATGCGGGAATAAGCGGCCCGCCCCAGTTCGAAAAGGGTGACTCCCAGGGTGTAGGTCTTGGTTTTTGGATCCCGGACCACCGCCCCGAGGTCCTCCAGGGCATTCAAGATGCCGAAGACCGTGCTCTTGCCGATGGAAAGCTGTTTCGAAAGCTCGCTGATCCCCATCCCCTGCCGGTTCTTGGAAACGGCCCTGAGGATTTGGAACGCTTTTTTGACGGTCGGCGCCTGGTATGCATTCAATGTTCGTTCACCATAATGAACAGATTTATTTATTCTTACCCTGAAGAATCGGTTTTGTCAACACGGATATGCATTTTTTTTACAAATTATACCACTTTGTATATCTTTGGTGGATCGGCAGCGACTGACGAGTCCTTGCCGGAAGCAATCATATCATCTACAACCTATTAATATAATATCTTAAATAACTTTTATGGATCTCCGATTTCAAAATTTTCATCGCATTTTGGGTATGATGATTTTCTCTTGACAACGGGATTTATTTTGGTATGAATGGATCCGGGCTCTGTTCACTATAATGAACTGTTATGAGACAGGGTCGAAGGCCGCGGGGACGGACCCGAAGCCCGTGGAATCCGGAAACCGCCGTATCTCGACCCGTTCGGAAAGGAGTCACCATGCCATTAGAAAACACGAAACCGTCCGCCGCCGAAGCGCTGAGACAAACACGGACGTTCGGAAAGGTCCGATGCCACAACCCGAGTTGCATGGGAAGAATCCAACCGGAACCGGGCGCCCGGCTGGTGAAATGTGCCACCTGCGGAATGGAATATCGTTTGTATTGGGTCACTCCGACACTCCCGCGAATCCGGGGTCCGGTCTGGGATGTAAACCGGGAAATCGCCGAAAAAACCTTTGCGGAAAAACAGGCCGTCACAAAGCCGACGGCAGGGAAAATGAAAGGAAAATAAAATGTCGCTGGACAGGAAAATCGCCCACATCAATCTGACCACCGGGGATATCGATGTCAAACCCATTCCGTTGAATGTCCGAAAACAATTCATCGGGGGAAGGGGGCTCGATGCCTATCTGTTGTATAATTATGCTCCCAAAGGGGTGGATCCCCTGGCACCCGAGAATCCCCTGATCATCAGCGCCGGTCTGCTGACGGCCACCTGTGCCTCCGCTACGGCACGAACCCATGTCATGGCCAAATCCCCGTTGACCGGGTTACTGGGAAGCACCAACATGGGAGGGTTTTTCGCCCCCGAACTGGCCTGGGCCGGATTCCACCATCTGGTCATCACGGGAAAGGCCGACAAACCGGTGTATCTTTTCATTCACAACGCAAACATCGAGATCCGGGATGCATCGGGCCTCTGGGGAAAGACCACCACCGATACCCAGTGGGCCGTCCGGGAAGCACTCGGGGATGACGAAGTCAAAAGCCTTGTCATCGGTCCGGCAGGGGAAAACCGGGTCCGTTTTGCCAATGTCATGACCGGGATCAAAAATTCCGGGGGGCGGACCGGTATGGGCTGCGTCATGGGTGCCAAGAATCTCAAGGCTGTGGCCGCCCGGGGAACCTTGGATATCAAGATCGCCCACCCCATGGATGCGCTGGAATATAACAAGCGCTTCATCGACCAGATTACCAGCGCAAAAGTGAACCAGACCCAGGGGACCCTGGGAACGCCTTTCATCTGGGGCGCCACCAATTGCTGGGGCGGCCTCCGGACGCGGAATTTCCAGTACAACCAGCTGGAATACGCCGATGACATCGAACCGGAACGGCTGGATGAAATCGCCACGGAAACCATCGGGCCCCATCATATGACAGGGTGCTTTGCCTGCCAGGTGCATTGCCGCGCCCAATACAAAATCCCGTCCGGACCGTATGCCGGCAAATACGACGAGGGTCCGGAATACACCTCCTTGGGGGCCTTCGGCGCGGAACCGGGATGCACCTCCGCCGAGACCGTCTTGACCGGGAATCACCTGGTGAATCAATTCGGTATGGACAACCTGGAAACCGGTTCCATGATCGCCTGGGCCATGGAGCTCTACGAGGAAGGGATCCTGACGGAGAAACACACCGACGGACTCGATCTGCGGTTTGGAAATGACGCGGCGCTCCTGGAGATGGTGGACCGCATCTGCTACCGGAAAGGCTGGCTGGGGGACACCCTGGCCGACGGCGGGATTCCCGCGGCGGAAAAAATCGGCAAGAATGCCTTTGATTCCCTGATCCAGGTCAAGGGGATGAACAACCTCCATTCCGATGAACGCGCCACTCCGGCCCTGGCCCTGAACATCGCCACCGCCTCCCGGGGGAGCGATCATCTGCGCAGCCGCCCCGCCATCGACTTGTATCATCTCCCCGAAGGGGTTTTACGGAAAATTTACGGGACGCCGATTCCGTATGACGGCCCGTTGAGCTCCGAACACACTTCCTACGAAGGAAAGGCATGGATGGTCTTCTGGCAGGAAAACTGCTACATGGCCGTGGACTGCCTCGGGATTTGCAAATATCACACCACCTTCCTCGGGGCCACCCTCCCCAACTTCGAAGACTGGCCGAAAGTCATCTACTACAATACGGGTCTTGAATTCACGCCGGAAGAGCTGTGGACCATTGCCGAGCGGTGCAACATGATCGAACGCATGTATAATATCCGGGAAGGATTGTCCCGGAACGATCTGAAAAAGGGGGACACCCTGAACCATCGATACTTTGACGAACCCTGCAAGCGGGGGGCACCGGACGTGATCGGCATGAGCATCGATCGCGAGAAATTCGAAAAGATGCTCGATGAATTTTACGATTACAAGGGATTGGACAAAAACGGAAAGCCAAAAGCGGCGACGCTGAAGCGCCTGGGGCTGGATCGCGAGCCCTCCCGGCTGCTGTAGACCGATTCCCATTTATAGGAAAGGAGGGGTTCATGGAAACCTCAGGAAAAGTATTGACCATTGATCATGAAAAATGCACGGGTTGCCGGCTCTGTGAACTGGTGTGCGCCGTCAAGCATGACGGTGTTTCCAACCCCATGCGCAGCCGCATCCGGGTCATGAAATGGGAAGCCGAGGGGCTTTACATCCCCATGTCGTGCCAGCAGTGCGAAGACGCCCCCTGCCTGAAAGCCTGCCCCGTGAAGGCCATATCCCGAAATGCGGCGTTTGAGCGGGTGGAAATCGATTACGACCTCTGCATCGGGTGTCGCACGTGCGTTTCGGTGTGCCCTTTCGGTGCCATGGGTTTCAATCCCGTGGAGAAAAAAGTGTTCAAGTGCGATCTGTGCGACGGGGATCCCCAGTGCGTCCGTTTCTGTGAAGTCAAGGCCGTGGATTACGTGGATGCCGCCGATGTGAGCCTCAAGAAGAAAAAAGCCGCCGCCCATCGCATCTCCGTGGCCGGAAAGGAAGCGGCGTCTTTCCATGCGGCCCTTTAAGGGACCGTTTTTCTTTTTGCAAAGGGCATTCGATGGAAATTCGGATGCCCTTTGCGTCAGCCGCCGGCAAGCATCAGCGCGATGTGGATCACGTCTTTGTTTTTCACCGGTTTTTTCAGTTCATCCGGATAGGCGCTTTCCATGTTCACATAGATTTCGATGGTGTTTTTCAGCCGGCCCTTCTCATCGAAAAGTACGGATTGCATCTTTGGATACCGCGCGATCAGTGCGTTGAAGCATTCTCCCACGGTCTTGCCTTTCACCGGGGCCTGCTTTGCGCCTTCCGTAAACTGCCGATGGGTCTTATGAATGGCGATTTGGATGCTCACGCATAACTCCTTTCAGTCAAACGCTGTATACGTCTTCCTGTGCGTAAAAGCGGCCGCCCTTTCCAGGTTATCCCGATTTCAAGGGTTGAATCAGGACCCGGTGGATCTCTTTTTCAGTCCTCGAGAGGTCTTTTTTCTCTTGGTCTGAAAGAAAAATATCCATCAGGCGCACGGCCTTGTCCCGGGCGTTTTCATATCCGACACGGACGGTCTCCGCGATGTGATCCCAGTTCCGTTCATCGACAAACCTTTCAAAGGCGCCGGCCATCTCCGGAAAAAGGGATTTGCGAAGACCGTTCCAGGAGGCCATAAAAAGCGCCAGGGAACCGATCCGTTGCTCCTTGACGATAAACGACAGCCGCCCCAAAGGGCTTGTATCGGCAAGGATGTCTTTCAGGGACCTTGAGAAAAGTTCGATGACCGTGTGCGGGAATGCCGCCAAAAGTTTTCGCCAGGCAATCCGATCCAGGGTTGGATCCAGGATTTCGCCGAGTTCATGAAAAAGAAAGGTTTCCGTTTCGCTTTCCACGATTTCGGAGAATCGCGTTTTCAGCGAGAGTACATCCCCCTTTTTTACCTGAAAGCTCTCCATCGCGAGATCCAGGGCTTTTTTGCCGGAGCGGTTCACAAAAAAAATCAGGTCCCAGAGGAAGGCTTTCACCATCTCGGTCCGGACGTAAATGCAATCTTCCTGGGAAAAGGCGGGAATCGACATGAGATCCCGGGCCAGTTCCTTTCCGGTGATGAATATGCGGCATCCAAGGATCTTCCGGGTTTCTTTGAGAACCGCGAGGAAAAAAGTGGGAGCCAGTCCCTGTGACAAACCCGCACCATAGACCATCCCCGCAGGTTCAAGGATGCGATTGATTCCGGTTACGTCGAAGGGTTCAAAGGCTTGCCCCTGGAGACGAATGGGACCATATTCCCGGTTTTCAAGGCCCTCCCAGGCATTTTCCGTCTCTTCGATCCACCTTAACAGCCGATCCGGGGCTTCTTCCACCCAGGGCTCCAGGCCTTTTTCCCATTTGTAAAGTCCGCGGAGCCGCAATGCCAGTTGGCATACCGAGAACATGGATGCATGGCGTGCGTCGGTGACGGCACAGTTTCGGGCCACTTGTGCGGCGATGGAATCCGGATCGGGCATGAGATTTTCCTTTTTGGGTTTGTACCCGTCGGACGTATGGAGTTGCCCAGGGAATCTCTTTTCTTGGCGCTTTTATATTTTTATGATATAAGGATTCTCACCTTGTTTTTCAAGGACCCAAGGAGCGGGGTATGGTTGAGCTGGCAATGCTGAAAGGGAAAAGAGTCCTCATTGTGGACGATGAACCGGACATCCTCGAAATGTTGTCAGAAGAACTGGAAACATGCGAACTCCATCAAGCCCGAAATTTCGAATCCGCCAAGAAAGTTCTGGAAAAGGAAAACTTTGATTGTGTGGTCCTCGATATCATGGGGGTCCGCGGTTACGAACTCCTTGAAATCGCCACTTCTCTGAAAATCCCTGCGGTGATGTTGACAGCCCATGCATTGAGTCCGGACCACTTCATCCGTTCCATCCGATCCGGGGCCCACTGCTATGTCCCGAAAGACAAAATCGTGGACATCAATTTTTATGTCTGGGATGCCATCCGCGCCCATCGGCAGCACGAAAAACAACCCGGGCGGTGGTATGATCGGCTCAAGTCCTTTTTCGACAAAAAATTCGGCCGCGACTGGGGGGATCCTTTTGAACCGGATCGTAAAAAAGAGTAGCGGCGAATCAATACTGAAGTGCGGTGACCAGGAAATAGACCCCTACCCCGATCATCAGAAGGGAACCGGCCCGATAGATCCAATTTCGAGACTGAAGCCATCCTAAACGCACCAGGCGGGCCACCAGGATCAGGGGCAAGACCGTCCCGAGACCGAATGCCGCCATCAGACCCGCGCCGGAAAACGCGCCGATAAGGGCATGTTGCGTTTCCATTCCGATCCGGGCGGCACCGATGAGTGCCGTATAAATCGGCCCGCACGGCAGGAGGCCGAGCAAGAGTCCCAAGGGAAAATACGCTGCTGTTTTGCGGGTGCCGGCGATTTTCGAATATCCTTTTGAAACCCATGATCCCGATGCGCCGGAATTATCCGCACGGAAACCCTTTGGGAGCCACCCCCCCGTGACGAAACCCATGGCAATCATCAGGATGCCGGCGAAGACGAGGACGCCTTTCTGGAGGCCGGCGATGTTGGCCGTCACCCGGACGAAAGAACCGGTGAACCCCAAAAGACCCCCCAGGACCGTATAGGTCACAATACGACCCGCGTTGTACAGCAAATGGGGCGTCCAGATGGATCGTCCGGTGATGCCCAGGGACAAGGAAACCACGATGGGACCGCACATGCCGATGCAATGGCCGAATCCCACCGTAAATCCGGTGGAAAGATAAACCAATAACAGGGTTTCAGTAACGGACATCGAAAACAAAGCCAATAACGCCGTGTCCGGGAATGGTCACCGTCGCCTGCCACGTGCGTTTTCCGCTGGGGCATTTTACAATGATTCCGTTTCCTTCATAGACGCCGGGGGACACGGCTTTTAACGTCACACGATTGGGCCCCATATGCATCCCCGGCATTCCCAGGTCAATGTACGGCGAGGTATTTTTCTTGAGATCGTGTTCCGGGAGGGCCAGCCGGAAAATCAACTCGGTCATGGCGGTAACCGGTTTGGGAAATATCTCCAGCGCCACCGGCCTGCCCGAGAGCAGTCCGTTGCACGCTTCCTGATGCACATGACACGGGATTGCTTCCGTTGCGGCAGCGCCGCTTTTGAAGAAACCGAACACGATCATTCCAAGGATGATCAGCCCGTGTTGAAGAATCCGCACCCCCACACTTTTTCCTTTCCGTGCAAAAAGAATCGACACCGCTTCAAGGCCGACTATCATATTCAAATCAATTTTGACAAGATTGTAAAAATCCGAACCCCCCTCTCCCTTGAGTAAGAGGTTGAAAATAGAATGTATTTTCTATGAGTTGTATCCCCCTCCCCTGAATCTTCCCCTCGCCAGGGGAGGAAAAAATGGGTTTTTACGATTCTAAAATTTTTGACAGGCTCAAATAAACCGTCGGTAAGCCCAGGAGAATGCACCCGCTGCCGGGATTCAAACATCAACGCAAAGTGGATTCGAGATACTCTCTAAAACATTCGTCTTGAAATCATTCTTCCGATATTTGCCTTGAGTGAAATCGTGTTTAGGTTTTCAGAGAGAGCATTCAGGAAAAAGGCATTATTTATTTATTGAAAAGGAGGCATGCCTTCGAATCGTTGTCTTTTTCTCGATCACGACAGGAACAATTGATAAACCGAAGACACTTTATCCGCCGAATGGGTGTGATCCTTGGCACCGGATTTTTGACCGCGACAATGCCGCATAAATATCTTGTTGCAAGGACCGAAGAAGCGCCGGGAAAAAAACTTCACTATCGCCCCTTAAACGGGAAGCGCTTAAAGGACATCGCGGCTAAAAAAGCACACCACGGCAAAGACCGGTTCATCAACCCCATGGGCATCCCAAGAGACGGGCGTTTTCGCCAGCTTTTATCCTGGAAGCTGTTCAGCGAAAATCCCTTTGAGGCCCATCTTGACGATCAACCCTTCCGCCCCATCTCCATCGATTGGGATTCGATTCGCACCCGGAAAGGCCTATCGGTGACGTTTCTGAAGCATGGCGGAATACTCATCAAAGACGAAGGGCGGTATTTATTAATCGATCCGGTCTTCGGAGAAATCTTTTGGTTCATCAAAGATTTCACCCCCATTGAAAATCTTGAGGGGATGCCCCGCCCGGATCATGTTCTGATTACTCACGGGCATTACGACCACCTGGACAAGGCCTCCCTGGCGATGCTCGATAAAAGCACACCCCTTATTACGCCTCTGGGATACCGATCCATTTTTAAGGGTCTGGGCATGAAAAATCACCACACGCTCGACTGGTTTGACACCTTTCGCACCCGGATACAGGAAATCACCCTGCTCCCCTGTAATCACTGGACGTTGCGCAACCCCTTGAGAGGCCACAACCGCTCCCTCTGGGGGTCGTATCTCATTCGGACAAGCAACGGGCAAAGGATCTATATCTCCGGAGATACCGCCTACTTTGACGGTTTCTCCCAACTGGGATCCGAATACGACATCGATCTGGCCATTTTCAACCTCGGGGCCTATGAACCTCGGTGGTTCATGGCCCCAAGCCATATGAACCCCGATGAGACCGTCCGGGCATTCAAGGAACTCGGCGCCAAAAAGCTCATGATCGTCCACTGGGGAACCTTTCAACTCGGAGATGAACCCGTTCACTTCCCCCCGATGGATATCCGAAATGCGCTTGAAAAAGAAGGCCTGCTGGACCGATGGGTGGAACTTTCCCACGGGAAAACCCATTTCATGGAATCATAAAAGAGCCCGATGCCGAAACACGACTTGACAATCCATTTTTCGATTTTATAGTAATCATCATCGTTTTTATAAGTGATCACGGGTCGAATGATAAATACAAAGGAGGAATGTGCCATGGATGTCAAAGATTATTGCACGGGCGTAGAGATGGAGATGACGGCGTGGAAAGCCAAACTGTACGATTTGATGCGGAAAGTCGATCGGCTGGGAACCACGGAAAGGGAGAAGGTGCTTCAAAACATCGAAGATCTGCACATCCTGGTCACCGAAATGAGTGACCGCATCGACCAGCTTCGAAACGAATGCCCCACCGAGTGGAACCCGCAAAAGAAGCAAATCGACGATGCCCATGTGGATATGAGAAGCAAGTACGAAGAAACCATGGAATTCATCGGCAAGGCGGCCCCGGTGTCGATTCCCGGGTAATCGAAAATCGTTGAATCCTTTTATAAAGAGGCAGGGGACGGTTCCCCTGTCTCTTTTTTTTATACAACCCAAAAGGTGGGCCACACGTTAAAAACGGGTTGAATTGAATCTTTATTCGGGTTATTTTTTTGATCGGTCCTTGTAAATGTACCCCCATCACTTCAACCCAGGGAGTGCACCATGAAATCGCTTCGTTGTTCTCTTTTCATCTGCACCGTTTTCTTTCTGAACGCCCCGGCCTTTTCAACCGAGACCCCCATCAGTGACGCGACTTTGGAATGCCTGGACTGTCACGTCCTCCTCCATCCCGGTATCGTCGCTGAATGGAAAAAGAGCCGCCACGCCCAATCAACGCCGGAGGGCGCCGCTTCGGTGGAGGGCTTATCCCGGAAAGTATCCGCCGAATCGATCCCGGACGCCCTTAAAACAACTGCCGTGGGGTGTGCAGAATGCCACGGTCTCCGTCCCGACGCCCACAAAGATCGCTTTGAACATAACGGTTACACCCTGCACATCGTGGTCAGCCCGAAAGACTGCAGTGTCTGTCACCCGGTGGAAACAGACCAGTTTTCCAAAAACCTCATGGCCCATGCCTATGCCAACCTTGCCGAAAACGCGTTGTATCAAAAACTCGAACACAGCATATTGGGAAAACCCGCCTTCAAAGACGATCGAATCCGCCAAGACGTCACTGACGACGGAACCCGGGAAGAAGCCTGTTATTACTGCCACGGTACCCGGCTGGAAATGGCGGGGATCGAGACCCGTGATACGGAACTGGCCGGCGAACTCGAATTTCCGATGATTCGCGGATGGCCCAATCAGGGGGTCGGCCGCATCAATCTCGACGGCAGTAAAGGGTCCTGTTCTGCATGCCACACCCGTCACGCCTTTTCCATCGAAACCGCCCGCAAACCCTATACATGCAAAGAGTGTCATGTGGGGCCCGATGTACCGGCCTTCAAAGTGTATGAATCGAGCAAGCACGGGAACCTTTTTTCCTCTCACCAGGCCGCGTGGAATTTCCAAAACGTCCCTTGGACCATCGGCAAAGATTTTACGGCGCCCACCTGTGCGGCCTGCCATATCAGCCTCTTGGTCAATGCAGACGGTGCGGTGGTCTCCAAACGTTCCCATCAAATGAACGACCGTCTTCCCTGGCGTCTATTCGGTCTGATTTATGCGCATCCGCACCCCGCAACCCCGGATACCACGCAGATTCGAAACAAAGACGGGTTGCCGCTCCCGACGGATTTCAACGGCGGGTTCGCGACGGCGCACCTCATCAGCGAAGAAGAGCAGCACCGCCGCAAAGCCGCCATGCAGGCCGTCTGTCTCAACTGCCATGGCACCACATGGGTCCAAGGGTTTTGGACCCGGTTTGAAAACACCCTGGTCCGCACCAATGCCGATATCCGGACGGCCACGCAACTCATGGAAACCATCTGGGAAGAAGGGCTGGCCGACGGAAAAGAAAATCCCTTTGACGAGGCCGTAGAGAAAAAATGGAGCGATATCTGGCTGTTTTACGCCAATACCATTCGATTTGCTTCCGCCATGGGATGCGGCGGGGATTATGCGGTCTTTGCGGACGGTCGATACATGATGGCCCGGTCCCTGGCGGACTTGGCCGACTGGTGGAGGCTGCGAAAGGAGCTGCCGATTGCACCGTAACTGACGGGGCTTGCGGGAAGCGCTCCGGTCACCACGCCTGATCTGCGATTTTACGCTATTGCAACAGGAACTCGGCGGGTTGAATGCCGACGTCGGACGGCGAAAGGCAGGAAAGAATCCATTGACTTGTGGTTTCCGTTTCTGCATTCGGTTTTGAAAGATGCAGAATCTCCCCTTTTCGAAACCCGTTGCCATCGTCTTTTTCCAGCAGTAAAATCCGCGTCCCGGCAGTTTCGGATCCCGGACCAGGACCCATGACGACTCCCAACGCCCCCGTATTCAGACGGACCACGCTTCCGGCCGGAAAAGGCCCCATCATGCGTACGAAGACCTTCAAGAGGATGGGGTCGAACTGACGATGTAAGCGGTGCCACATGAGAGACAGCGCCTCGTTGGGCAATAAACTCCTGGTGCGGTATGCGCGGTAAGACGTCAACGCGTCGTATGTATCCACGATACTCAAAATCCTTCCGAACAAGGTGATGTCCCGGGTGAGACGGGTTTTTGGGTACCCCGTCAAATCCAATTTCAAGTGATGCTCAAAAGGCCCCAGTGCAACCCTTGACTTCATTTCGGCAGGCGCATTCAACCTGAGGATATGCATGACCCCGTTAAGCGGGTGCCGTTCCATGATCTTCCATTCTTCCGGCGCCAGTCTTCCCGGCTTGTGAAGGATGTCCTTGGAGATCTCCACCTTCCCCAGATCATGGAGCATGCCGCAGACCCCCAGTTGTTCCAAAAGAACATGGGAGAGTCCGATCCGCCTGCCCATGCACATGGACAGCAACGCCACATTAATGGAGTGGGTATAGGTGTAATCGTCATAATCCCGGATGGAAGCCAAACAGTGCATCAGGGATTCTTCTTCCAGAACGAGTTCGACCATGTTCTGGGCCAGCCTTCGGACCTTGCGAATCCCGGCCGGCGAATGGACGGAAATTTTTCTTGAAACATCCTTCACGGCATCCAACGCGCGAAGATAGCTTTGGCGGGCTTTTTTTCTCCTTTCCAGAACCCGATTCGGATCATCGAAATGCGCGCCGGGGTCTTCATCAGGAGGGGGCTCTTCGATTTCCTGTATCGGTTCGACCCAATGGATCCCACGGGTAAGAAGCTGCTCTTCCAACCATTCCCCTGGATTCTCCTGATTCAAGGAACTGTTCAACAGACGCGCCAGGCAAACAAATTCGGAGGCATGGGCATGTTCCACATGGGAGTGAAAACGGATACCGGCAAGCCCCCTTTTCTGAAAAAAATCTAGCCACGCTCCCGCCAAGGCAAAGGTTTCCCTTCGGTATGGCAATTTTTCCCCTTGGAAAAAAATTCTTCCCCGCCAGATAAGGATCTCCAGTTCACCCTCTTTGACCAAACGTCCGGCCGAAGTCATGAACTTGGAGACCGCATCATGGACCAGCGGATTGTTGTCCTGGTACATCCCGATGGTATGAATCATCCGGTAGAAGGCCCGAACCACCTCTTCGCCGAGCAGGCCTGTTTCCAATAAACCAGATCCTTTATTTTTCTTGTCTTTTTCCACGGCAACTAAAAAAGGATAAGGGTATCGACGCGTTTTATTCTTTCAGGGCTTCTTTTGCCGCACGCCGTATCCCGGGATGAAGACTCCGACCTGCCTTTTCAAGGAGCTTTTTTGCCTGGGGAGTGCCAATGGCCCTGAGAGCCAAAAGAGCGCCCTGAGTTCGGCCGCTTGTGCGAAACAAGTCCTTCCATGTTTGGGTATTTAAAATCTTTTCCAGGAACGGAAGGGATCGGGAAGACCCACAAAAACCCAATGATTTGAAGCAGGCAACGAGATGGTCTCTTTCTTCCAGCTTCGAGCCGATGCCCTGCAAGTAATCCAGAAGCATATCCTCCAAAACGGGATTTCGGGAACGCGACACAAATCCCAGGATCAGGCGCCGAACGCGTTCATCGTCATCGTCGATGAGTGGAAAAATTTTGTGAATGTTTTCCGGGTTCCGGCGCAGCAAGACCGACGACGCCTCCCGTCGAACCTCAGCGGACGGATGGTGGATCAAGCCCTCCAGTATTCCATCAATGGTTGCCCCCTTCAGCCGTCCCAATATTGAAACCAGCCGGCGAAGACGGGGTTCTTCAGTGTTTTTCAGCATGGACTCCAGGGGATGCACATCCCGGGATGCCAGTACCTCGATCACCGCCGTGAGCATGTCCCTTGCCTTTAAGTCCAGGTTCGGCGTGAGCATTCGGCACAGCGCCGGTATCGCCTCAGGGGGCAGACTGAGGAGCATCTTTCGAATCTGCGCCAACTCCCCGGCGGAAGGAGTTTCAATCAACGCGTTTTCCATTAAAGACAGCACCGGCCAATCAGACACATCTGTAAAAAAGCCCTGTACCGTTGTCGAATGCCCGTCCGAGGGATCCGGGTGCCGGCGAGCGATCTCTTCCACTTCCTTGAGCAGTAAAAAGGCTTTTTCCCAATTCCTTTGAAGGAGAATGTTTTGAAAAAGGGTTTTGAGAGTGGCCAGAAGGAGTTCCAGATCTTTAGAGTCATGTATCTCAAGGAGACTATCAAAGAGGACATTGAGAAAATCGGTTAACGGATCTTTTTTTTCTTCCTGAATCGTCCATTCAAAAAGGCGTCGAGATTCTTCCGGCGTCAGTTCAACGGCGTCGGGATCAATGGGTCTGATCCAGCCCGGCGTTCCGGAATCCTCAACATCTCTTTTTCCATCTCCGGAATCCCCTGCCTCCATGGAAGCCTCAACCTGATCGGGATCCCGGCTTTCCGGCGGAACCGTTTCCTTTTCCGCTTTTTTGCCTATCGAGAAGGCATGGAGTTCCGACTCCGGATCCGTTCCCCAAAAAAGATCCGAAACGACATAACGGATATGAGGCAGGCGGGCGTCCCAGAGGGCGGTCACCAGATCCCCTTCCGGCTCATCCGTGAGAATCCAATAGTCATTCAAAAGATCCATGAACGTTTCCACCTCAACGAAATCGATGCCGTCATGGAATTCCAACGTCTGAATACCGTCCCGAAAAAACACAAAAGGAAGATTTCCCTGCTCCGCCGGCGCGGAATGGATCGTTTCCCCGTTAAAGACCAAACGGTCCTTTCCGATTTCAAAACGCAGTTGATGATAGGTTTGTAAAAACTCGAACAGTTCTTGATAGCAACGTTCAAGGGCGTCACGGCGCTTTTCATGACCTTCCGGATAAAGGGCGTAGCTCTTAATCGCCCGGATAAGGTTCCCAATAACAACTACAGCCGCCTGTCTTTCTCCACGGAAGGAAACGGCAGTTGTCTGATCCATGGAAACCTCCCTGCCTGTATCGGAGCCCCTTGGGATCGGCGTCATGGAATAACGATGTCCCCAAAGATTCCATTCGGGCGTAAATTTTCGGCATTCATCATGTCATCAAGACTCATGAATACGTTTGAACCGTTTTTTAACACTGATTTTATCAAAAGAAATTAAAAGTTTCAATAGCAATCACGCTTCGGTCTTTTGTCTATATCTTGAAATTGGCATTGACGTCACAAACGATATTTGTTACCGGTTTATGGACAGTTATATACGTTTAGGAAAAGCAATGGCCGCATGAAAAAGGATGAAAGGCGATAATGGCGCACCGGACTTTATCCTACGTACTTTTCCTGTTATTTTTCACGAGGCTTCTTGATGTTCATGCGGCGCAGTTGAAGGATGTCCGCATCGGCCTCCACCGGGGATTCAGCCGCGTGGTGTTTCAGCTCGATACCCTGACTGAAATCGAGGGCCCGGTGATTCAAGGCTCCGGGAAATGTTCTTTAAAATTTAAAAAGACCGAAAGCCCCTTAATATCTCATATCCCCGGCCACCCCAAAGCCCGTGTTGAGGGAATTGAACTGATTCAGGACGGAGAAGACCTCATCGCCTATCTCCGGTTGGGGGTCGCCGCCTTTGAAATGAACTCCTTTTCCCTCCCGGATCCCCCGCGAATCGTACTCGATATTTATCGGCTCCGGAAACCCCTGAAAAAAGGCTCGGGGATCGTTTCATCGGCGGCCGACCCGGATAATGCCATACCCCACAAGCTCCGTCTAGGGAAAAAATCCACTGTCGAAGATCGTCCCTTTTCCGACGACGCACTCCCGGTTGAAAGCAATAATCTTAACGCAATGAATGTGGAAGAAACCCCTTTGCCGGAATCAAAAACAGCCTCGACCTTTCCGGACGTACCGGAAGAAAAAGTTACCGCCGAACCCCTTCCGGCTCCCGTATCGAAACCGCAAACCGCGGAAAAACCCACCGTCACCGTGGTCCAGACACCTACCGGCCCCCTTCGAACCTATCTGTTGGTGTTATTGGGCATTTCCGTGGTCATGCTGATTCTGTTGAGTATATTGGTCTTCAGAAAAAGCGGAGCATTAGAAAACAGGAAAAAAGAGGAAGAACGCGACAGGGAATCCCAATTGGATCACACAGTGGCTGTCATTGATGAGCGGATCAACCAAAAGCTGGCGGAATTGGATCAAAATTTTCGCAGCCGCCGGTGACTGAGGGGGATCGTGACATGGATAAAAGTACTTTTCAGATCATACCGGAAGGTCCGGAAACGGACGAAGCGCATGATCTTTCACCAAAGGGCGCAAAAACCCCTTTCTCGAAACCTTCCGGAACGGACAGGCGCGAACCCTTAGCCGTTTTTCCGGCTTCGGAAAACGCCGGCGCATTTCCTACGGGCGGATTGAGTGATGATGAGGTTCGGGATCTGGATGCGCTCATCCGGAATCTGAAAAATCCGTCGAAAAAAGTCGATCCCGATGAAACGCATCCGACCGCCGGGGATCAAATCCGCAGCTTGGAACGACAAGTGGCCGAAATGGGTGCGATGCTCCTCAAGTTCGATGCCGGAGTGAAAACCCTGTTCGAGCTGCTCTACCTTTTCCAACGTAAAAGTGAAATTCTAAATCAGCGCGTTCGGCAACTCGAAATGCGCCTTCATTGACGGATCAAAAAATGAAAGCAGGGAAAAAAACATTGGAAACGCCGATCGACCGTCACAAAAGTGTCGCCCAGCGCATCGCCGACGGAACCCTTTCCATCCGATCCCAAAAGGAATTTGACAACCTATTAAAAATTTTTCCGGACCACCCGGTGCTCTTCCGGGCATACGGTGACTTTCTGATGCGCCGGAACGATCTTTTTAAGGCCGCAGATGCTTACGGTACGGCAGCCGCCCTGTTTATCGAGGAGGCTGTTCCCCTGCAATCCATTGTGGCGAAGGTGTTGGAATGGGAAATCGCCAAACCGGCGCACGAAGAAGTGATTGCATTTCATGGGATGCTCAGCCGTATCCGGTCGGAAGAAAAGCCCGCTCTGAACTTCTGGACGCAACTGAGCTATTCGGAACTGCTTTCTTTTATGCTCAAGCTGACGCTGGTCCGTCTTTCTCCGGAAAAACGCGTCCAAAAGGCCTTCAAAGAGGAAAACAGCCTTTTCTTCGTCGTTTCCGGTGCCTTGAGGGAAACCGTTTATATGCCCGAAAAAAGAGAGCGCCCGAGGATCCTGCATACCGTGGATCTTACCGAAAACGATTTTTTCGGAACCATTTATCCTTTCACGGAAAAAGTCGTTTCCACTTCGGATATTCATACCCTCACCCGGGTGGAGTTGATCAAAATCACCCGTTCCCAGTTGGCGGCGATTTGTAAAACACACCCCGATCTGAATGCCCTGGTGCAGGAACTGTACGAGCGCCGGGAAAAGGTTGGCGAAGATGCACCGCGTCGGACCGTTCGCCGGAATATCCGGCACCATCTTCCGACCCAAGTCCGGATCAAAGTCTTCAGGGAAGACAGGGGGCAGGCCCCTCTCCTTCTGGAAGGGTTTATCGACAACATTTCTTTGGGGGGTGTCTGCGTTTTTTTGAATCAGAAGCTTGGGCGCCCGCTCCTCTCCCAACTACAAAGCCGCAATGTCAAGGTCATCATGAAGCTGATCTCCCCGTCGGTGGATTTGACCATATTGGGTGAAATTGTATGGACAAAGGTATTTGATGTAGATAATCGAAAACAAGATGCTTTAGGCATTCAGTTTAAAGAAATGTCGGATCCGGATCGAGAGCTGTTGGAAGCGTACTGTACCGGCGGCGACGGAGAACAGAACCTGATGTGGGGGTTATGGGAATCCCTGGTCAAAAAATGAAGTTGATGGATTGCGCATCAACCGACTTGGGCAAAGGAAAATCCTGTGGCGAATGATAAGGACACGCCGACGGTTTGGGCGGTGGGCGGCGGAAAAGGCGGCGTCGGGAAAAGCGTCATCAGCACCCTGATCGCCTTCTGGCTGTCCCGGTCCGGAAAATCCACCGTATTGATGGATATGGACCTGGGCGGCGCCAACGTGCATACCCTCATGGGAATTCGAAATCCCTCCCGGACCTTAAACGATTTTGTCTCAAAGAAAGTGAAATCCCTCGACGACGTGTGCATCCCCTCCGAGGTGGACGGGCTCAGGTTAATCGTCGGAGCAGGAGAAATTCTGTCGCTGGCCAATCCCAAGTTCGCCCAAAAGATCAAAATCATCCGGGCCGTGTATGGCCTTGACGCCGATCACGTGATCCTCGATCTGGGGGCGGGGGCCTCCTTTAATATCCTGGATTTTTTCCTCACGGCGGAAAAACAAATCTCGGTCGTCACCCCGCAACCCACATCGATTCAAAATGCTTATGCCTTTCTCCGAAGTGCGGTATATCGAAGGTTGAGCCAACTCACGAGCCGCGACCCTTCATTGATGACACTCATCCAAACGGCCATGAATCCTAAAAACGAACTCCAAATGCGCACCATCAAAGAGCTCTGCCAGGTTATCGAGGAATTGGAGGGGGCCGAGTCCGTGGAGGCATTAAAAAAAGAGATCGCCAGGATCCGGCCGCTGGTGATCACGAACATGGTCCGGGACCCCAATGATAAAAATGCCGGGCGGATCGTCCAGTTGGTCGCTGAAAAGTACCTCACGATACAGGCAGACGCGGTTTGTGCGGTTTCTTACGATCGACAGGTGGACCGGATGATCTCGGAAATGACACCCCTTGTCCAATTGAATCGATCCAGCAGGGTTTTCGCCGACATCCACGATATCTGCAACCGGATGATGCCCTGATTCATTTTCCGCGGCCCTGCAAGGCGCTTTTTACAGATTCGCTCGCTGATCCCGCAGCCCCGCAAGGCGGGATTTCCGCTTCACGCCACCCGCGAAGCACTGCCGACAGGCAGAACCTGCGGAGAATGCGCGCGCTGTTGCGGTTCACGGTATATGGTCCTTCTCAAAGGACATGCCGTGGGGGGTCTGAGAACCCAGCCTGCTTCCCCTTTTTCCTGTCTCCGGTTTTATGACGGCGGATCGAAAGCGGTCTTTGCCCGCCCTTTTGGCCTCATACATGAGGCAGTCGGCTGCATTCACCATCTCGGTGATGCTTTGAAGGGGAGCTTCGAACGTCGCCACCCCGACACTGAACGTCACCGGTAAAGGGGCGTTGGCTCTCAGGTCGGACAACAATCCATACAGTTTTTTAGAAATTGCCGTCGCCTCATCTGCACCGGTCTCATTGAGAAATATACAAAACTCATCACCGCCCAATCGAGCCAAAAGGTCAACCGCGCGGATATTTTTTTTCAGGGCCTGGGCAATCTCGTACAACAGGCGATCCCCCTGGTCATGCCCCAATCGATCGTTAATGGTCTTGAAATCATCGATATCCAGATAAATAACGGTAAGAGGCGTTCCGTTCCGGCGCGCCTTTTCCATGTCCCGGTGGGCCAGCTCAACAAATCCCCGTCGATTCAACACCTGTGTCAAGGCATCATTGCGGGCTAAGGCCCTTTGATCCTCCAATGAGACCCGCAATTTATCCAGTACGAACGTAATAATCAAAAAGACAAGGAGTCGAAAGGTTTCATTGATGAAAGGAATATACGGATTCGAAAAAGCGTGCAGCATCTGGATGTCGGCCGTCAGCCAGGATGCTGCGCTGCAAAGGGAGACCAGGATGCCCGCCAAACGGCTTAGATACCAGACCCCCAGGATGATGGGCAGCAGATAAAACAAGGACAAGGCCCACTCGGGTCCGGTGAACAGTCGGATCCATCCGATAAGAAGCGTCACGGTAATGCATCCACTGAAAAAGAGGAGCTTTCGACCTGTCTCCCATGAAAAGGCCCTGTCCGAATCGATCACGTGCGGTTTTTCCCATCAATGACCGGAACGTTTCCCGCAGTCCTGAAGAGCGGGAAACGGTTTCCAGTTGATCTGTTTCGTTTTTTGGAAACGTGACAGCGGTTCAATAAAAGCAAAAGATGTCCCTGCAAGCGAAGTGTGGAGGACCATTCGGGCCGGCAGATTCCCGTTCACGCGGTTTGTTTCTTTTTTAAGTCCCGGAGGCGCTGTCTTTCCTGGATGGGCAGCGTCAGTGTCGGGTCTTTTCGGATACGGACCTTTTGCATGAAGAAGACGATCACCCACAGGCCGATGCCGATGACATCCACCACATAGGTGGGAAGCTCCGCCCAGAAAACGACCCGGTCGATCAGGTGAGGAAAGAAAAGCAGCAGCGTGGATGCGGCGGCGAGAATCCATTCATATATCGTCATACCGCACAGGAAGTAGCCCATGGTGAGGCTCCCGAAGGCGATGGTCCCCAGGATGATGGTGATCCATGTGGAAATCACCTGGAGCCACGGCATGATATGTCCCGGCCCCCCAAGCAGAAAACCCGGGGAAAAGGCGAATAAAAGCGGGCCTATGTAGAGCATCTTGGCGAACTTGAATGCGGTCCAGCCGGTTTTCCAGGGGTCGGAACCGGCGATGGCGGCGCCGGCATAGGCGGCCACGCACACGGGCGGCGTGATATTGGAATCCTGGCTGAACCAATACACGATCATGTGGGAAGCGATGAGCACCCACCCGACTTGTGCAGAGATTTCGGCCCGCTGGGGATCCCCGGGGAGCAGTTCCCCTAAAGGCAGCTGCAGTTCATGGAATCCGATTCCCCACTGGGTCCGGGCGATCATGTCCGTGAGTGCCCCCACTGCCAGGACGGCCGTGATCAGATACGCCGCGGTGACCGGAACCCCCATCCCCAGCACCAGGGAGGCCAAACCCACCAGCAGTATGGCGATAATCAGGTTCCCGGCGGACAACTCGATGATGATCTGGGAAAAGCGCAGGCCGATCCCGGTGAGCTGGATGGTTCCCACGATGATCCCGATAACGCCCACGGTGGCGCCGATGATGAGCGTCGACGTGGCCCCTCCCACCATGGCATCCCGGATCCGCCGGAATCCCATCCGTTTGTCCGGCGTCAGCCAGCTGACGCCGATACACGAGAGCACCGCCCAAAAGGCCGAGTATCCCGGAGAGAAACCCATCAGCATCATGACGACAACAACCACCAGCGGCACCGACATGAACCACTGGGTCTTCAGGATCTGCCAGGCCGTGGGGGCGTCTTCCTCACGGATTCCCACCAGGCCGTAGCGCTTGGCCTCGAAGTGCACCATGATAAATACCGACAAAAAGTAGATCGCCGCCGGAAATATTGCCATGAGCATGATGTTCACGTAAGGAATTTCTGTCAGTTCGGCCATGATGAAGCCGCCGGCGCCCATGATGGGCGGCATGAACATCCCCCCGATAGACGCAGACGGTTCGATGGCGCCCGCCACGTGGGGCCTGAATCCCGCCTTTTTCATCAACGGGATCGTAAACGCCCCCGTAGAGACCGTATTGGCGATGGCCGACCCGGACACGGAACCGAAAAATCCGGAGGCCATGACCGCCACCTTGGCTGGACCGCCGACGGTCTTTCCGGCGAGGGCCATGGGCAGATCGAGGAAGAACCGGCTGGCGCCGGAGGCTTTGAGAAAGGCTCCGAAAAAGATAAAGAGGATGACATAGGTCACCAGGACCGAGGCCATGATCCCGAAGACGCCTTCCTGTTTGTAATAAATGTGATTGAGGGTTCGGTCCAGCTTGAACCCCGTGTGGGCAAAGGATTTCAAAACAGGCAAGTGGTGCAGGAGATCCCCCCATAAGGCGTACAATAAAAACACGACCCCCACCAGCGTCATGGACCAGCCCAGTATGCGGCGGGCCACTTCCAGGGAAATCAGTATGCCGAGGACACCCACCGCCGTGTCCAGCGGCGTTTCGGAACCCATCCGGTAGTTGATGGCCGCGTATTCGACGATGAAATAACCCACCACTGTCGCGGCGATGAGGGCGGATAGGATGTCCAGGGCAATGGGTGCCCCCCCCTGGCTTTTCCCCCAATAACGGATGGGGAGAAAAAAAACGAGGGCGGCGATGAGGCTCAACCCCCCATATGCCCAGTTCACCCCGGTAAAAGGCTCCCGGGCGCCCTGGGTGCCGAATAGAAAATGCAGTATAAAATAAAACAGCATCAGCAACGTCACGAAGGAGATGGCGCAATCGATGAAATATCCGGGTTTTTTAATGGGTTGCCGAGTATGGGGCATGTACAGCAGGATCATGATGTAGGTCAGCATCACATAGACGCCCAAATAATATTGGGTGTCCACCGGCCGGGCGGCACAGTACATGTAAAAAAAGACCATGAATACACCCATGCCGGAAAAAAGCCACTGCCAGGGGCCTTTCAATGAACGCCCGGTCCGGGCATCCTTCTCCACGATTTTTTTGAGCTTTTCCTGATCCACCGCCGAGGTCGGAAGTTCAGATTCCGTCATATCCGTTTCTCCTCGCAAAAAATCGGAGTGGCATTTTTCCAGAAAAAGAGGGGAAGCGCATCCGCCCTTCCCCTCTGTCTCTCTAGCCGGTGGAATCCGTGACGCGGGATGCCATTACGGCATCAGATGGTCCGGGATCGTCTTGCCCTGCTCTTTCCAAAATTTCACGGCACCCGGATGGAGGGGGACGGACGCGCCCTTGAAGGCGGTTTCCAGGGTCATTTCCCGGAAGGTCTTTTTGGCCATTACCATGGCCTGCATCCCTTCTTTGGACCACAGGGTTTTCATGATGGTGTACACCAGGTCTTCGGAAACGTCCTTGTTAACGGTGAGGATGGTGGAATCCTGGAAGGATTTGCATTCCGGCATCCCTTTGCCGTACGTACCGGGCGGGATGACCGTGGGGGAATAGGCGTATGCTTTGTAAAAACCGGTTTTTTCGGCATCCACGCCCACATCCACCAGTGCAATTTTGACCTGGACCGCGGCTTCGATGACGGATGCATTGGGATAGCCCACCAGAACCCAGAAGGCATCGATTTTTCCATCCTGGAAGTTACTGGCGGCGGCGCTGTATCCCAAGAAACTGGGGTTGAAATTATCCCACATCCCGATGTGACGGAAGAAGCGCTCCGCGCTGGCTGCAGCCCCCGACCCGGCGTTTCCCAGGGCCACCCGCTTTCCCTTGAGATCCATGGCACTTGTGATACCGGCTTCCGCCCGAACCACCAACTGGGCCGGTGCGCCATAAAGGTACCCCATGGAACGGATATTATTGTATTTCTGGGGATCCTGGGGGAGTTCCCCTTTAAAGCCCAGGTCGCTGTCCACGGCGTAGCACAGTCCAAAGTCCGATTCGCGGCTGTGTACCCGTTTGACGTTTTCCACGCTGCCTCCCGAACCCACGGAGGTGGCCTTAATGTTCGGATTGACCTTGGGAACATATACCGCCATGGCGTTGGTGAAGGTGTTGAAGGTGCCGCCCGTGGGACCTCCGCCGATTTTGATGCTGTATTCCGCCGCCGTAACCGGACCGATTCCCACCGCCAGAGCGGCCATGACAACCATACTGAACATCCATTTGCTCTTCATACGTTTTTCTCCTTCCTCCTGGCAATTTTGTGTGAATGGGACATATTCATGCCCCGCCCTCACAATTTTATTGTGGGAGTATTTTTATAGAATTTGATTTAAAAAGTCAAATACAAAATACGCGGTCTCAAAACCCGCCTCTTCCTTTTGGCTTGCCAAATGTGCTTTTGGTTTTTTGCAGGATTTACCCCAACGTTGCAAAAAGAGGCCGATAGCATAAAAAATCTTATTTTTTAAAGAGTTAAGCCTATTAAACATTATTCGCCATGTTTTTAATGCAACGTTGGGGTTTCTTGGCCCGGTATTCAAGGACGGTGGGACGCTTCGGCGCTGGGAAGACCGGCTGAAAGAAATCCGCCGGTGGCAATGAAAAGCGCCACGGCGATAAACGCGAGTTGGAAAGAAGCGATCTCCCCGAGGGTGCCGATGAGCGCCGGAATGAGCCCTCCCCCGGTCAAAAAGGCAAGGGGGACCGTTACCGAAACCACCAGGTTTCTCAGATCGGGCCGGCTGGTCCGGGAAAGAACGGCGAATCCCGCCGGGAAAAAGCAGACGGCGATGACGGGCTGGATGAAAATCGGTATGACCACATAAGCGGAGGGCGCCAGGCCGATGAAAAGGGTGGCACATCCGCTCAGGAAAAAGACCATCATCAAAACGCGTTCGGGTCCCAGTCGATCCGTAAGCCACCCCCCAAAAAACACCATTACGGCGCCGGCGACCCGGGACAGGGCCACCACCCCGTTTGCCGAGGCCCTTTCGAACCCGTGGCTGTTCACCAGAAAGACGGGGAGCATGGCAAAAAGCCCCAGAGTGCCGCTGATTCCAAGACTGAACAGAAAGACCATCAGCCAAAAGGAAGGATTTGAAAGGATCATCTTAAAGGAGGACAAGCGCGGGGGCTCCCCGCAAAAATCCCCGCCGCGGGCGAAGTGAAAAACGAGGCCTGCCTGCACCAGGGATGCCGTGCCGAGAAAAAAAAAGACGGCACGCCACGAGAAGTAGTGCATCACCCCTTCCGCCAGTAACGGCGCCGCCATAAAACCAATATTGGGTGCCAGTTCATGGATGGCGAGGGCCTTTCCCCAGTGGTTCTGATGAAACGTGGTGGTGATCATGACGATGGCCGACGGCAGGTACAGTCCGGCCCCCAAGCCCACGAAAAAAAGGGCGCTTCCCATTCCGATATATCCCGGGCTTGCGGATACTCCGATGTGGGCCACCCCCACCGCACATCCGGAAACCATGAGGGTCCGGCGATGGCAAAATCTCGCCGAAAAAAAGCTCGATCCCACAAGGGAAATAAAATACCCTGCAGAAATCACCAGGAAAAGGGATCCAGCCTCGGCATGGCTCAGATCCAGGTCCGCTTCCACTTCCGGAAGCAGCGGGGACAATACGATCCTCCCCAAAAAGTTGACGAAAAAAATGGATGTGAGTAAAAATAGAAGCCCGATCCCCTTGAAAAACGGCGCTGAAGGGGAATCCTGGGTGAGGGGGGCGCTCTTTTCCGATTCCATGCACGTTATTCCAAAAAACCGGCCCCTTGTGAGGCCACCATCCCGAAGAGCGGGGTTTCGGTAAAAAAGACGTTCATTTTAAGATCGCCCCTTGGCCCCGTCTCAAAATCCCCGCTTTAAAGCAGGATTGAAGAAGCGTTCCGATCACCCTGGCGGATCCACGGTGTGGCGTGGATATTTAATCGGCACGTTGAAACGGCAACTGTACCGTGAAGGTAGATCCCTTACCGGGTTCCGACGCCACGTAAATGGCACCGCCGTTTTCCTTGATCAATTTTTCGGTGACGAGAAGTCCCAGCCCGGTCCCTTTTTGTCCTTTGGTACTGAAAACACTGGAAAAAAGATGGTCCATGGTCTCGCCGTCCATCCCGATGCCGTTGTCGGTAACCTGGAGTTGGAGGGTATTGTTTTTCAACAGGGCCGTGGAAACCGTGACCGCCCATTCTTTTTCACCGACGATATCGAAAAGGCAGGCATCGATGGCATTGGTGACGAGATCCAAAAGAATGCGGTGGAGGGCCTTGGGATCCATTTTTACTTGGCCGATGGCCGGATCAAGATCCTTGACAAGTGTGATGTTGTGTCCCTCGGCGAGATTTGCAGCCAGGGAGCAGACCTCCTCCACGACGGCATTGGGGAAACAGGGGGCGGGTTCCGGGACCCGCTCTTTGGAGTAGATGAGAAGATCCATCACCAAATCGGAAATCCTTTGTATGTTGCGTTCCATCATTCGCCAGCCGTCCCGGATTTTCTGCCTGTCGTCTTTTTCCATGGCCAGGTTGATGACATAAACACTCCCTTTTAATCCATAAAGGATATTCTTGATGGAGTGGGCCAGGCCGGCGATGGTCTGTCCGATGGCCGCCAGCCGCTCCGACTTGATCAGTTCCTTTTGGAGACGTTTAATTTCCCGCAAGTCCCTGAAAAAACAAACACTGCCGATTACCGTGGTATCCTGAAACAAAATCGCACCGGAAAACCGGGCCGGAATCGTTTCTCCGGATTTTGAAATCACGTTGATCTCCCTCCACTGGGAGAGCATGACATCTCCTTTATTTTCCAGCCCTAAACGGACCTGTGTGCAGATCTCGGTCGGAAAAAGGGCTTCAATGGAGGTCCGATTGAGGATCTCTTCGGCGGGATATTCGAAAATTCGCTGGGCGCCGGCGTTGTAAATAATGACCACCCCTTTTTCATCGGTGGCGATGATTCCGTCATTGGAGGACCGGATCAGCTTTTCCTGAAAGTCGGATCTTCTTTCGATCTCTTCCGTGGCGGCCCGCACCATATCTTCGAGCTTTTCGGCATATTCTTTCAGCTTCTCCCGTGCCCGCCGCTGGTCCGTGGTGTCCCATAGCGTTTCAATGGCGCCGATGCGTTTTCCGTCCGGATCTTTGATGGGAGCGGCTGTAAAATAACACCATCTTCCGTGCGGGCCCAGCTTGGGGAAAAAGACTTCGGCTTCATAGGCGTCTTCAAGGAGTGCGGACCGGCGCCACTTTTTGCCGTACAATGCCCGGATGCGATTTTCCGGGAGCCGATCCACAATCACGTCCGCCATAGAGGGACGCTGGTAATCCCAGAAAGGCTCCCACTGCCGGTTTGTCCCGATCATCTCTTCGGCTTTATATCCGGTCAGGCGCTCCATGGCCTTGTTCCAGTGGGTTAAGCGATGGTTTTGATCGATGACGAACGTGGGAATCGTACTTCCCTGAACGATTTGGGCCATCATTTGTTCGCCGGCGATGAGCTTTTCGGTTTTGGCGGAAAGTTCCCGGTTGTATCGAATGAGCGCTTCTTTGGCATTTACGCGTTCGGTTCGATCCCACAGGGTTTCAATGGCACCCACGACATTTTCCGCCGGGTCTCGAAGGGGAGCGGCCGTGAAAAACAACCATTTTCCGGTTTCACCGAAATGGGGAAAAAATTCTTCGGCTTCGTATGCGTCTTCAATGAGCGCCGATTTTTTCCATTGTTTTCCGTAGTACTTTTCAATTTCCGCTTCCGGCATCTCATCCACAATCACATCCGCCATGATGGGGCGTTTCCGCGGTCGAAAGGGCGCCCAGTGCCGGTTGGTTCCGACGATTCTTTCCGCCGGATACCCCGTCAGCGTTTCACACGCCTTGTTCCAGTGGGTGACGGTATGCGCCTTGTTGATGACAAAGGTGGGGATGGTACTGCCGTCGATGATCTGGGAGAGGAACTGTTCCCGCTCGAGAATCTCCCGTTCCAGGTTCTCCAGACGGATCGTCCGACCCTTCAAAATTTCTCCGATCCTTACGGCAAAGTCGTCAAATACCCGCCTGGCACGGCCCTCATTGAAAGGGCCCCTCCTTAAAAGCTCGAGATGCCGCACCCGTTGCGCCTCGATGGTGAGGATATCATAAAGGAGCATGGCCTGGTGATGATCGAAAAGACGAAGATGTTTCGGCAGGTCCTTTCGGACGGCGGCGGCCACCGCCTCTTTTCCCGTGAGTTCGAGGACGACCTGAAGACCTTTCAGATGGAACAGTTCCTTGTAATCTTTTGACGTGAACAGACCGGACCGGACAGCATGCCGGTATCCAGGGGCGGATGTTTTGCGATCCACCACCCCCAGCACCTGGATCTGCAGATGCGCCAGGTGGGGGCCATGCACCATCCGGATGAGGGCCTTCCCGATCCGCCCGGCCCCCACTATCCCGATTTTCGCTCCCTTCAGGCTCTCGGCATCCATTTTCCGCCCAGACAAAAAGCCGAATGAATCTTGATGTTATTTTGTGGTTTCAAGATTTCATGGATGATACGTGAAGCGTTTTCCCGTATCCCCGCAAGGCAAAACAGGAAAAAGGGTTCCTTGCCGGAGGACTTATTCCACCATGTCGGCCACAAGCGCCACGGCAGTGTCAAGGTCCACTCGTCCCATATTCAAAATCAGATGATACAGCTCCCTGAATGCGCACCTTGTAGCGGCCTTATGGATGCCGCCTCATCACCACGTATTTTCTCTTTTTTTTGTCGTCTTCCGGCTGTATCACTCCGTTAAGCGTCCCCGGGAGGAATCAACAGCGTCGGATAGATGGATTTTACCGATAGTGCCTCCGGTGTACTTCCGATGAATCGTTCCTTCCAGGATCCTTTGGCCGAAGAGCCCAAAACAATCAGCGTGCATTGACACTCCCGGGCGGCTTTTTCGATCTCCACCACAGGTTTTCCCGCATAAACGTGCGGCTTGGCCGAAATGCCTTCCTCTTCAAATTCTTCACAGATCGCTTCCAGTCGGCTCCGTGCCTCTTTGCGTGCTTTTTGAACGGTCATGCCCGATGCGCTCTTCAGATATTTTTCTTCAATGACGTTCATGACGTGAATTTCGGAAATGACCCCTTTGAGCCCCTTGAGATACTTTACCGAAAGCAGGCTTGCCGGCGATCCGTCCATGGCCAGGAGGGGCCGCTCAAAGGGACGTTCGGGGTGCTGGGCGTCCTGATGCAGGTATTTATAAACCAATACCGGTATGTTCGCCCTTCGGATGATTTCCGTCACGTCGGAGCCCGAATAGATCTGTTCCAGTTTCCCCTGCCGGGGGCGACCGATAACGATCAGGTTCACCCCTTCCTTTTCACAGGCCGAGATCACCTGATGCACCAGGTTCCCCACCGTGATATAGGCCCCCACTTCCATGCCCTGTTCGAAGAGGTGTTCCGCCCAATCGATGAATCGAATGTTTGCCATCTCCCTGAGTTTGACTTCTTCCTCTTTTCGATAACCGGTCCCCCGGTGCATGGCGACCTTTTCCCGCTCGATGACGTTGAGAAAAACGACGTGATTCAAGCCCGCCGTTCTGAGATCCAGAAGAGACTGAAGGGCATCGAACCACAATTCCTCAAACTTGGTGACGAATAAAAGCTTTTCTATTTTCATGCCCTCCTCCCAACCTCCGGGCGGGTGATCCTCGCGGGTTTCCCTTGTTTTCTGATGGCTTTCACCGTTTCCTCAATCCGGAGAATTGTCCCGGCTATTCGATGTTTGCGGCCACCGGTTCGTAATATCCCATCACTTTGGGTTCTCAGAATCCTTAGCCGATGATGCTTTTTACGGCTTGTGCGAGTTCTTCGGCTTCCACCGGTTTTTCGAGGTAGATTTCAGGTTCCGGAACAGATTCCCCACCGAATTCGGTGAGGGCTTTTTGGGACCTTAAAAAGGTTTTCTTTGCAATCCCCGAAAGAATAATGACGCGGGTGCCTTCCAGGTCTTCGTCCGTTTTCAACTCCCGGTATAGCCGGATACCGCTTTGTTTCGGCATTAACACATCCAGAATCACCAGGTCCGGTTTTTCTTCTTTGATCTTCTTGAGACCCTCTTCTCCGTTTTGGGCCGTAAGCACGAAATAGCCGTTTTCTTCAAGAACCGATACGTTGAATGTAATCACATCCGGATCATCATCGACCACCAAAACCGTCTTGCTCATGTGTGCCTCCCCGTATGATTAACGTTTTGAATAAAACTTTTCAATGACCTTGGAGGAGTTGTTCATCAACGTCAACTCACTGCTGTAAAACCGACCAATCCATCGTCGATCCCAGCCGGGAGGATCAAAATTGAAAAGTCCCCGCCGTCATTTCGATAGACCGCTTCACGGAACCAATAACACCGGCAGTTCGGAAATCTCGGCCACGCGGTGGGAGACTCCTCCCAGCCAATATTCTTCCATCCAGTCCTTTCCGGTTCTGCCCATGATGATCATCGTTGCTTCGGTCTCCCTTGAAATACGCAGGATCTCCGAAACGGGTTTGCCGATGCAAAGATGGCTTTCCGTCGCAATATTTTCTTTTTCCAGTCGTGCGCAATAGGCATCGAGCCGTTGCCGGCTCTTTTGGTCCAACGCTTTCTTTCGTGAAGCATTGGTCCCTTTGGCCAGTTTGGCGTCGATGACATGGACCACCACGGCCTCTTCCGCGATCCCTCGGAATGCAGTGATGGCGGCAAGGCCCCTCTCCGAGGGCGGAGACCAGTCCGCAGCCAACAAGGGGCGATGAAAAATTCGGTCGTTTTTTCGAGAAAAAACGCCGTCTTCGGTTTCAAACTGGACCACATACCGGCCCATCAACACCGGAACGGTGCTTCTCCGAAGGATATCCAGGATATGGGATCCCACATAGATCTTTTCAAACAACGTCCGTTTTTTCGCTCCCGTGACGATGAGGTCCACTTTTTCATTTTCGGCGATCTTCAAAATGGATGCGTTGAGGATACCGGTTTGAATCCGGATAGTGCATTTCATTCCGGCCTTTTCAACGGCTTTTTGCCAACTTTCAAAGCGGCATTTTGCCTGGTTTCGGATCCTTTGTTCTTCTTCTTTTAAAAAACCGCCGTACGGAACAAAACCGACGGTCTCCTTGGGGATGACGTACACCAGGACGATTTCTTTTAACCCACATGCTTTCAAACGGAACAGCGTTTTCAGGGAATTGAAGGCATAGGCCCCGAACTGGGTGTGGAAAAGCACCTTTGCAAATTTCATTTTGGGCTCCTACCAAAAAAAGACCAGGGTCACCACGATAAATACCGGAATTAAAAAGACCAGACTGTATTTGAGAATGTATCCGAAAAAGCTGGGCATGGGGGTTCCCGCTTCTTCGGAAATGGATCGGACCATGAAGTTGGGGGCGTTTCCGATATAGCTGCACGCCCCGAAAAATACCGCACCCGCCGATATGGCCGCCAAATAAACCGCCTTTTCGCTCATCAGCAATGGAACCGCTTCGGATTCCGGGAGGCCGGCATAGAAACTGCCGATGGCGGTATTGAAAAAGGTCAGATACGTGGGAGCATTGTCCAGAAAACCCGACAAGGTACCGGTGACCCAAAAATAATGATACGGTTTCTTGACGGAATCGATCAACACCGCAAGGGCGCCGTCGGACCCGGCTTTCAGGATCAAAAGGCAGGGGATCATGGTGATAAAGATCCCGATGAACAGATACGCCACTTCAATAATGGGAAACCAGGTGAAATCGTTGTCCTCACGGATTCGGATGGATGTGGTGGATAGAGAGAACACCCCCATTAAAACGAGAAGTCCGTCCCGGACCCAGTCCTGAACCGCCCGGTGAATACCGAAGGTGTTCACCTCCCCCCAATCCACGAGCCCGCTGAGCAAGACGGAGCCCACGATACCCAAAAGGAATAAAAAATTGTGATATCCTTCCAATCGAAGGGGTTCGCGGGGTTCATCGGGCGCCTTCCCGGTGGGGCGTTCCTTTCGATAATAATACGTATCCAGGAAGAAATAGAGCACCAACAGGAAACCGGCGACCAGTAACATGTGAGGAAGGAGTTTAAAGGTCCAGAAAAAACTGACCCCGTGGAGAAAACCCAAAAAGAGCGGGGGATCCCCCAGCGGCGTCAGTGAACCCCCGACATTGGCGACCAGGAAGATAAAAAAAACCACCATAAACGTGCGGTTTTTCCGATCTTTATTGGCTCTTAAAAAGGGGCGTATGAGGAGCATGGCGGCACCCGTCGTCCCCATCCATGAAGCCAGCAGGGTGCCGATGGCAAGAATCAGAGTATTGACAGCGGGCGTTCCCCTCAGGGAACCCCTGAGAAGGATCCCTCCGGACACGGTGTACAAAGACCATAACAAGATGATGAAAGGAACGTAATCAGCCAGGATGATGTGCAAAATTTCATGCAGGGCGATCCACTTGTAGGCAAACAGAAAAGGGATTCCGAGGCATGCCGCCCAGAATGCCGCAATTTTCCCGAAATGATGGTGCCAGAATTCGGGTAACAGCAAGGGGAAAAGGGCGATGGAAAGGAGCATGCCGGCAAAGGGAATGCAGCTCCAAATGGGCAGCAATCCGCCCAGATCGAGGTGCCCGCTTTTCCCGTGCACTGCACCGCCTTCCGAAAGATAAGGGGCTTCGGTCCCTTGGGTATGCACTTCCGCATCCCGGGCAGGGGATCCCGTTTCCGTGGATGCCGTCACGATTTCCGATGTCGGATTCGCGGCCAGGACTTGTGTGGAAGCCAGGAAAAAACACAAAAGGATCGACGCAGCAGCGAGCAGGGGCGATCTCATGGGGCCCATTCTCCTTGTTTTCTGTTCCGATTCACGCAACACCGTATTCGGGCTTTGATTCGGTGATGCTTTTTAGGAAAACGGCGAAAAGGTGTCAACTTAAAAAGGGGGCATGAGGACCGGACGAAAGTAGCGCCCATCCGCCCTGAAGGCCGGGGCTCCCCGGTAGAGAAAATGCCCATTTTAAGATCCCGGGGCCAATCGGGTGCGGCAAGGCCATGAAGGCGTCATGGACCGATCCCGTATTCCGGATCTTCAATGTTTGTGGACTTGCACCGGGGGCAACGACCGGGCTTGGCAAAGTGTTTGCGGTCTTTGAACAGGAATTTACACTCCATGCACCGGAAAGGATGGGCGACCAGACGCTTTCCTTTTGCCCTAATGGTCCGGGAGATATGAAAAAGATGGTCGGCCAGCTCCCTGTCGCTGATTCGAAATTGCTTGGCAAGCTCCCGAAATCCAAAAGCGCGTTCTTCCAACAGGGAAATCATTTTCTGCCGGAGGGTCACTTCCGCTAAACCTTTCCTGCGCGTTGAAGGATCACTTTCGCTGAGCCGCTTCTTTCAGCAAGCGCTTAAACCCTTTCAGCGTGCCTTTCCATCCGGCGTCTTCCCCAAGCATCACCGCCACGATGATATCCTTTTCCACACTGATTTCAAAAACGATTTCTTCATCTTGGATCTTGAAAACCGCTTCCCCCCACCGCTGGGCGGGAAACCCCGTCGCCTCACAGTCATAGTCGGTGCGCAGTTCTCCGATCATCCGAATGTCGTTCATTACCACCTCTGCTTTTTCTTCGTCCTGGAAAGGTTACGGCACCATCCACACCACACGATCCGTACTGTTCTTGATGATGGCATTCGATACGCTTCCCATGTAAAAGGATCGACCGATTCCCCTTTTCCCAACGAGGATGGTTCCAAAGTCGTGCACTTTGGACGCCGACAAAATCGCTTGGGCCGCGGACAGCTTCCGACCCGCCTCCCGGAACTCGACTCGTTTTTCGTCCACCCCGTGTTCTCTGAATTTGATCCGCACCTGTCTAAAAGAATCCTCGATACACCCACGGTTTGTCTTTTTCAGCATCTGCTGTACGGGTTTCGCATCTTCAAACGCAACGGCACAGGAATCCTGAAAAACGGGGCGGACGTGGAAAAGGGTGTTTTCAGGGAATCCGCGGGGCCGGCCATAAAAAGTGCGTGATCCACGGCCACCAGCACTTTTCGCTCCATATTGCAATCCCCCTGCGCGGATCGGAAAAAATCATCGGGCCTATTGTATCACGATAGACTACCGGTATTCGGAATTTCGTTTTGACCGCGGATTGACACCCTTGTCATTTTGGCATATTACACGATCGGTCATTCGTGGATCAACGCATTTTTTAA
>CAZQUR010000008.1:0-5827 GCA_964596535.1 uncultured Desulfobacteraceae bacterium
CTGACTCGCTACGTCGGCGCTTTGTGCCTCGTAGCTCGCAGGTTAGCTCGGCGTTAGTGCTTTTAAATTCAAAATAATGGAAAAGATGGACAAGTGTATGTTTAAAAGACATATGAAAACGATAATTGTATCAATTCTATTTATTTTGCTGTGCTGCATTACATCAATAGAAGCAAAAACATTTAAAGTCGCAAGCTATAACATGGAAAACCTTTTTGATCTTACCATGGATGGAACGGAATACCCGGAGTATATTCCGAATACCGAATATGGCTGGACTAAAGATATTGCAAATATTAAATACACCAATATTGCCAGAGTGATGAAAGACATGGGAGGTGATGTTGTCGCTTTGCAGGAAGTCGAATCGAAAAAAGCCCTTATTGCATTACGTAACAAGCTAAAAGACCTCGGTGTAGATTATCCTTATTTTGAAATTGCGGACTCCGAGGCAACGTCGGTGAAGTGCGCTGTTCTGTCTAAGTTTCCAATTGTTAAGAAAGAAGAAATACAGGTTGATCCGGTTGATAATGAAATTATGAGAAATATTCTTAAAATAACTCTTGAAATCGATGGTAATCGTATCATCCTGTTTATCAACCACTGGAAATCGAAACGAGGTCCTGAAAGTATGAGAATAGTTTACGCCAAAACGCTTATGAGAGAGATTGGCAAACTAAAAGAGGATGTTGAATTTATACTGATAGGTGATTTTAATTCGAACTATAATGAATACAAAACCTTTCGAAATTCTGGTAGATTAGACAATACTGGCGGTATTACAGGAATCAATCATATCTTAAAGACTATCAAAGATTCTGAAATGGTCGATGAAAATATACTGGCAAAGCAGGCCGCGAATGAGTATCTGTATAATTTATGGCTTGAAGTCAGTGAAAGCAGCCGTTGGTCTTATCTTTTTTTCGGGAAGCAGGAGAGTCCGGACAATATTATCGTTTCCAAAGGACTTTATGATGATAAGGGAGTTTCCTATATCGACAATTCGTTTAATAAGTTCCAACCGGACTACCTGTTCGAGGGGAAAACCGTCTACCGCTGGCAGAGGGCCGAAAGTGGCAAAGGCAGACACTTGGGCAAGGGGTACTCGGATCACCTGCCAATTTTCGCGTATTTTTCTACTGAACCCTTCAGTTTTAAAAACAATGACACTGTTTCAGATGATATAGCTTCCTTAAAGTTGGAAAAAAGCAAATCTCCACAAAACTTGATTGACCTAAATAGTGCCAGCAAAGAAGAACTTATGTCTATCGATGGAATCGGCTCTGTTCTTTCAGCGAGAATCATTGCAGGACGACCATATAAAACCATGGATGATTTGCTCAAAGTGAAGGGAATTGGTCCAAAAAAACTTGAAAATATTCGCCCTTATTTTGTTGTAGGCAAAAAAATAGAGGAATAGCATCAGCCGAATCGGGTAGCCGGGGGTGTTTAGCCCCCAGCCCCCACACCCCCTAGCAAGCGGGTCCGCACTAGGCGGTTCCCCGAGTCTACCGGGCCGTAGCCGGGTAATGAATTTTCACCCACAGTTCTTTGACAGATACGAGACCTTGACCCTTGAGCCATTTGTTGGTCATGCCGGACAGGTCTCCCCGGATAAGAACGTGAACTTTCGCTACACAACCGCGGCATTTACCCTATCTCCCGAACCCCGGGCTTCGTTATGTTGTGCTAACTCGCCCGGAAACTGGGCCTTATATGCCGTTTCTGTTCGTCGGCTCATAGCTTTGCACTCCGGGTTGGCCGCTCCTTTGCAGTCGCTCTCGCCTGACGGCGAGCCTTTCGCTGCGCTCCGCCTTTGGACGGTCCCTCACGGTTCCGCCCTTGCTTTCGGCTAATGTTTGTGTCAATGATATCAACCATTAACAGGATTCACACATAGGGGACTTGCACCCCATAAGTTCACGCCCATGCCGGGCATACACAACCGGCTGCACGGGATTCGGGCCAAAAAGCGGCCCTTACCCGTAAGCCGGAGCGATTCGCCGTATCAAACATATGCTGTTTTTTATTTGACGGGAGTTGACAATGCCTGAAATAAGCCGATTTTATGGTATAATAGTGGCTATGTTTTTCGGTGATCACAATCCACCTCATTTTCATGCCCGGTATGATGCCGAAAAAGTTGCCATTGAAATTGAGACCCTTCGTATACTTGAAGGGCACCTTTCACCCCGTGCATTGGGTCTTGTCATTGAATGGGCCGCTCAGCACAAGAATGAGTTGTTGGAAAACTGGGAATTAGCGAAAAACAACCAAGCACCAAGAAAAATTGAGCCTTTAAAATAGGGAGGTGTATGCCATGCTGAAAGATGTAGTTTCCGCTATTTATAAGGGCGGCTATAAAATACAGGTAACCTTTGAAGATGGCGTTACAGGGATCATGGATTTTTCCAGGTATTTAAACCAAGGGGGTGTTTTTGAAAAATTTAATGATATAGAATTTTTCAAAAATTTCAGCATAAATAAAGAACTCGGGGTACTGACATGGGGGGATGACGAAGTGGATATTGCCCCGGAAACACTTTATGCTGAAGCTACGAATGCCCCTTTGCCAGATTGGATGACACCTCTGCAGGATTCTTCGGCGAACCTGTCGTTTCAGCCGACCTCGTAAACTCGGCGGCTGAACTTTTCGTTCGGCGAGAAGAATCGATAACTATCGCAAGAAGAATACCCAGTGATGAATGAACGGAGCTTTCCTGACGATCCAACCAAGTTCATTAAGGACTGTCTCAGGTCAGGACGCGTTTTCTGGACATATCATGTCAACATGCGCCTATCCGGTAGGTTCATTCCTCGGGATTCCATATTAAAGGCTGTCGATACTATTGAAATTATGGAGTCATATCCAGACGATAAGTACTTCCCCAGCTATCTCGTCCTTGGTCGATTGGGTGACGATGCATTTCATGTGCTAGTTGCAGTGGACGTGCCAGGTGATAATATTCGTATCGTAACGGCATACAGACCGGACGCCAGCGAGTGGCCGGATGACATGAAAATAAGGAGGGCAAAACAATGAAATGCGGAGTGTGCGGTGGAGAATTAAAGAAGGCAACGACGGATTTGCCTTTCAAGCTCGATGTAAATACTATCGTTATTATGAAGGATCTTCCCGTTCTTCAATGTGCCAATTGCCCTGAATATCTTATCGAAGACGAGATTCTTAGTTGGGTTGATGAGGTTTTGGCAAAGGTTGAAGGAGGAACGGAGCTTGAAATTGTTCGTTACGCTGCCTGACGATCTGGCTTGAATCGCCGAATCGGGTAGCCGGGGGTGTTTAGCCCCCTCCGGAGGACCCCAATGTTTGGACAGCCTGAAAGCCTGTTTCAGTCTTGTTTCACGGGATTCAAAAGCGGTTCCCGGAGCCGCCGTCGCCATCCAGACCTTCGGAGATTTTCTGGGATTCAACCCCCATCTCCATGTGCTCATTCCTGCCTGTGCCGCTGCACAGCACGGCAGACAGGTCCGACGGTGCTTTCCACGAAAGCGGTATGCTCACCGTGGCCCCCACAATCGATACCCGGACCATGAGACGCCTCTTCCGCCACCAGGTGCTTAAAATGCTTATGAAAAAAAGGCAAGATCCCCCAAGACATGATCGCCCTGTTGGATTGATGGCGCCACAGCGGGTTCAGGGTGTATTGCGGTCATAGGATCCTTCCCCGGCAAACGACATCCATGGAGAATCTGGCCCGGTACATCATCCGGGCGTCGTTTTAGCGCTGATGCTTCACTGCGTGTCCCAGGAGCGGATGACCTATGTGCCGGAAGCCGGATCGGTGATCTATCACTCCAAGGACGGACAAACCACCCGGGTGTTCGACGCCTTGGAGTGGCCCCGCAAACGGGATGTAAACACTGGCCGCCATGGCCGGCCACATCCCCAATAAAGGCGAGCAGATGGTGCGTTACTTCAGGGTCTTCTATTAAGATACCGTTGACAGCGTTTAAACGTTTGGATAATCAAGAATCACTTTACACAACAAGCGGACGGTTCCCATATCTTGGGGTGCAGATATGAATGGAACACAATTCGTACCCGCGCTCCATCCCCACGCAAAAAGCGGATTCTGGTACTTGCGCTGACTGATGGAAACATTCATACGCCTTGGTGCTTTTTTCGGTGTTTTCGCTATTCTGACCTTAGCAGAGGTATTCGTTCCCCGAAGAAAGTTGACGACCTCCAAAATCCGGAGGTGGTTCGCAAATTTAACCATCGTCGCGATGAACCCTCTTGTCGTCACTTTGATCTTCCCCGTTTTACCCACCGGACTGGCTGTCATTGCATCCGAGCAGAACTGGGGACTGCTCAACCAATGGGCTTTCCCTTATTGGTTGGAGATCATCGTCGGTGTGGTGATACTGGATTTAACAATATATACGCAACATGTCCTGCATCATGCCATACCGGTGCTCTGGCGACTGCACATGGTGCACCATGCCGACCTTGATTTCGATATGACCACCGGACTGCGGTTTCATCCTATCGAAATCATTGTGTCCATGGCCATCAAGCTGTCGGCCGTGGCGGCGATTGGAGTGCACCCGTTGGCCGTGCTGATATTCGAAGTCGCCCTCAACGCAACCGCCATGTTCAATCACAGCAACATCCGCATTCCGGAAAAAGTAGACCGGACACTCCGGCTGCTCGTGGTAACGCCGGACATGCACCGGGTCCACCACTCGGTCGTCATCCGCGAGACGAACAGCAATTATGGGTTCAACCTGCCGTGGTGGGATCGGCTTTTTGGCACCTACAAAGACCTGCCCAACAAAGGGCATACGGATATGGTGATCGGTCTGTCTCAATTCCGGGATCCGCAAAAGCTTTCCCTGCCAAGCCTCCTGATCCTTCCGTTCGTGGGTGATCCCGGCCGCGTGCCCATCAACCGGCATTAATGCTCAAGCTTCCAACAAGCATCGCATTCCTAAAAAGAAAAAAATGATTTTTACCCTTGACTCCGTAGTATGGTACGGGCCTTATATTTATGATCAGAATTAAAGGAGCACGTGATGGAATCGCTGACAATCGGAAAAGTCGCCCGGCTCGCGGAGGTCGGCGTGGAAACGATCCGCTTTTACGAGCGCAAGGGGCTGATCGATGAACCGCCGCGGAGAGAGTCGGGGTACAGGCAATATCCTCAAGAAACTGTTCACCGGCTGCGCTTTATCCGGCGCGCCAAAGAACTTGGTTTTACGCTGAAAGAGATCAAAGAGCTGTTGGGCCTGCGGGTCGATGTGTCGTCGTCGGCCACTTGTGACGCCGTTCGAAAGCTGGCAGAGGAAAAGGTCAAGGATGTCCGCAACAAAATCAGAACCCTTCAACGAATGGAGTCGATTCTTGCGCAACTGGTCTGCAACTGCCGAAATCGGGCTGTGACCGGAGATTGCCCCATCCTCGAGGCCCTTGAACAGGAGGCATCCCCATGAAAAAAATCCAATCATTCACAGGGCGCCGGGCAAACACTGCGGATGCCGACCTGATCGTCATCGGCGGCGGCAGTGCCGGATTCGCCGCGGCCATCCGGGGGCACGAATTGGGCGCGAAAGTGATGCTGGTCAATGCCGGGGTCATCGGCGGGACGTGCGTCAACGTCGGATGCGTTCCCTCCAAAACACTTATCCGGGCGGCGGAGGCCGGTCATCGAGCGGCGCATATCCGTTTTGCAGGCATTGAATCTTCATCCCATGTTTCGGATTTCGGCGCGATCATTCGGCAGAAGGACGAGTTGGTCGGCTTCCTGCGCCAGGCGAAATATGTCGATGTGCTGGCCGCCTATGAGAACATCCGGTTGGAGGAAGG
>CAZQUR010000008.1:5927-44811 GCA_964596535.1 uncultured Desulfobacteraceae bacterium
AGGCGAAATATGTCGATGTGCTGGCCGCCTATGAGAACATCCGGTTGGAGGAAGGACGCGCTGCGGACCGGGGTCGAGGTCGATACGGCCACGCTCGATCTTACCGATGTGCCGCGCGCCCTTGCCGCGCGGGATGCGCGTGGATTTATCAAACTCATCAAGGAACGCGGCGGTGACCGGCTTTTGGGGGCACGCATACTGGCTCCCGAGGGCGGCGAGCAGATCATGGAGGCGGCTATGGCGATCCGCTTTGGTCTCGGCGTATCGGAAATCGCGGCGATGTTTCATCCCTATTTGACGCAGGCCGAAGGGATAAAACTCTGCGCTCAAACGTTCAGGAAAGATGTCAAAAAATTGTCCTGCTGTTCCTCCTGAAACAGCAGGAAAAAGAAGGTATCGTATGAATGCATATTTAAATAAGGTCGGATTGGCGGGCTCGTTCTTCACGCTTTTGTGTTGTCTGGGGTTCGGTCCCTTGATCGCGCTGCTGTCGGCGGTGGGGGCCGGTTTTCTGGTCAATGACGCTGTTTTGGCCCCGCTCCTGATTGCTTTTCTGGTGATCGGAGGTATCGGTCTCGGCGTCACCTACCGGCGTCATCGGCGCAAAGGACCGTTGCTGGTTCATCTGACGAGCGGGGCCGCGGTCTTCGGATTCACATTTGTGGGCTTTGTCGCGCCGTTGGTCTGGCTGGGTATCGTCGGGCTTTTTGCCGCATCCGCATGGGATTTCATGATCGGCAGGCGGGCTCATCAAATACACGGCTGAAACCTTTTTGCCCAAGGAGGCATGGATAGATGGAAGACCTGATTTGTTATTGCTTCAACTACACTGCTTCGGACATTGAGCGGGACGTGGCGGAAAACCGGCGTTCCACCATTATGGAAAAAATCATCTCGGAAAAACGATCCGGCGGATGTCAGTGCGCCACTAAAAACCCAAAAGGCCGCTGATGCCTTGCCGACGTCCGCCAGGTGGTGGACAGAGCGATGAAGCAAAACGCAATCGCACCGGAAATGGAAAGTTCGGTGCTTGAAACGACGAACAAGGAGGTTCTGTCATGAACGCAAAACGCACAATCGAAATTTTCAGCGCGGGATGCCCCGTGTGTGAAGAGGCGATTCTGATGATCGATCGTATGGCTTGCCCGTCTTGCAAGGTCAGCGTATTGGACATGCATGATCCCCCTGTGGCGAATCGGGCAAAGAATTTGGGCATCCGTTCCGTGCCGGCAGTCGTGATCGACGGAAAGCCGGCCGACTGCTGCGCCGGTCGCGGACCCAATGAAGCGATGCTTCGTGAAGCCGGGTTGGGCAAACCCTTAAGCTGATTTCACTTGATCCGTATTTTCATAAGCATCTTTTTTAGATTATAATAATCGGGAAGCCAGGCCTTTCCCGAAGCTTGACGGTCGAACCGTCATCCTCATCGACGACGGCCTCGCGTCGGGGTTTACCATGATTGTGGCCGTGGAAGCCCTTCGAAACGCAGGCGCCAGAAACATCGCCGTCGCCGTCCCCACCGCCCACCTGGAATCTTTAAAAAACATCGAGACAGCCGACCGGATTTTATGCGCCAACATCCGGAGCGGCATGCAGTTTGCCGTGGCAAGCGCCTATCAGCACTGGTCGGATGTAACGGAAGAAGACGTCATCACGCTTTTGAAACGCGCGGCCGCGCAGGATGGGGGGATCGCGGAAGTTCCATGACAATTACCGGGGATGGGGGTGAAAGCCGGAATCTTTAACGGCTGCTACCAATCGGCGGATGTCCTCCGGATAAACATCGCCTATGGTCCCGATGCGGAAGGTTTCCGTTTCGGTGAGTTTTCCCGGATAAATGACGAAACCCTTTTTTTTGAGGTGCCGGTAAAAGGCATCGAACCGCCACCCGCCGCGGGTCGGGCACAAAAAGGCGGTGATGACGGGGGACTGGTATTCCTTTGGAAGGAGCGTTTCAAATCCAAGTGCTGCCATTCCTTCCGTGAGTTCGCGGTGGTTCCGGCGGTAGCGTTCATGGCGCCTTTCAACACCGCCTTCCGCGTCGAGCTCTTCAAGGGCCCTGGCGAACGCCCGGACGGTGTGGGTGGGGGAGGTGAATCGCCATTTCCCCGGGTCCTTTTCCATGGTCTCCCACTGATCGAACAAATCCAGGCTTAGGGCGCGGGCCCGCCCCCTTGTTTTCTGCAATTCGGATACGGCGGCGATGACGAATCCGAAACCCGGGACGCCCTGGATGCACTTGTTGGCGCTGCTGATCAGGTAATCGGCTCTCAGCTCCTGCATGTCCAGGGGGATGCCGCCGAAGCTGCTCATGGCGTCCAGAATGAAACACTTTCCGTAAGACTTGACGATCCGGCCCACGGCCTTTGCAGGATTCAGCATCCCCGTGGTGGTCTCGCAGTGGACCACCGCCACGTGGGTGACGGCCGTATCGGATGCAAGCGTGTCTTCGAGACGCTTGAGGTCCGGCAGCGCCGTGTCCCCGGCATCGTGGATTTCAAAATCGATGCCGATACGCCCGGCGATCTGCGCGATGCGGCGGCCGTAGGCGCCGTTGGCCAGAACCAAGAGCTTACCTTCCGGCGGTACGGCGGTGGTAATGGCGGATTCCACGCAAAAGGTGCCGCTTCCCTGCATCAGCACGCAGGTATACCCCTTGTCCTTCACGGCCAGGCGGACCACGCGGCGACGGATCTTTTGGACCAGTTCCTTATAGTCGTCGTCCCAGGTGCACCAGTCCTTCAGCATGGTCTGTTTTACGCTCAGGGTGGTGGTCAGGGGACCGGGGGTCAACAGAAGATACGGCCTGGAAAGAGCGTCTTGGGACATCGGAGGCTCACTTTCATGGTTTACGGTTTCTCACCGTCGGCCAAACGGGTATTGACGGCGTCGATGACGGGAAGAATTTCCCAGATTCCGGCCACCGTGTAATGGGCGCCGGCTTCTTGAAAGCGCCGTTTGACGGCGTCGGTTTCGGCTTTGATTTCCTGGTTTGACATTTGAGACACTTTCTCCCGGGTCAAACCCAATTCATTCCCGGATTGGGTCAGCCCCACGGTCCACATGCCTGCATTGAGCCCGGCTTCGATGTCGCTCACGGTGTCCCCGACAACGACAAAGGTCTCCAATGGATAGACCTCGAGGCGGATGGCATTGAGGTAACACATCCAGGGATAAGGCCTTCCCGCCGGGACATCCGACGCACACACCACGGCATCCGGATAATAGCCTTGTTCCCCGGCCAGGGGTATCAGCGCCTCCATCATGGGGGCGGTGTATCCGGTGGAAGAGCCGATCCGGATGCCCTGCCTCCGGAGCGCGGCCACCGTGTCGATGGCTCCCGGAATCAGGTCCGCATGCCGGCGGACGGCGTCGATCATCATGGGTTCGGTGAGGGCATAGATCCGGTCCACATCCGATTCATCCGGAACCCGGCCGTATTTCTTCTCCCATTGGGCGGCCACGGCGGGCAGGCCGCAGATGCCTCGGACATGGTCTTTCTTGGCCACGCCCATGAAGCCCCGTACCTCGGGAACCGTTACTTTTACACCGAACGCTGCGAAAACATCCGCGAAGACCGCCGCCGGGGCGCGGCTGCCGTAATCCACCACGGTTCCGGCCCAATCGAGAATGACGCCTTTCACCGGTCCCGTGTATGCTGTTTTACGGATGAAAATGGACATGGGGCACCCTTTTTTAATGTTGTTTGTCAGTTCCTTAAATCGGTATCCGATTGTCAGGGAAAGACTGCCACCCGGATCGCCTCCCCCGAGGCTGCGGTTTTCATCGCCAGGTCGATTTCATCCAGTGTATGCCGATGTGTGATCAGTTTGTCGAAAGGAAAGCGGTGCCGGGCGGCGGCGATAAAATCGATGCCCATCTGCAGGTGCCGGGTGTCGTAGTTATGCACCCCGGAAAGGGTCAGCCGGCGCCAAACCAAATCGCAGGCATCGTAAGAAAAGCAGGCGCCGGGAAACGAGTTGCCGACTTCCACAAGGCGTCCTCCGGTGCGCAGGGACCGGAGTCCCACGGGGATCAACTCGGCGGATCCGGCGGCTTCGAGGACGCAATCGACGCCGAAGCCGTCCGTGATGCTTTTCACGCGCTGCACCAGATCCTCCGAAGACATCCCAGTGGTATTGAAGACGTGGGTGGCGCCGAAGACCCGGATGCACTCCAGGCGATGATCGAGAAGATCGGCGGCAATGATCCTGTTGCATCCGTAGTGTGCGGCCAGGGCGGCGGCATAGATCCCCAGTGCGCCGGCGCCAAATATGAGCACGTTTTCGAAAGGGCGAAGCAGCACCGTTTCCCATGCGGCCGCCGCGGTGGCGAGGGCGCAGTTGGCGGGAGCGGCCGCTTCATCGGTGACGGTATCCGGAAGCTTGATGACACCGGTGCCCGGCGTCAGGCAGCAGTATTCGGCAAACCCGCCCGTGAAATGAGGCGGCGCATCACAGGCCTCGTGGCCGTATTTTTTCAGTCGGCGGCATTTCATCGGGAGCCCCTTTTCACGGCAGTAACAGCATTTGCCGCAATTGTCCATGAGTGTCCAGGTAACCCGGTCTCCCACGGCAAGGGGTCTGTCCCCGGTATCGTGGCTCACCCGGGATCCCATGGCGGCGATGGTCCCCACGATCTCGTGGCCCAGTATAATCGGCAGGGGGGCACTGCGCCGCCCGGACCAGGTGTGGATGTCGGACCCGCAGATCGTGCAGCAAGTCACCTTCACGACCATGCCGTCCGGCGCCGGTTCGGACACGGGATACTGCAGGATTTCAAGATTCTGTCGGGGTGCGTGCATCACTGCGGCCCGGCCGGTTGCTGCTTTCATATGTTTTTCTTAAACTCCATCGAGGGATCGAATTCCGATTGGATCAAGTCCGGAAGGTCTCGGACGCTTTGAATCACGTGGGTATGCCAATAACCGCCCCAGGCGGTGACCGGCCGCGGGCCGCTGAGGACCCCCACGACGCCCCGGCAACCGGCGTTGCGGCCTTCGAGCATGTCGGCGGGTGTGTCTCCGATCTTGAGCACACTGTGAACGCTTTGAATGTTCAGTTTTTCCATGGCATGAAAGATCATGTACGGGGCGGGCCGGCCGCGCTGCCCCGGGATGCATTCCACATGCACGGAAAGATCCACCAGACCGTCCCGGAGCCATCCCAGCCCCTCCATGATCGCGTCGGTGATGCGGCCGTGAAATCCGGTATCGGTGGCAACTTTAATCCCTCGCTCGTGGCACCACCGGAACGTATCGGAAGTCCCGGGGACTTCCTTTACGTCGGCCTGGTAGTGCCGGATCATGAGTTCCTCGTAACGGTCAAAGACTTCCTTTGCCTGGGCGTATGCATCAGGAACCCGCATGCGCTCGAAATCCTTAAAATCGATGGGGTTCCCCCGGGAGCGGGCCAGCAGGAACTGGTAGAGGTGGATCTTGTTGGTCCCCATATGCAGCAAAATTTCATCCGGCGTGGTTTCCAGGCCGTACTCCTCTGCCGCCTGGTAGAGGCAGTCCCGGACGCCGGTATCGTCTTCGACGGTGGTACCGGAAAGATCGAACATGACCATCTTGATTTTTTCCATTGTTTCTGTTCCTGCCTGCATGGTTTTTCAAAGTCCGCCCCGGCCTTTGATCCGCAACAGCGAGCGCTAACCCCGCAGCTTGCTGCGGAGAGCTTCAAATCCCGTTATCGAATTTCCCTGACACCGATGAAGTGGTGACGGATCTTGTTGGATATGCCGTCGATCCCGTAGACGGTGACGAGGATCATGAGGATGATCACCGCCGTCTGGTCCCAGGCCAATACGCGGATGCGGTCCGCCAGCTGCAATCCGATTCCCCCGGCGCCCACAATCCCCAGGATCGTGGCCGATCGCGTATTGGATTCAAAGTAATACAACGTCGTGGATAAAATGACCGGAAACACCTGGGGAAGAATGGCAAAACGCACCATTTGGAGCGTCCCCGCGCCGGAGGCCCGGACCCCTTCAATCTGTTTTCGATCCACATTTTCAATGGCTTCTGAAAAAAGCTTGGCCAACTCTCCCGACACACTGCATCCGATGGCCAATATACCGGCAAAAGGGCCCAGTCCCACCACGTTGATCCATACCAGGGCCCATATGAGGGCATCGATCCCCCGGATGAAGTCCGACAGGCGGCGCACTGTAAAATGGAAGACGGCGTTGGCGATCACATTTTTCGAGCCGAGAAAACCCAAGGGGACGGCGAGTAACGCCGCCATCAGGGTCCCCAGGAAGGCCATGCCCAGGGTTTCCAGGAGGGCGGCCGCGAAGTCGAAGAATCTCCCGTGGGCCGCCGGCGGAAGCATAAAGGCGATGACGCCGTAAAGCTTGGTGAGCCCGGCGATGATCCGTTCGAAATTGAAAAAGCCCAGTTCTTTCAGGCAATACAGCGTGAATCCCCAGAACCCGGCCCAAAAGAGCCACCGCGACAGGCGCTGTTTCAACGGGGGGTTGAAAAGGGCGGGATACCGTGCATCGATCCGGGCGGGATCATGGACCACACGTTGCCGGTTCATGTTAAAAGCGCCTTGCCGATAATGCGGTGCCGGATTTTTTCGCACGACATGTCGGTAATGAAAACGACCAGCACCAGCATCAAAACGATGGCGCTGACATCGGTGTAAAGGAATTGGCGGATGGACGTCATCAACTCCTGTCCGATTCCGCCGGCGCCCACGAATCCCACCACCGACGCCGCACGGACATTGATTTCGAACCGCAGGAGGGTATAGCTCAAAAAATTGGGGAAAACCCGTGGCACCACCGCATACCGGATGACCTGAAACCAATTTCCCCCGGTGGCCCGGACGCCCTCACCGGCCCCCATAGGAACATTTTCATTGACTTCGGAAAAGAGTTTCCCCAGCGCTCCCAGGCTGTGGATGGCAATGGCCAGTACCCCGGGAAACGGTCCGATGCCGAAAGAAAAAACGAAAATCAGGGCATACACCAGCTCCGGCACGGACCGGGCGATCTCCATGATCCGCCGGGCCGTGAAATAGGTCCAATAGTGGTTGTTGAGGTTCCGCGACGCCGGAAAACACAAAGAGAAGGCGAAGACAAAGCCGAACAGTGTGGCCAGAAAGGCGATCAGGACGGTGTCCCACAGAAAAATCAGCCATCGATTAAATCCCCAATACCAATTCGCCACATCCCCAGGGATGGTCTGGGGATGAATCTCCGGGAGGGTCTGGTGAAAATAGTTGAAAAAGGCCGGAAGTCCCTCGATAAACTCGGGAATATCGATCTCTCCCACGTGGGCGGACCCCAACAAGACCAGCGCAAAAAGAAGGCAAAAGGACACCCCCTGCAAACGGCGGCCCCGCTTCAGGTTCGCCTCCATACGGTTGAACCGGGTGAAGGCTTCGGATTGAAGGGGATCGGTTTTAAATAGCATACTCATCGCCTGCGCATCCCCTTGGAAGGATCGGAAGAAAGCAAACGGAGCCCGACCGAAAGGGAGGCTCCGTTTGTCCGTCTTCCGGGGGGATTATTCTTTCCGCTTTTCCATGTTGGCTTTCACAAAGCGGATGACGGGTTGGTAGTCTTCAAGGGTGACTTCCTGGAATTTCTGGGAACTCCCCATCAGTGCCTTAAAGGCGGCGGGGTCTTTTTGAGGTATCGCCAGCAGGGCGGCCTTGATGTCCTCCTGCATCTGTTTGGGAAGCCACGCCGGCACCGTGAACGGATCGGAAGGCAACCGTGGGGATTTCCAGATGATGCGGTACTGTCCCGGAGGGATCATGTCTTTGGCCTCCATACGGCTCATGTTGGACTTTTTCTCGTTGGTCCACCAGGTGGCGACGGCGTCGAAATGCTCTTCGTAAAGCATCTTGACACTGTTTTCATGGCTCCCCGAAAAACTGGTGGAGCCGAAAAATTCCTCGGGTTTGTAACCGGCTTCGCCCAAAAAGAAATTGGGAGCCTGGTAACCCGATGTGGAGTTGGGATCCGCAAACCCGAAGCGTTTCCCTTTCAGATCGTCAATCGTTTTGAAGGGACTGTCTTTTTTAACAATGATCACACCGAAATATCCAAAACCCCCGTCCTTGTCGATTTCTGCCGCCAGGGGCACCGCCTGGCCTTCCGTAACGATCCAGGCCCGAGCAAAAGACGCCGGTCCGAACCAGGCCAACTCGATTTTCTTTGCCTTGAGGGCCTCGATGATGCCGGCATAATCGGTGGCTTCCCGCCATTTCACCGGAACCCTCAGTTCCCTGGAAAGATAATCCCGGGTGGGAGTCCAGCGTTTGGCGCGATCCTCCGCGTTCTCTTCGGTGATGACCCCCATGGTCAACTCGGGGTACGTCTTTCGCCAATCCCCGGCCAGGGCCGGCGCCAACCAGGCCATCACAAGGCCCATCACCAACATTCCCAGGGGTACTGCTTTTTTCAACCGTTTCATGTGTCTCCTCCTTTGAATGATTGCCTTTTGAAATTAAAAAATCTTTTCCTTTCACTTCCGGGGCGCTGCCTTTCCTTTATTATCCAACTATCCTGCCGGAACCGATTCAGCCTTCCTTCGGCACGGACGTGATGCGATGTCACGCAGACGCCGAGACCGCCGCCACCCGGGGTCCTGGGAGGGTTTCGGTTCGAACGGGGCCTTCCCCAAGGGCCTGTTTCAACTCTTCGCTGTCCCCGTCGGTTCCGTAGACCTCCAACGCTTTTTCGGTGGTGAGATCCGATGCGGCGCCGTCGAAAACGATGCGGCCCGCTCGCATGCCGATGATCCGTTCACAGTAGGAACGCGCCGTTGCAAGATGATGGAGATTGCAAATCACCGTGATCTCCACATCCTGATTGATGGACTTGAGGGCCTCCATGACACGGGTGGCATTGTGCGGATCCAAAGAAGCGATGGGCTCGTCCGCGAGCATCATCCGGGGTTCCTGCACCAGCGCCCGGGCGATGGCCACGCGCTGTTGCTGGCCTCCGGAAAGGGTATCGGCGCGCTGCAGGGCCATGGGGACCATGTCCAGTCGATCCAAGGCTTCGACGGCCATGGCTTTTTCCGCTTTCGAGAACATCTTGAAAAGGCTGGGGAGCGTCCGATGGTATCCCAACCGACCCACCAGCACATTCGTCATCACATCAAGACGATCCACGAGGTTGAATTGCTGAAAGATCATGGCGCACTGCGTCCGCCACTGCAAAAGGGCCCGCCCCTTCAGCCGGCAGATATCCGTCCCCTCGAATTCGATACTCCCGGACGTAGGATCGATGAGTCGATTGATCATTCGAAGGAGCGTGGACTTGCCGGCCCCGGACCGCCCGATGATCCCGATCATCCGACCGCTCTTGATGACCAGATCCACCCTGTCCACGGCTTTGACGTCTCCGAAGTGTTTGCTTAGACCCTTGAGTGTCAACATTTTCCCGTCGCTTAAGATGCGTTGCTGTCCTTGATGTGCATTGCGGCCCGCCGAAACCGGTGCGTCGGCGGTCAAGGAATCGCGTTGAATTCAAAAAAAGATTGGGCTTTCTGATTTAGGTGCCGATTAGGATGGGATTAATTTTCGGTTAACGCACGGATCCGGCGATGAAAATCGGTGAAAAAAATGTTGCGCTTGATTTTATTATCAAAAAGGCTATCTTCGGTGGGTCAAAACATTCCCCGATGGAAGCGTTTTCTTGATTCGGTGTACTCCCTGCCAATACGCGAGTGAATCCGTTGCAGCGGGTTCCGGAAAAACAGGAACCGCTTGAGCCAGGAGAATACGGCCTGTATGAAAACCGAAAAAGCGCCTCATGGCCATCCGGAACGCCTGATCCTTTTTACGCGCCGGCCGGAGCCGGGCCGCGTCAAGACCCGTCTGATCCCGCTGCTGGGCCCGGTAGGCGCGGCGGATCTCCAGCGTCAAATGGCGGAGCATGTCCTTTCCGTGGCCCAACGATACATCCGCACCCATGCTTGTGATATTGAAATCCGGTTCGAAGGGGGAACCCCCGATCAGATGACCCGGTGGCTGGGCGAGGATCTGTTGCTGGCGCCACAAAAGGACGGAAATTTAGGAGAACGAATGGGAAACGCTCTTGAAAGCGCGTTTCACTGCGGCGTGCAGCGGGCGGTCCTTGCAGGAACCGACATTCCGGGCATCACAGCCGACACCTTTGAAACCGCCTTCACCGCCCTGACCGTGCACCATACGGTCTTCGGACCGGCCCGGGACGGGGGCTATTACCTGGTGGGAATGCAGACAAGCGTATCCCGGCGGGCGATTCCTCTAATCTTCGAAGACATCCCCTGGGGAACGGGGATCGTTTTGGAAAAAACCCTGGACCGCCTCAAATCGTCGGGCCTGTCAGCAGCTCTGACGGAAAGACTTCAGGACGTGGACCGTCCCGAGGATCTCGCGGCGTGCCAAATTGTCTTCCCGTTTTCCGATTAAACGTTCACGCCGTCTTTTTTTGCTCTCCATCGGGGTTTTCTCAAATCAAAGCTGTATGAAGCGGCACAATCGGGGCACAACACCTTCAGGTCCCGAAAAACATGGATGTGGTAGGTGCTTGCCCTGCATTCCCTGCACACCATCGGATCAAGGGTCCGCGTGATGGGATTGTAGATGAAGGGATAGGTTTTACGTTTTTTTCCCGCATCAAAGCGAACGAGGAGCTTCACTGCCGGAGTGCGGACTCGAACTCCGCCGCAAAGCCGCAATCGGACGCGGATGCTGTATTTCTTGAAAAGATCTTCTTTTTTCCGGGCCAATTCTTCAGGAAGCAGCGCCATCTTTTCCTTCCGATCGCGGACCAGTTGATCCGAAAGCCCGGATCGGTTCAAACCCGATTCCATTTCCTTGAAAAGCGACGCATAATAGGCTTCCAGGTTCTTTACATCCCGTTGAAATCGTCTGTTCATGCGCATCTGAAACGGTTGTATGGCTTCGGTTGCCAAGGATTGGGCCCTTCGTGCGGCCCAGGACCGGAGATCCTCCACCTGCCGGTCGTCCCATGGAAAACCGGGTCCGGGATTTTGAAAGGCTTTTTCCGCAGCCAAAAGCCCTTCTTCGAAGCCCGGGACTTCCGCACCGCTTTCCAGGTTCACGGTGGCGTGAACGAGACCTTCTTTTTGCTCATCGCTTTGCACCACGTAAACAAAGGCAAGGTGCAAATACTCCGTTTGAACCTCGGCTCGGCTTTCCACCGTAAAAAGCGCCCCTTGAATGTCGAATCGCTCCTGAATGAGTCGATGGAAGCCGCTGCTTTTCAGATAATGGAAATGGACCCGGCAGGCGGTTATGGGTGCCTCGGCACAGGCACTGCTCAGCATTTTTTCAAGAATCGGGGAGCCGTATGTTACCGGGAGTCTTTCCGGGTCGGGGTGGTGAGATGTAACATTCGGATCCGTGGTGAACCAGACCATTTCCGGAACAGCGAGCGCTTTTGCCAGAGATTCGGGAAGAAGCGATTGAATCCCTCCGGCATCAACCTCCGTTACGGCACCGCCTTCATGGAGAAATGTCCGGATAAAATTTTCCAGGAGTGGATCGCTGCTAGAGTTCATAGGTTTCTCCGAACAATTTTTCATCCAGCTCCCGGGTCTTCAGGTACCCGTTTTTGATCCGGACGAGTTGTTTCCCCAGGCGATCGAACTCTTTATCCAGAACCCCCCTATCGGTGGATTGGACCCAGATATCGTAAATCATTTCAGAAAACTCCCGCTCTCCTCTGATGCGTCCCAGGATCATGTCGATTTCACCGATCACCATTTCAAACATATTGATCTTTTTGTCCAGGATCTCAAGGATATATTCTTCTGCGCTGCCCATCGCACACAGGTTGTGGACCATCACTTCTTTTTCCTGTCCGATGCGATGGATGCGACCGATGCGCTGTTCGATTTTCATGGGATTCCAGGGCAAATCATAGTTGACCATCTGGTGGCAAAACTGGAGGTTGCGGCCCTCCCCTCCGATCTCGGTGGTCAGCATCACATCCTTTTTATCCTGAAACTCAAGAATCTGCCGGTCCTTTTCCGCATTCTCCATGCCGCCGTGAAACAGGGAATGGACAACCCCATGCCGGTGGAAAACATCCGATAGATGCCCCAACGTCGCCAAGTATTTTACAAAAACGATGACTTTCCCCGGCATGGACCGGATGAGTTTCAGGAGCATTTCGTCTTTCCGGGTGCCCGCCGAGCGGGAGTTCAGGTTTACGATGGCACCGGCTTCCCGCCGACAGGGTTCGGGTAAATCCGGATTTCCCAACAGCTTCGCGACCGGTTTGGCTACCGCCTGGGGGGAGGATCCGGCCGCGGCCAGAAGATTTTTCAGCATCAGCTTTCGCTTGTTGCCGGAATCGGTATTGATCTGCCGTACCAACTGCGTCACCCGTTCATAGAGTTCCTGTTCACGGGAACTCGGCTCCACCCGTACTGTAAAGGCAAACCGGGGCGGCAGGTTGATCCTTGCGACGGCACGGGTATTTCGAATCATCACCTGGCCGAGAAGTTCCTTGAGATGGGTTCGGTTCTGCGGGTCGGTGGGGTCCCCGCGGGTCATGAACTGGTTTCGAAATTCGGTGGCGGTTTTCAACTGCCCCGGCTTAAGAAGTGTGATCAGGTTGTAAAGCTCCATGAGATTGTTTTCCACGGGAGTGGCGCTGAGCAAAAGCAGGAATCGTTTTTTGAGGGCATTGACCAGTTTCCAGTTGAGGGTGGAACGATTTTTCAGGTGGTGTGCTTCATCCACGATGACCAGGTCGTACTCGCGATCCGCAACGGTATCAAAATGCTTTTTGGATTTGGCCACGTTGATGGACGCCAGTAAAAACGGAGATTTCCAGAAATCGTTGTTCCCGGCCCGGACATCACCGTCACCGGTGGAAGAAAATTCAAGACCGAATTTGCTTTTCAGTTCCTCCCGCCACTGGCTGACCAGAGAGGACGGGGTGAGAATCAAGGCGTTTTTGACCATTCCCCGCTGGATGTATTCTTTTAAAACGATCCCGGCTTCGATGGTTTTTCCGAGGCCCACCTCGTCGGCCAGAAGCGCCCGGCCCCGAAAATCCTTGAGCACCTTCCTCGCTGTTTCTTCCTGGTACGGCAGGGAACGCACATTTTGCAAAAACGGCAGGCAGATCAACTGGTCATAGGATTCCCGGAGGCGGATCCTTTGGGCTTCCAGAGCGAGTTGATAGCGCTCAGCACTCTTGAAATGTCCGCCGGTCAGGGTGGAGATAAAATGGTTGACCTCGAGTGAAACGGATACGGGGATATCGGGAATCGGATCGTGTGTCTTTTTTGGAATGTCTTTCTTTTCAACGGCCGGCACCGATTTCGAGGCTGTCTTTTCGGCCTTTGTTTCCCGTAATGGTTTACGCGACGGCGGCGAATCCCGATCCGTTCGGGATTTCACCATGGTGGTATTTGTTTTGGAAACGGCTTCGCAATAGCCTTTTACCTGGAGCAGATCCTTTTGAATTGCGATGTCTTCCTTTTTGCGCCGGCTCCCTTTCCAATCCTCGAGCGCCGCTTCTGCAATATCCAATGCCTCCTCTTTTCGACCATTGCGAATCAATAGCCAGCAAAGGCCTTGGAGCAACTCCCGGGGCAGGGATCCGATACGGTAAAGATTTACCAATGCTTTGATTTCATTGGCTTCCCGGCCGGCCTGGTGACTGATGCGGCCCAAAACCTTGAGTATCTCCGGGTCATTGGGAGAGCACCGAAACGCTTTTTCGATTTTCACGAAAGCTTTTTCGTAATCCAGCAGGCTCTCGAACCACAGGGCTTCGTGAAAGAAAAATTCGGCCTTTTCTTTTCGCAATTCAGTCGATGAGGCTTGTGCTCTTGCCTTTTTCCTGGCCTTGGCCCGGGCTTTCCGCTTTGCCTGTTTATCCTTTGCCATGAAACCTCGACTGTTTTGGATTGCGGCACGCCTTCAATTCCCCACTACCCCTTGTCATGGAGCTGGTGTTCCGGAACCACATAATGGAACCCATCCGGTCCGCAGTGTTTTTCCAGGGTGCGAATGACCCTCTGAACAAAGGCCTTTCCGTCATTCGGCCCTGCAAAGTACAGGGGCTTTCCCCGGTAACCGAAAGTGAAATTTTGGTCGCAATCCCCGGCATTGATGTCGCCGAAAATCCGTTTTGCTTTTGAATAGTCCCTGTGAGGAGACAAACCAAAATCCCGCGCATACGCCACGGCGGATTCGACCAGCTTTCGCACACAGGCGGGTTCCATGGATTTCATCGGTTCATGGTCTTGAAAACGATCCCGCATTCCCCGGTATTCCGTCTCAGAAACAGGACGAACAAACGCATCCTTCACTCCGAGACAGCAACTGTCCACCAGAAAAACGGCTGCCAGGATGGTGCCGTCGGTCGATTTCCGAGACAAAAGGACCGAACCCATCCCCCGGCCTTCTTCGAAAATGCTTTCCGCTGCCCGGCATTCGTGTATGGGCGAGGCAAGGAATTTTTGCCATCCTTCCGATGCGCTGCCGTTGACGGCGCCCCGAGAATGGCCTCGGGCTCTGGATTTGGCTGTTCTTTTGGCTTTCTTTTTCTGCAGTCGTTTCGGATCAAGCGCCATGGGAAAAATCCTCCTTCGTTGGGTCAAGCCGTTGAATCCCTCCAGTCGTAGCGAGAGCGTTACTCAGGGAGCGGGATACAGGCCGCGGAAACCGTGGTCCGATCCGGCGCAAAAGCGCTGATCACCGGAGATTGCGGCCCCAAGGCGTTTCGGGACCTTTCCCCGGTGGGCAACATTGTTTACCAATCGTCCTGCACTTGCCCGAATCCCTTCCCGACGACCAGGAAGAGTTCCCGGAGGAACCGGACGGCTGCCTCCGGTGGTTTTTCATTCTTTCAGGGCTTCTTTCAACCCGGCCAGTTCTTCGGCGCTCATGGTGAAGCTGTGGGCCTCCGCCGGAAACGCCCGGGTTTGCACCTCGGCCTTGTACTGGGCGATGGCCGAAGCAATGCTTTCGGAGATTTTGGCGTATTGCTTCACGAATTTCGGGGTGAACCGGTCGAAAAGCCCCACCATGTCATGGGTCACCAGGATCTGCCCGTCGCAGTGCACCCCGGCGCCGATACCGATGGTGGGGATGGCGATGGAAGCGGTGATCATCTCGGCAATGGGTGCCGGTATGGCCTCCAAAACCAGGGAAAAGCACCCCGCCGCTTCCAGGGTCCGGGCGTCCTCCAAAAGGGACTTGGCGGCCTGCGCGTTTTTCCCCTGGACACGGAACCCGCCCATGGCCGAGGCGGTCTGGGGGGTGAGTCCGATGTGTCCCTGCACCGGGATGCCGGCCTTGACGATGGCCGCCGCCACCGGCGCCATGTCCTTCCCCCCTTCCAGCTTGACACAATTCGCACGCCCTTCTTTCAACAGGCGGGTGGCATTGTTGACGGCCGCCGGAATCGAGCTGTTGTAGGATCCAAAGGGCATGTCGCCCACCACCAGGGCCCGCTTCACCGTGTCCGCCACGGCCCGGGTGTGGTGGATCATCTCCTCCATGGTGACCGAAACGGTGTCGGAACGTCCCAGCACCACCATTCCCAGGGAATCTCCCACCAGGATGCCGTCGATTCCCGCCCGATCCACCAGCAGGGCCCACGGGTAGTCATAGGCGGTCAGCATGGTGATGGGCGTGGGGTCTCCTTTCCGGTTTTTAAAGTCGAATACCGTTACTTTTTTCGCTTCCATATTTCTCCTTTATGTTTCCCCCAACGTTGTATAAAAACCATGGCGAAAAATGTTTAACACGCTTAACCCCAATGCTGGGGTCTATGCGATGCGCGCCTTCGCCGTTTCCTCCAGGGCGGTGACCATCTCCGTCAAAAACCGGTTGTACGGGGTTTGGACGCCGATTTCCCGCCCCTTTTCGACGATGGCGCCGTTGATGGCCGAAATCTCGGTGGGGGCGCCCCGGAGGATATCCTGGAGCATACTGGCCCGATTCCCCGCGGTCATGGCACAGACCCTTTTTACATGTTCCAGGGGATCCGGGTAAGGCAGCGCGATGCCCAGCCCCTCGGCCACCGCAACCGCCTCCGAAACAGCCCGGGCCATCAGTGCCTCGCAGGCCTTTTCGGACCCCAGAACACCGTTTTGCACCCGGAGAATCGCCGCCAGGGCGTTGATCCCCGCGTTGACGACCAGCTTTCCCCAGATCAGGCGTTCCAGGTTTTGTTCCACCCGCGTTTCGATGCCGGCCTGTTCAAACACCCGGGCGATGGCATCGATGGTTTCGGCATGCTTCGGCGAAAAGCCGAGAATCGTGGGTCCTTTTCCCGCATGGCGGACCCGGCCGGGACCCAGCAGGGTGCCGCCGTGGGAGGTGACGCCGGCCAGCACCTTTCCCGGTCCCAGTCGCGCTTCAAGGCACTCCACGTTCCCGATGCCGTTTTGCAGGGTCAGTCCCACACCGCTTTCTTTCAACACCGCCGCCGCCTCTTCGGCGGCCCGGGCGGTTTGATGGGATTTCACGAAAATGATCGCCAGATCCACCGGGGTGTTGATCTGTTCGGGTGAGGAAACGACGGAAAGGGTTTTGGTCGTGGTGCTTCCGTCAAGGTCTTCAAAGACCAGGCCCTTTTCGCGCATGGCGGAAACGTGGGCTTCCCATCCGTCCACCAGGACCACGCCGGCGGCGGCATCCAGCAGCGCGCCGAAAATGCACCCCATGGCGCCGGCACCGATGATTGCGATTTTCACGATATTCCTTCCGATGGCGTTTTTGTTTTTCCCTGCCAGTAGGGATCCCGGAGCGCCTTTTTAAAAATCTTCCCGGAACCGGTCTTGGGAAGGGCCTCGATGAAATCCACCGACTTGGGAGCCTTGTAAGATGCCAGATGGGTCTTGCAAAAGGCGATGAGCTCTTCCGGGGTGGCCGTCTCCCCGGGTTTGAGGACCACGGCTGCTTTCACCGCTTCCCCCCATGTCTCGTCCGGGACGCCGAACACCGCCGCTTCCAGGATTTTCGGATTCATGTAAAGGACATATTCCACCTCCGTGGAGTAGATGTTTTCCCCGCCGGACAGGACCATGTCCTTTTTCCGATCCACGATGTTGACGTAGCCTTCCGCATCCATCACCGCCAGGTCCCCGGTGCGCAGCCATCCGTCCGCAAAGGCCTTTTCGGTTTCCTCCGGCCGGTTCCAGTAGCCCGGGGTCACCGTGTCGCCCTTGACCAGGATCTCCCCCACCTGCCGGCCGTCCGGCGCCACGGGATGCAGCTGGTCGTCCACCACCTTCAATTCCACGGCCATGAAGGGGCGCCCGGTTTTCGACTTATACACCAGTTGTTCTTCCTCGGGAAGCTGCCGGAGATGATCCTTCAGGAGGCTGAAGGTGAGATACGGGCTCGTTTCGGTCATCCCGTAGGTCTGGATATAATCGCACCCGAAGGTTTCCATGACCATCCGGACCAGTTCCGGCGCAATGGGCGCCCCGCCGCTGAGCACCACCCGCAGGCTCGAAAAGTCGCAGGTCTTCACCTGGGGATGCTTGACGATGAGGTTGAGCATGGTGGGAATCAGGTTGCTCAGGGTGATCCCCTTTTCCCCGATCACGGCCATGACGGGCTCGGGCTCGAACTGCCCCACCATCACGTGCGCACCTCCCACCCATGTCACGGCAAAGGTGGCCCAGGCGTCGGCGAGATGAAACATGGGTGCAATATGCCCCCACACATCGGTATCGGTCAGTTGAAGCTCGGCGATGGTGGCCAGGGCGTGCACGCAGACATTTTTATGGGTCAGTATCACCCCCTTGGGGCGCCCCGTGGTGCCGCTGGTATAATAAAGGTGGGCGATCCGGTCCCCGTCCACCTCCGCCGGCGTGAAGGCCGATTCACGGGTTTTCACGGCGGCCTCGTATCCGGCGCTTTTTATTCGTTCCGGCACCCCGTGGGATGTTCCGATCCACAGGATGCCTTCCAGGGCGGGCGTTTCGGCCGTCGCCTCCCGGATCACCGTCCCGAAACGGCCCCCCGAGATGAGCCACCTGGCCCCGGAATCGTTAATGATGAACGCCATTTCCCGGGCCGAAAGCCGGTAATTGATGGGACACAGAACGGCCCCCAGCCCGGCGGCGGCATAATAGCATTCGAAAAAGGCATACGAGTTGACCTCGCAAACGGCGATCCGGTCCCCTTCATGGATCCCGTTTTCCCTGAAAAAGCGGGCCAGAGATTCCGCCCGGGCCTTTGCCTCTTTGTATGTGAACGTCACGGGGCCGTCGATAATCGCCGTTTTGTCCGGATAAAGGAACGCCGCCTTTTCCAGGGTCATCCAGATGTTCATTCAAGGTCCTTTCTTTCGCTTTCGTTACGCATATGCGCCCTATCCCTTTAGAATACATATGGAATTATCGCTTGACGACTGTGCTTTCATATAATAAACTATTCTATTTTATTGCAAATTCCTTAAAAGCTTGTCAAGACGGAAGCGATCCGGACAATACCGGTGCATCACCGAAAGCGCTGTCGCGCAAAACGGCCGAAAGCGCTTGACAAGGATCGGGACTCATAGCTATATGGTAGCTACTATGTGGAACCTTGCGCTTTAGGGTGGCGCTTTTCCATCGAGAACACGTTTTTTCAACGAACATCGATAATCAAGAGGATATCAATCACGGAGGAGGAGGACGGGAAATGGATTTTGCGCTGACGGAAGAACTCGAAATACTCCGGAACACGGTCCGGGATTTCGCCAATGAACAAATCGCCCCTTATGCGGACGAGTGGGACGCCAAGCACTACCTGCCCCATGAGGAGGCCCTCAAGCCCATGGGGGAACTGGGGCTTTTTGGAACCGTGATTCCCGAAGAATACGGCGGCAACGAAATGGGCTGGCTGGCCGCGATGATCATCACCGAGGAAATCGCCCGGGTGTCCAGCTCCCTGCGGGTCCAGGTCAACATGCAGGAGCTGGGCTGTTCGTTCACCATCTCCAAATACGGCGACGAAGACATCAGGAAAAAATACGTCCCCAAACTGGTCAGCGCCGAATACCTGGGCGGGTTCGCCATGACCGAGCCCAACGCCGGCTCCGACGTCATGGCCATGACCTCCAAGGCCGAAGACAAAGGGGACCATTGGCTCCTGAACGGATCCAAGACCTGGATTTCCAACGCCAACGTGGCCGACGTCATCATCTACTATGCCTACACGGACCGCTCCCTGGGGTCCAAGGGCCTTTCCGCTTTCGTGGTGGAGTTGAAGAACTTCAATGGCGTACGCACCACCTCCCTGGAAAAGATGGGCTCGTTTTCCTCACCCACGGGAGAGATCTATCTCACCGACTGCCAAGTCCCCAAAGAAAACATCCTGGGCAAACCCGGCGACGGGGCCAGGATTCTTTTCAGCTCCTTAAACCAAACGCGGCTTTCCGCCGCCGCCGGCGCCGTGGGTGTCGCCCAGGCCTGTCTGGAAGAAGCCGTCAAATACTGCAAGGAACGAAAGCAGTTCGGCAAGGCCATCGGCGAATACCAGATGAACCAGGACCTCATCGCCCAGATGTCCTCGGAGATCGAAGCCGCCCGGTTGCTCGTGTACAAGGCGGCCTGGGCCAAGGACCAGGGACGCCTGAACAACGGCCTCGATGTGGCCCAGGCCAAGTACTTCGCCGGGGAAACGGCCAACAAGTGCGCCAATTACGCCATGCGGATCCTGGGGGCCTACGGCTATTCCACCGAATACCCGGTGGCCCGGTTCTACCGGGACGCCCCCACCTACTTCATGGTGGAAGGCTCGGCCAATATCTGCAAGTGGATCATCGCCCTGGATCAACTCGACATTCGTAAAGCCAACCGGTAATCGGACCCGGAAAGGGTTGAAGTTCGTCTTCAACCCTTTCCGGCACGCATTTACCGGTCGATCCCATTTTTGAGGAAAGGAGAAGGATATGGAAATCGTGGTTCTTGTCAAGCAGGTGCCGGACACCGAATCGCTCATTCAGATCGCCGGCGACGGCGTTTCCATCAAGACGGAGGACCTGAAGTGGGTCATGAACCCCTACGACGAATTCGCCGTGGAAGAGGCCCTCCGGATCCGGGAGGCCCAGGGAGGGACGGTGACGATCCTTTCCATGGGGCCGGCCAAAACCGTGGAGACCATCCGTACCGCCCTGGCCATGGGCGCAGACAAGGGGATCCATATCAATGATCCCGCCGCCGAAGGAAGCGATCCCCTGGCCACGGCGAAAATCCTCGCCGCCGCCCTCAAAGATATCCCCTTTGACCTGATCATCGCGGGCATGCGCGCGGTGGACGGGGACAATTACCAGGTGGCCCCGGCCGTGGCGGAGTTCCTGGGAATCCCCCAGATCACCCAGGTCATCAAGGAAGAAATCTCGGAGGACACCATCCGGTGTCACCAGGTGGTGGAAGGGGGCACGGCCGTCATCGAGGCCAAGCTCCCGGTGCTTTTCACGGCCCAGCGGGGGCTCAATGAGCCGCGCTACGCGTCGCTGCCGGGGATCATGAAAGCCAAGAAAAAGCCCCTCGACGTGAAAACCCTGGCGGACCTCGGCGTGGATGCCGGCACCGCGGGCGCGGCGAACCGCAAGGTCAAGATCAAGGCCCTGAATCCGCCGCCGGCGCGAAAGGCCATCACCATGATTCCAGGCGACGATCCCGCCGCCCAGGCGGCCGAACTGGTGAAAAAGCTGCACGAGGAAGCCAAGATCCTGTAAGGGATCCTGTCCGACGCATATCCGTTTATCCCGGAGCCTTTTCCGGGAGATGAAAAAAGGAGAAGATCATGGCACAAGGCATATTCGTTATCACCGAACAACGCGAAGGCACGTTTCGAAAGGTCAGCTTTGAGGCGTTGAGCGAAGGACGGCGCCTTGCCGACGCCAAAAACGTTCCCCTGGTGGCCGTCCTCTGCGGCTCCGGCGTGGAGACACTGGCAGGGGATCTGGAAAAATACGGACCCGACCGGATCCTGGTGGCCGATGACCCGGCCCTGGCCGAATATACCACGGACGCGTTCACCCATGTCATCACGGAAGCCGTTAAGACCCAGGACCCCGAACTGATTCTCATCGGCGCCTCCATCACCGGCAAAGACCTGTCCGCCCGGTTGGCCGCCCGGCTGGATGCCGGCCTGGCCATGGATTGCGTGGGGGTCCGGCTGGACGGCGGGGATTTCGTCTTCACCCGCCCCATGTACGGCGGGAAGGTGGTGGCCGACGTCACCATCGACGGCACCCCCAAGATCGCCGTCCTGCGGCCCAATGTGATGGCCATCGCCGAGGCGCCCCGATCCGCCGCCGTGGAAAAACTCGCGGTTCAGGTGGGGGACGTGAAGACCACGGTGGCGGAACGCAAACTGGAAGCCACCGACAAAGTGGAACTCACGGAGGCCGACATCATCGTCTCGGGCGGCCGCGGGACCGCCGGCGACTTTTCCGTACTCGAAGACCTGGCCAATGCCCTCGGGGGGGCGGTGGGCGCCTCCCGGACCGCGGTGGATGAAGGGTGGCGGCCCCACAGCGACCAGGTAGGGCAAACCGGGAAAGTGGTCTCCCCCAACCTCTACGTTGCCTGCGGGATCTCCGGCGCCATCCAGCATTTGGCGGGGATGTCCACTTCCAAGGTGATCGTGGCCATCAACAAGGACCCCGAAGCCCCCATCTTTTCCAAGGCCGATTACGGCATCGTGGGGAACCTGTTCAAGGTGATCCCGGCCGTTACCGAAGAAGTGAAAAAATTGAAATAATCTTTAACCGACCTGGAAAAAACAATGACCGAAGAAAGAGAAGAGTTTCCCTTAGACGTCCTTTTCGTGGGGGGCGGCCCCGCCAACCTGGCGGGCGCCATCCATCTGAAAACGCTCGCCGATGAAAAGGGCCTGGAAATCGAAATCGGCCTTATTGAAAAAGGGGATCAGATCGGAAGCCATTCCTTGAGCGGAGCCATCCTCGATCCCATCGCCCTGAAGGAACTGATCCCCGATTACCTGGAAAAAGGCTGCCCCATCGAAGAAACCCAATGCCGGGATCGGTTCTACTACCTCACCCAGAACCGGAAATTCGAAGTCCCGTTTACGCCCAAGTACATGCACAACGAAGAGTGCTGCGTCATCAGCCTTTCCCGGTTCACCCGGTGGCTGGGAGAGATCGCCGAAGAGACGGGCATCAATATCTTCCCCGGATTCGCCGGCACCCAGGTGTTGTTCTCCGAGGATAACCGGTCCATCCAGGGGGTGGCCACGGGCGACAAGGGGATCGACAAGAACGGAGAGAAAAAAGCCACGTTCGAGCCGGGGGTGAACCTGACGGCTCGGGTCACCATCTTCGGGGAAGGCTCCCGGGGGAGCCTCATCCGCCAGGTGGACGAAAAAATGGAAATCTTTTCCAGGGCCATGCCCCAGGTTTTTGAAACCGCCGTGAAGGAAGTCATCGAACTCCCGGAAACGAATCCTTTTCTCTCCGGCGACACCACGGTGCTGCACACCTTCGGGTATCCCCTGGGGCTCGGCACCAAGGGCGGCGGGTTTTTGTACCGGATGAAGGACAATCGCATCTCCCTGGGCCTGGTGGTGGGGCTCGACTATGAAGATCCGCTCCTGGAACCTTACCGGATGTTTCTGAAATACAAGCGGCATCCCCTCATCGCCGAAATCATTCAAGGGGGAAAGGTCCTCCAGCAAGGGGCCAAAACCCTTTCCATCGGCGGGTATTATACGATGCCGGTCCTGTCCGTGAATGGGGCCATGTTCGTGGGGGACAGCGCATCCATGCTCAATTCCCAGCGCCTCAAAGGGATCCACACGGCCATGAAGTCCGGGATGCTGGCCGCGGAAACGGTGATCGAGGCCCTAGAAAAAGACGACTTCAGCCAGGCCACTCTGCGGGCCTACGACCAGAAGGTGATGGACAGCTGGATCGCCACGGAGAGATACGAGGCCCGAAATTTCAGCCAGGCGCTTTCCCGGAAAGGAGTCGTCAAGTTCATGCACGTCGGCGCCCAGTACTTCACCAAGGGGAGGGGATTGAAAGATCCCCTGGACATCGTCGAAGACGGCGCCACCCTTAAAAAACTCCCCAAGGACGTCGACGCCTCTGCACTGGAAACGGAAAAACCGGAATACGACGGCACCCTGTATCTGGACAAGCTCACGGGGGTCTATCTTTCCGGAACCCAGCACCTGGAAGACCAGCCCTGCCATCTCATCGTGCACAATACGGATATCTGCGAAACCCTGTGCTACGAAGAGTACCGGAATCCCTGCACCCGATTCTGCCCGGCCCAGGTGTACGAGATGGTGGAAGAAACCCCGGGGGAACGGCGCTTGGTCCTGAACCCGTCCAACTGTCTCCACTGCAAGACCTGCGAGATCAAGGACCCCTATAAAAACATCACGTGGACCTGCCCCGAAGGCGGCGGCGGTCCCAAGTATTCGATTGTTTGATATTTCGAAGGGGTCGAGGATTGAAGGGATCAAGGGTCCGAGGGGTCGAGGGGCCAAGGGGCCAAGGGGTCGAGTGAAGGAAACGTTTCGTTCAAAAAAACATAAAACAGAATCAGAAATAAATAAGGAGGATTACATGAAAGACGTTGTCATCTTAAGTTCCGTCCGGACAGCGGGCGGGAAATTCGGGGGTTCGCTCCAGTCCATGACCGCCCCCCAATTCGGCGCGGTGGTGGTCCGGGAAACCATCAAGCGGTCCGGGATTTCTCCGGAAACCATCGACCAGACCATATTCGGAAACGCCTGGCAGGCGGGCGTGGGCCCCAACCCGGCGCGCCTGACCGCCGTGAACGGCGGCGTCCCCGTGGATGCCCCGGCCGTTTCGGTGAACGTCCGCTGCGGCTCCAGCGTCCAGGCACTAATCATGGGGACCCAGGCCATCAAGGCCGGCGACGTCCGGACCGTCCTGGTAGGCGGCACGGAAAGCAGCAACCAAATTCCCTATGCCCTCCCCAAGGCCCGGTGGGGGTACCGGATGGGGAAAGGCGCCCTCGTGGACCTGATGCACCAAGACGGGTTCCTGTGTCCTTTGGGCGGCGGCCTCATGGGGGAATTGACCGACGGTTACGCCAAGGAACTCGGGATTTCCCGGGAAGAACAGGACGCATACGCGGCGGAAAGTCACAACAAGACGGAAGCCGCGGTCAAGGCGGGCAAATTCGAAGCGGAGGTCGTTCCCGTGGAAGTCCCCGGCCGCAAAGGCCCCACCATCTTCAAAGACGAAGAGATTTTCCGGGAAGGAGTGACCGCCGCGTCGCTGGCCAAGCTTTCCCCGGTCTTCAACAAGGACGGGACGGTGACGGCCGGAAACGCCTGCGCCCTGTGCGACGCCGCGTCGGCCCAGATCCTCATGGACCGGGAAAAAGCCGAGGCCGAAGGGCTCACCCCCATGGCCCTGGTGAAAGGATACGCTTTTGTGGGATACGAACCCAAGCGCTTCGGCCTGTCGCCGGTGAAAGCCATTCCGGCGGCTCTCAAGCATGCCGGTTTATCCCTTTCGGACATTGATCTCATCGAACTCAACGAGGCCTTTGCCGCCCAGTACCTGGCCTGCGAAAAAGAACTCAAGATCGACCGGAGCAAGGTGAACGTCCACGGCGGCGCCATCGCCCTCGGACACCCCGTGGCGGCCACCGGCTCCAAGATCCTCACCACGCTCCTGTACGCCATGAAGGACCGGGACGTGCAACTGGGCCTGGTGAGCGCCTGTATCGGCGGCGGAAACGGCGTCGCCCTTGTCGTTGAACGATTGAACTAACCAAGGAGGGATTCCATGGCCATCAACACCGTACTCGTCGTGGGCGCCGGCATCATGGGCGGCGGCATCGCCCAGCTCTGCGCCCAGCAGGGCCTCAACGCCGTGATCTCGGACATCAAGCTGGAATATTCGGAAACCGCCAAAAAACGGATTGAAAAGGGTCTCGCCAAGCGCGTGGACGCCGGGAAGATCCCTGCGGAACAAAAAGACGCCGTCTTAAGCCGCATCGCCGTTGCCGGCGATCTTTCTCCGGCAAAGGACGCCGACATCGTCATCGAAAGCGTGGTGGAAGACATCGAAATCAAAAAGCAGGTCTTTGCCGAGCTCGACCGGCTGGCCCGGCCCGATGTGATCCTGGTCACCAACACCACCTCCCTGTCCATTTCCGCCATGGCCGAGGCCACGAAACGGCCCGACAAGGTGGTGCAAATGCACTTTTTCAACCCGCCCGTCATCATGAAGCTGGTGGAGATCATGCCGGGGAAGAAAACCTCCACGGAAACCCTTGCCGCCGCCGAAGCCTTTGCCAGGCAAGTCGGAAAAGACCCGGTGGTCTGCAAGAGCGAAGCGCCGGCGGGGATCGTGAGCCGCATCCTGGGACAGCTCCTCAACGAAGCCACCTGGCTGGTGGCCTCCGGGGTGGCGGACCCTACGGACGTGGACAAGGCCATGAAGCTGGGCGCCAACCATCCCATGGGGCCGCTGGAACTGGTGGACATGATCGGGCTCGACACCCACCGGGCCAAGATGATCACTCTGAGGACCCAGCTCGATGATCCGCGCTACCAGCACCCCCCGCTGGTCGACGAAATGGTGGAAGCCGGGAAACTGGGCCGGAAATCCGGAGAGGGCTTTTACAAATACGGAGACAAATGATGTTTCAAAACATCCTTTACGAAACGGACGGGCCCACGGCCGTGCTGACCGTGAACCGTCCCGACAAAATGAACGCGGTGGACAACGCCACGGTGGAGGAATTGGACCAGGCCCTGGCCGCCGTGGAAAAGGATCCCTACGTGAAGGTCCTGATCCTCACCGGCGCGGGCGACAAGGCCTTTGTGGCGGGGGCGGACATCAAGGAGCTGAACCGCCGGAACCTGATCTCCGGGCGGGCCGAAACCCGGTGGCGACAGGAAGTCTACACCCGCATCGAGCAGTTGGAGATCCCTTCCATCGCCGCAATCAAGGGCTGGGCCCTAGGCACCGGGCTGGAGCTGGCCATGGCCTGCACCCTCCGGCTGGCCGCCGAAGGGGCCAAGCTGGGCCAGCCCGAGGTGAAACTCGGCATCATCCCCGGCGCCGGCGGGACGCAGCGGCTCCCCCGGCTGGTGGGGATGGGCCGGGCCATGGAGATGGTCCTCACCGGCGAACCCGTGGACGCCGCCCGGGCTTATGAAATGGGGCTTATCAACCGGGTGGTCCCGGCGGAACGCCTCATGGACGAGGCCAAAAAGCTGGCCGCCGTCCTGGCCTCCCGGCCGAAACTGGCCGTCCAGTACGGCAAGGAAGCGGTCCTGCGCTTCGCCGAGGGATCCCTTGCCGAAGGGCTGGCCCATGAATCGTATCTCCATGCCCTTTCCTGCGGTTCCGAGGATAAAAAGGAAGGGGTGGCGGCGTTTTTGGAAAAGCGGAAACCCAACTTCACGGGCAAATAGAGGAACGGGGATGAGAGGCCATGCGACCCTATTTTGAAAAGATGACCGAATTCGGCTCCCGGTTGACCGAGGGACAGATCAAGAGCAGCGAGGAAAACGTCTCCAAGATCAGGGAAGCGGAAAAGGAGATCAAGGAGGCCGTGGCGAAGGTCAAGACCGTGGGGCTCCCCGAAGACGTGATCAATTCCCGGGGGCAAATGACGGTCTGGCAGCGGCTGCGGTACCTGGTGGACCCCGGGACCTGGCACCCCCTGCACACCCTGTACAACCCGGAGAACAACGCGGAAGGGACCACCAACGTCATCGACGGCATCGGCAGGATCTCCGGGAAATGGGCGGTGATCATCGGCTTCGACAACAAGCTCTTCGCCGGGGCCTGGATACCGGGCCAGTCCGAAAACATCCTCCGGGTCACGGACCTTTCCAAGCGCCTCAACATCCCCCTGGTCTGGCTGGTCAACTGCTCCGGCGTGAAGCTGACCGAGCAGGAAAAGTTTTATGCCAACCGCCGGGGCGGGGGGACCACCTTTTTCCGGCACGCCGAGCTGGAACAGATGGGGATTCCCATCCTGGCCGCCATCTACGGCACCAACCCGGCCGGCGGCGGCTACCAGGGCATCAGCCCCACCGTGCTGTTCGCCCACAAGGACGCCAACATCGCCGTAGGCGGGGGCGGCATCCTTTCGGGCATGTCCCCCAAGGGGTATTTCGACATGGACGGGGCCCAACAGCTCATCCAGGCGGCCCAGCAGTACAAGGTGGAACCCCCGGGATCCGGGAAGATCCATTACCATGAAACCGGTTTTTTCCGGTACGTCTACGACGAAGAAACCGGCGTCCTGGACGGCATCAAGGACTACATGAAGGACATGCCGGCCTACCACCCCAAGTTTTTCCGGGTGGCCGCGCCCAGGGAACCGCGCTTCCCCGCCGATGACCTCTACCGGCTCATCCCCTTCAACCAGAAGCTCATGTACAACTTCGACGAGGTGCTGGCCCGGCTGGTGGACGCAAGCGAGCACATGGAGTTCAAACCGAACTACGGCCCCGAGGTCTACACGGGGCTATGCAAGATCGACGGCTTCCCGGTGGGGATCATCGGAAACCGCCAGGGGTACCTGGGGGAGGACTACCCCGAGTACGCCCCGTATCCGGGGATCGGGGGGAAGCTCTACCGACAGGGGCTGATCAAGCTCAACGAGTTCGTCACCCTCTGCGGCCGGGACCGCGTCCCCATCATCTGGTTCCAGGACACCACCGGCATCGACGTGGGGGACCTTGCCGAAAAAGCCGAACTTCTGGGCCTGGGCCAGGCCCTGATCTACTCCATCCAGCAGACCGATGTCCCCCAGATGCTGATCCTTTTGCGCAAAGGAACGGCAGCGGCCCATTACATCATGGGCGGACCCACCGCCAACCGGCACAACGCCTTTTCCCTGGGGGTTCCCACCACGGAAATTTATGTCATGCACGGGGAAACCGCGGCGGCGGCGAGTTTCTCCCGCCGCCTGGTCAAGGAGAAAAAGGCGGACAAGCCCCTGGATCCGGTAATCGAAAAGATGAACGAGATGGTGAAGCAATACTACGAAAACTCCCGGCCCCTGTATTGCGCGCGGAAAGGGTTCGTGGACGAGACGGTCTCCATGACCGAAATCCGCAATTACATGAAGGCATTCGCCGGGGCCGCCTACCAGAACCCCCGCTCCATCTGCCCCCAGCACCAGATGATGCTCCCCCGGATCATCCGGGGATAAGCTTTTTTTATCCGGGTCGTCACCGCCGCGCCGCGATGGCGACCCACCCGTCTTTTGCCGGCATCTCCAGGATCGTCAGGCCTCGGGTTTTCATTTCCTTTTCCACCCGATGGGTGTTTTTTTCGATCATCCCGGAGCAGATGAAAATGCCGCCGGGTTCTAAAACGCCCGGAAGCTGCGGCACCAGCGCCTTGACGGCGTCCGTGATGATGTTGGCCGCCACCAGGTCGAAGGATCCGGAAACGCCTTCCAGGAGGTTTCCCACGAACAGCTGGAATCGGGCCGGGTCGATTCCGTTGCGGACCAGGTTCGCCCGGGCCACCTCCATGGCCGTGGGCTCCCTGTCCACCCCCACCAGGCGCTTGGCTCCCAGCTTCGCCGCGGTGATCATGAGGATCCCCGAACCGGTGCCCACATCCATGAACGCTTCCCCGCCCTTCACATACCGTTCGAGAAGCATCATGCAAAGGGCCGTGGTGGCGTGGCTCCCGGTACCGAAGGCCATCCCCGGGTCGATTTCCACGATCACGTCTTCCGGCCGTGCCGGGTACCACCGCCAGGAGGGTTTCACCACGAACCGGTTTCCGATGCGCATGGGATGGAAGTGCCATTTCCAGGCCTCGGCCCACTCGGACTCATCCCGGCGGCGGTGCTCCAGCGCCACCCGGATGCCGGTCCGTTTTTCCAAGTCCGCCAGGCGGCTTTCAAGGCCGGCAAGGCGTTTGGGCCAGCGGTGGTCTTCGGGAAAATATCCGTCCACGTGGGGCGGGCCTTTTTCGGGCCCGGCGCCCTCGGCCCAGTCGTCCGTTTCCGGGATCCGGCCGTCGTAGACCGCCACCCCCGAAAGCCCGGCCTCGAAAAAGGCGTCGGCCACCAGTTCCGAGACCAGCCGGTCGTCTCTTTCCTCGTATTCCGCCCGCACTTCAATCCATTTCATTGCCGTTTCCTTTTTATGACCGAGCAGCGCCCCTGAAAAAACCCTTCTTTGAAATTGAACTGAGAATATTTCCGTTTCCTGAAATACAGGAAAAGCCCGACGGCGTCCTTGGCCTGTTTGGCCTGCCACTCCCGGCTTTTCAAAGAAAGGTTTGAAACAAATGCATCCAGATCTTCCTTTGAAACGGGATCCGCCGGATTCTTTTTCAAAAACTGAAAAAACCGCCCCACCCACGCGACGTAATATTCTCTTTGTTTTTCCTGGACGATATGTCTGTTCTCAAGATATGATTTAAAGGAACCGTTCGGGATCGGTCTGGATATTTTCATGACCCCGGACTTTGCCTTTTTGGTCGATGATACAGACGTACATTTTTCTGGCATGCAGGTCAATACAACAGTAATTACGATGTTGCTGAGTGTAAAAATTCATGAGTTTGCCTCCTTTTTCTTGGATAAGTGGATGTCAGTGGTGCCATCACTTTACCGATGTAATTGAAAGGGGCAACCCGCAGGGCGTTTTCTGTGCGAGAATGGGCCCTGAATCAGCTCGTCGGAGCACAGAAAACGAACTGCGGTTCATTATCGAAGCCTCCCTTTTTTAGGGAGGCCATAACTAGTATCAAAGCTTTTGCAGCGGAGCACAAAAAGCCGCGCCCGCTGAAAAGCGCCGTTATGTATAAGAATAGGGCGGAGCACTTTTCAGGAGGAATTTTCATGATCGGCACATGGGTGAACACGGGCACCGTCATTACGGGGGGGCTCATCGGGGTGGTCATCGGCAAGCGCCTGCCTGAACGCTTCAAAGCCATCGTCATGCACGCCTTGGGGCTTTCCACCTTGTTGATCGGATTCCAGATGGCCCTTTCCGGGAAGCACCTCCTCCTCACGGTGGGGTGCCTCCTGGCAGGCGCCGTGGTGGGGGAAGCCGCGAACATCGAGGGCGCCGTGGAGCGGCTGGGGGAATGGTTCAAAAGACGCGCCCGCTCCGATTCCTCCTCCTTCGTGGAGGGCTTCGTCACCGCCTCCGTGCTCTATTGTACGGGCGCCATGGTGATCGTAGGGTCCATCCAGGACGGAACCCTGGGCGATCCCTCCACGCTTCTGGTAAAATCGCTTCTGGACGGCATGGCGTCCATCGCCCTGGCCTCCACCTTCGGCATCGGGGTAGCCTTTTCCGCGATCTCGGTTCTGGCGGTTCAGGGGTCCATCACCCTGCTGGCGTCACGACTGACCTTCCTTCAGGTCCCCGGCGTCCTGGAGGCCGTCACCGCCACCGGGGGACTGCTCATCGTGGCCATCGGCTTCAATTTGTTGACCCAGGCGCGCATCCGCATCGGGAACATGGTCCCGGCCCTGGCCTTTGCCGCATTGTTCGCCTATTACTTGAAGTAAAATTCTAGAGGCGTATCCGTTTCAATGAAGAAGAATGCAGCGCAACGCCGCAAGTGGACTTTTTGCAAAGCCATCAGTTCTTGATCTTCCAGGATCCGTCGGGCTGGCGGCACGCGGTGCCGTAGGCCTGTTCCTCTTTCCCGCCGATGATGACGGTCTGCTGGTATTCCCGGCAATACTCCTCGTCCTTGGTGATGATGACCCGTCCGGAGTGTCCGGTATCCGGGTTGTACCACTGGTGACCTTCCCCCACCCGGGACGTCTCAATGGATTCCCTGACGATGGAAGAGTGAACCCGCTGTTCTTCGACGTTGAGCTGATCCCACATGCGGCCCAGCTGGTTTCCCACCAGACCGCCCACCACCATGCCGACACCGGCGCCCAGGGCCCGGGCCGAGCTGTCTCCGCCCACCTGGTGCCCGAGGATGGCCCCGGCCAGAATCCCCGTGAGCGTCCCCACGGTCTCTCCGCCCCGATTCCCCGGCGCGCACGAAATCACCGAAACCACCATCAAAACGATACAAAACAGGGATACTTTTTTCATGGGTTAAAATCCTTTCCGTTGGGTCTTTGCCAACTTGCCTAACATTATCCATCCCAAAGGCCGATGGCAACCCCGAGTTTTTTCTCAACACCGGCATCTGTCGTTTCGGGGGGGAATATACGGGTTGAAATATCCGATGCGGACCCCTGGAAAGCGCTTCCGCACTTCATCGAGCAAGGGCGCAACCCCCATGGGCGTTCCCAGGGGGGCGACACGGTTCATGGCCTTCATGTAGGCCAACGGATCCATGTTGAGATTCCGCCACTGGATCATGTGAATGGGATAGGTTTTTAGAAAACAAAACAACGCCCGGGTTTCTTCGGGGGCGTCGGTAAATCCGGGCAGGTTCAAGTAATTGATGGAAATGAATTTTTTCATCTCGATCCCGGTTTCCACCGTTTGCATCACATCCGAAAAGGCATATCCCTTCGGCCGGAAATACGCGTTGTAACAGTCTTCCCGAACGCTGTTCATGCTGATCCGGATGGAATCGAGGCCGGCGGCAAAGAGGCGCCGGCCCACGGCCGGGAGGCTTCCGTTGGTGTTGAGATTGAGGGTCCCGCCGCGGGTCTCGGTCCGGATTTTTCGGATGGCCGGCTCGATGACCCGGGCCGCGGTGAGGGGTTCCCCCTCGCACCCCTGGCCGAAGCTGACAACCGCCTTTTTCACCCGCCGGATGTGATGAAGGGCCACCTCGGCGATCTCCCGGGGAGAAGGCGTGAAAGCGATCCGTTCCTGGCTGCAGGGGATATCGCTTTTTTTCTGAAGGGAAATGCATCCCAGACACCGGGCGTTACACCTTGTGGCGGTGGGCAGCGGGGCCTCGTAACGACCCAGAAAAAAATTTTTTCCGGCGGGGCATCCATAGACCGTCGCGCAATGTTCCAGGTGCCGCACCAGGCGGTTTTCCGGCAGACGTTTCCGAAGGGTTTCAATCCCCCGGGCGACGGCCTCGGGTTTCATCCGGCGCAGATCCTGGCGGGGTTCGGCATCCACGCAAAGAGCGGCGGAACGAAATCCCCGCCGGTGCCATCCCACCGCCCCATAGGAAAACAAGGGCAGCGGCTTTGCTCCGGACCTTTGCCGGTAGGCGCACAGGGCGGTGATCATATGCCCCGGCGAATTGAAAAGGGCCACGGGATAGATGGGTTCTCCCGGGGCATGGGGGTTTTCTTTCAATGTCCGGATGCGGCCCGAACCCGGGTCGAACACCACGGGGGATCGATGGGGAAGGTACATGAATTCGGTGCCGTGGGGGACGGGAATGGTATTTTCAACCGTTAACGGCGGAAATAGGGGCCCGGACATGCCCACTGCCCGGTATCCGTCAAGCTCGAAGATGCGGCCGCCGGCGTCCGCCGCCACGGCGTTTATAAAAGAGGATGCCATGGGAAAAGCGTTTCAAGAGGCGTTCACAGGAACGCGCTATTTGATTTTCCCGAGAATGGCGCCGGCGATGGTGTTTTTCTGGATCTCTCGGGTTCCTTCGTAGATTTCGGTGATCCGGGCGTCCCGATAAAACCGCTCCACTTCGTATTCCGTCATGTACCCGTAACCCCCCAAAAGCTGGATGGCCTCGTCCGCCACTTCCACGGCGGTGCGCCCCGCGACCATCTTGGCCATGGAGGTGAGCTTGGGATCGATCCTTCCCTGGTCGAAATTCCAGGCCGCCTTGTAGGTAACCAGGCGGGCCAGTTCGATCTTGGTGGCCATGTCGGCGAGTTTGTGCTGGGTCACCTGGAACTGGGCGATCTTTTTCCCGAACTGCTCCCGTTGTTTCACGTAATCGAGGGCCCGGTCGAAAGCGCCCTGGGCGATTCCCAGACCCTGGGCGGCGATCAGGATGCGGCTTTCGTCGAAAAACTCCAGGACCTGGTAAAATCCATTCCCCTCTTTTCCCACCAGATGGTCCAGGGGGACCCGGACATCCTTGAAGTTGACCTCGGCGGTGGCCATCATGTGGATTCCCATCTTGTCCCCCACATCGGCGGTGGTGACCCCTTCCCGGTCCCCTTCCACGAGGATCATGCTGATGCCGCGATAAGACGGCGAGGCGTCGGCGTCGGTCTGGCAAAGGACCGTGTAAAAAGCGGCCAGGCCGCCGTTGGTGATGAATGTCTTGGTGCCGTTGATCACCCAGGCGTCCCCGTCCTTGACGGCGCTGGTGTCCATGAAGGTAATATCGGATCCATGACCGGGTTCGGTGAAGGCGCCGCCGGAAAGCGCCTTTCCCTCCGCCACGGGGGGGAGGTATTGTCCCTTCTGGGCGTCGGTGCCGAATCGCAGGATGCACTCGGAGGCGAAATTGGCCAGGATCACCGCACTTCCGATCCCCGAATCCCGGCGGCAGAATTCTTCGGCGACAAGGATGTTCTCCAAAACACCCAGTCCCTGACCGGAATACGCCTCCGGAAAGTGGATCCCGATGAATCCCAAGTCCGCGGCCTTTTCCCAGATTTTTTTCGGAAATTCATGCGTCCTGTCCAGTTCCAGTGCCAGTTCCTTGTCGAATTCCCCTTTGGCAAATTCATAGGCCGCCTTCTGGATCTCCCGCTGCGATTTCGTCAGCTCAAATTTCATGATCAACGCTCCCTTGTGCCGTGTGGATGCTTCCGAGCGGTGTTTTTCTTTTCGCGTTTTTGGACGCTACCACAGACCCCGTGGAAATTCAAGGCGTTTGCCGGTCCCCTGTCCGGGGGCCCGGAGAAAAAGAACTTCGGCGTTTTTTCAGAAAATTTTATCGATTTTCAAAAGGCGTTGGATCTGATATACTGATCCATTAATTTATTTCAAAGGAGTGTTTCTCATGTCGTTTACCATTGCTTTGGCCGGAAAAGGCGGCACCGGAAAAACCACCCTGGCGGGACTGGCCGTGAAATATTTCGTCCGTCATGACAAGACCCCTGTTCTGGCCGTGGATGCCGATGCCAACGCCAACTTCAACGAGGTGTTGGGTGTGAACGTGGACGAAACATTGGGGGACGCCCGGGAACAGATGAAAAAAGGCCGGGTCCCCTCCGGAATGACCAAGGACATCTTCATATCCATGAAGCTCGAAGAAGCCGTGGTGGAAGCCGATGGATTCGATCTCATCGTCATGGGCCAACCCGAAGGACCCGGCTGCTACTGCGCCGCCAACTCCCTGTTGACCGGATTCCTGGAAAAGCTCACCAATAACTACCCGTACATCGTCATGGACAACGAGGCCGGCATGGAGCACATCAGTCGCCTGACCACCAAAAACGTGGACATTCTGCTCATTGTCTCGGATACGTCCCGGCGGGGCTTGACGGCCGCCGCCCGGATCAACACCCTGGCCAAGGCGTTGAACATCGGCGTGGAGAAGAGCTTTCTGGTCATCAACCAGGCCAAGGGTGAAGATGTGTCGAAACTCATGGACTTTATCAAGGAAGACGGCCTTGAACTCCTGGGCACGGTCCCCGAAGACGAAACCGTTTATGAATATGACCTTCACGGGCGGCCCACCATCACCCTGCCCGGCGAAAACCCGGCCGTGAAGGCCGCCTTTGCCCTGTTCGATCAAATCGTCAAATAACCTTCAGGTTGAAATTGAAAAGGCCCATGAAAAAAACCGGGTACCTTTACGAAGAAAGCTTCCTTTTGCACGAAACCAGTTCCTGGCATCCGGAAGTACCGGAACGGTTGAAAGTGGTCCATCATGGCATCGAGAAAGCCGGGCTGCTTCCGAATCTGGTTCCCATCAAAGCCTACCGGGCCGACATGCGATGGATCGAAACGGTGCATGACAAAAATTATGTGGACCGGTTCAACGATGCGTGTATTTCAGGGGTCCGGGTCCTAGACTGCCCCGATAACCAGATGTGCGGCATGACCTTCGAGATCGCCATGCTGGCCGTGGGCGGGGTCCTCAAGGCCGCCGACATGATCCTGAAAGGCGACATCGACAACGCCTTTTGCGCGGTCCGGCCGCCGGGACACCACGCCGAACGATCCAATGCCATGGGGTTTTGCTATTTCAACAACGTGGCCATCGCCGCCCGGTATTTTCAAATCCAAGGGGGGATGAAACGGGTGGCCATCATCGATTTCGACGTCCACCACGGGAACGGTACCCAGCACATCTTCGACGAGGATCCCACTGTTTTTTATTACTCCATTCACCAGCATCCTTCCTTCGCCTATCCGGGGACGGGCCGGGATTTCGAACAGGGGATCGGTAAAGGCGTCGGATTCACCAAGAATTCGCTGGTGCTCCCCGGCCAGGGGGATGATACATACCGGCTCTATCTCCAAAGGGATCTCATCCCGGCCATGGAACAGTTCAAGCCCGAGATGATCATCGTTTCGACGGGGTTCGACGCCCACATGGAAGATGACATGTCCGACATCCGCCTGACAACGGAATGCTTTTCCTGGATCATGACACAAATTACGGCCCTGGCGGAAAAATACACCGGGGGACGGCTGCTCTCCGTCCTGGAGGGGGGATACGCCCTGCAACGGCTGGGAGAACTGGCCGAAAATCACGTCACCATCTTGTTGAACGGAGGAATCGATGTTCGTTAAAAGATCGATGGCTTCAAAGGTCATCACCATAGATCCGGAATCCGACATCCTGACCGCCCGGGAAAAAATGAAAGCCGCTAAAGTCCGGCATCTTCCCGTGGTGGACGCAGAAGACCGCGTGGTGGGGATTATCACGGACCGGGATATCCGCAGCGCCATGCCGTCCATTATTTTTCAGGATTACGACAGCCGTGAAGAACGCGACAAACTCGCCAAAATCAAGATCAAAGACGTCATGACGGCCGACCCGGTCACCGTCCATCCCACCCACACCATCCAGGACGCCCTCCTTTTGGTGCAATCCCACCGGGTGGGAGCGCTCCCCGTTGTCGACGACACAGGGCGGCTCAAGGGGATCATCGGTGTCCGGGACCTGCTCCGGGCATTTGTCAACGTCTTGGGAATCGGAGAACCCGGTACCCTTTTGTGTATCCTGGTGGAAGACAGGGTCGGGACCATGAAACGGATCGTGGACGCCATCACGGAAGAAGGCATCTCCTTCGGGAGCATCCTGGTGGCGCGTTATTGGGAAAAGGGAAAGCGCGCCGTGTTTCCCTATTTACTGACCCAAAACGTGAGCCGCGTGAAAAAAAAGCTGGCCGGTCTTGGCTTCACGCTCCTGGACCCCCTGGAATGGTACATTGACCAGCTCCCTGTGGATGAAAGATAAGGCACCCGCGGTCCCGGGTCCCTTTTTTAAAAAAAACGCCTGCCCTTACGGTCCCCTCTACATTTATTACTTCGACGGAATCGTCCGGAACGCGATTCCGGCTTCGGACAGGACCTTTCTGGGCAACTGGGAAGAGGATAAGGCCTCTTTCTTGTTCTTTTCCCGGCCGGCGCAAAAGACCGTGGACGCATTGTTGGCGAAGCGGCCGGATCTGCGCCTGATCGATCACTTTTATCTCGATTACACCCACTGGCAGGGGACCGATCTCGCCCCATTTCAAATCGGCCCTTTACGGGTGGTGCCCTATTGGTTTCATGAAGACGCCCAGGCAACCCCCACGGACGCCCCGCGGACCCTGGTCCTGGATCCGGGGCTGGTTTTCGGTTCCGGGACGCATCCCACCACCCTGGATTGCCTGAAGCTCTTGGTTTCCCTGTTGGCGCAGGAGCGGTTCCATACCGTCATGGACCTGGGAAGCGGCACCGGCATCCTGGCCATCGCTGCCGTAAAACTGGGATGCCGGCGCGCCGTTGCCGTGGATCTCAATCCCCTTGCGGCGGCCACGGCCCAAAAAAACATCCGGCGCAACGGGATGGAAAGGAATATCCTTGCTATTCAAGGGGATGCAAAGGATTTTATTGACGGGCCGGCCGATCTCGTGATAGCCAATATCCATTATGATGCCCTTCGACACCTGCTGTATGCAGCAGGATTAAATCAAAAACGATGGGTGCTGGTTTCCGGATTGATGCGCAGTGACGCCCGCACGGTTGCCGATGCATTGCCGGCCCGGGGGTTTGATGTGGTGGCATCCCGAAACCATGAGGGGATCTGGTTTACGTATCTTGCGAAAAACCGTGTCCCCTCCCTTGGCATAAAAGCAAGGATTCAAGAGGCCAAGGGGTCCATGGGTTAAGCGGCCCCGCCGGGGACTGCAGGATTTTCATTCGAACCCTCGGACCCTTGACGCCTCGGATCCTTTCTCGATGAATCCTCGGGGGTGAAAGATGCGGATCAAGTGCTGGGGTTCCCGCGGTTCCATTCCGGTTTCCGGACCCGAGTACCTCAAGTACGGGGGGGACACCACCTGCCTGGAGATCCGAACGCGAAGCGATGATATCCTCATCATCGACGCCGGCACCGGGATTCGAAGGCTGGGCCAGCGCCTGATCCAGGAAAATCGACTGGAGTACCACCTTGTCTTCACCCATTGCCACTGGGACCACATCATGGGCTTTCCCTTTTTCAAGCCCACCCTGTTCTCCCAGGCCCGGCTGATCTTCCACAACGGTTCTTTTCATAAAAACTACGCCAAGCACGTCCTTTCCCGGATCATGTATCCGCCCAACTTCCCGCTGAAATCCTCGGACATCGATGCAACGATTGTTTTTGAAAAAACCCTCCCGGGTCCTTTCGAAATCGGCTCCGTGACGCTGACCCCCATCCCTTTGAGCCATCCGAATACGGGATTCGGCTACAAACTGGAAGAAGACGGAAAGACGTTCGTATTTCTCACGGACAATGAACTGGGCCACGTACATCCTTACGGATTGGCCTATCCGGATTACCGGCGGTTTTCGGAGGGTGCGGACATTCTCTTCCATGATGCGGAGTTCACCCCCGAGGAATACGAAACCACCATCCGCTGGGGGCATTCCTCCTACCGGGAGGTCCTTCAAATGGCGCTGGAGGCCGAGGTCGGCACGCTGGGACTCTTTCATTTGAACCAGGACCGCTCCGATGCCGACATGGACCGCATCGTGGAGGATTGCAGAGACCAAATCGCCAAAAGCGGCGGGGATATGGCGTGTGTGGCGGTGGCCACGGATATGGAATTTACACTTTGACGGCTTTGGCATTTATGGAAGCACTCATCAAACAAGCGGCAAAGGACCTGGCGGCCTGTAAGGAAGCGGTGGCGCTGACCGGCGCCGGGATCTCGGTGGAAAGCAATATCCCCCCCTTCCGCGGAAAAGGGGGGGTCTGGGAAAAGTTCGATCCCATGGAATACGCGCACATCGACGCCTTCATGAACGATCCGGTCAAGGTCTGGAACGCCCTGCTCAAGGACATGAAAGACGTCGTGGACCGGGCCGAACCCAACCCGGGGCATTTGGGACTCGCCCGCCTGGAGGCCCTGGGCAAACTCAAAACGGTGATTACGCAGAACGTGGACGGGCTGCACCAGTTGGCGGGGAACACGGACGTCATCGAGTTCCACGGCAACTTTGCATGGCATTACTGCCTGTTATGTAAAACCCGCTTGAAGACGGGGGACGTGGATATCTCCCGGATCCCCCCCCGGTGCACCTGCGGCGGCATCTTCCGGCCCGAGGTGGTCTTCTTCGGGGAAATGATCCCCACCCAGGCCCTGTGGCGCTCAAGGCAGGCGGCATCCAAATGTGACCTGATGCTGGTGGTGGGGACTTCGGCGGTGGTCCAGCCCGCGGCCCTCATGCCCGTCATCGCCAAGCAGGCCGGCGCCAAGGTCATCGAAATCAACCCGGAAATCACGCCGCTGACCGGGAGCATCAGCGATTACCTGATTCAGGGCAAAGCCGGGGAAACCCTTTCCGCCATCCTCGCGGAATTCGACGCGCTGCTCTAGAGGATTATGGGGGGAAAAGCGGCCGGGCCGGGATGGGTGCTCACCGTG
>CAZQUR010000009.1:0-43173 GCA_964596535.1 uncultured Desulfobacteraceae bacterium
ATTGGCTAAGCCAATCCCTCAATTTCATCGTCTATCGTAAAACAATTGATCAAATGTACCGTGAATAATCTTACTTTTTGGTCTCCATATCATTGAATTAAACAACATTTTTTATATTTTTTGCCACTCCCACAGGGGCAAGGCTCATTCCTGCCAATTTTCGGAGTATCCCTTTCGAACGGAACTACCTTTCTGTTATTATCGAGCATTCCTTGTTCTTTCTTTTGTTTGTGATTAAAAGCCAATTTGTTCAATTCTTTCTCTATCGCTTTTTGTTTTTCTTCTTGTTCATTTCTCTTGTTTATAATTTCCGGCAATTCTGGAATGTCCACATTATGAATCATACTAAGGCATTCCAGTGCATCACCTATATATGTTGCGTCATTTTCATTGGTATAAATATCCCGAAGTTTTTCAATCCCGCGTGAATCGCCGATTCCCCTCAAGCAAATAGCAAAGATTTCATAGGAATCCATATCGCCATTCTCATTATCCCACTTCTGCAGTGCGATATCGTATGCTTCAGAATATGGAAGATACTCAAGTATCGAAAAACCCTCCCAATCTCCAAGTACATTGTTCTTAATTGCTGTAATAATAATTTCATCTGCGGTTTCATCTATCGCATTCATTGCCCCGATAGCGTCACTGTGTATATAATCCAGGCAGTCGACATTGTTAAGGATACGAATTAAGTCAGAAACAAATTCTTTATTCCCTATCTGGCCCATCATCTTGACGGTCCATATATCTCCCCAGGTTATCAAATCAGTCGTTAAATTAGCTTTCAATTCTGATATAGGTGACATCTCCTTTATCTTTCTTTGAATTTGCATCGGTAAATTTGAACCGGCGTTTTTTACCGCCTGAATTAGTTCCTCGACTTCAGGTTCAGGATGTAACGCATTTTGATAAGCCTCGCGTTCTTTAATGGAAAAATATGTAGATATAAGTAACGAAACAATTTTTATATCGAACTCTTTTGAGTGCTTAACTTGCTTCCATGCAGTAAAGCGTTTTGAAAGATTCTCAAGTAAACTAACGCACATTGTATCCAGGCCGAATAACTCGCTTAAATATTCAGGATAATTATTTTTGGGGTAGCGTTCATTAACAATATTGCGGGAGTCAAACATGATCATTGTAATGAAATCCTCATATTTTCCATTTTCAAGAAACATGATCATATTCTTACGCAAAATGTCATCAATTTTGATATGCGAATTTTTTAAAGCAAGACCATCTATCGTTTCAACAGGTTTTCCCAAAATATCTTTTTGACTAAACTCTGTAAGGTCTCTGAAATAAGACCCTCCTCCCAAAGAAGAAGATATATGTTTTAGAAGCATATCGTTTCGATTGTTTCGGTCACAGGTTTCGAAATACTTGTCTAGAACCAGACTTACGTCTTCTGGATTACGATGCTGCAATAAATTACCCATCGCCGAGCCTAAAAAAAAAGTGTCATCCATCTGGATAATGGCGGATTTTAATGCGTCTCTACAATTCTCACAATGGATCTTGCCAAGATAATCCAAAATGCCTAAAAACGTTTCTGCACTTCCAGGATTTATAAAGTATTCCAGCATCACATCAATCGCTAGTTCATAGTACATGCTTGCAAGAGCGCTTGCACAGTTACTGGAAACAACACTGGGACCACTCTTGAAGCTTTCAAAGATAGCCGGTGCATGTTGAATAGCTTCGTGTCGAGCAAGATATCTTGGTGCAGCACATGCCAAGTGTTCATCCTCATCGCTGATTAGACTATATACTTGGTCTGTATATCTATTCTGAAAACGGTTTTCCAAAACACTGAAAGCCCAACGCCGTACTAATCTGTTTTCATGGGAAAGGTAATTTACGTAATCTTTATAATCCCAAAGTTTGTTCATTAACGCATCCTTTTCGAATCTTTAATCGCTGATTGATAATGAAATTCTTGCGTTGCGCACTACTTGCCAAAACATAAAACCTATTGATATTTTATGTACCGCTTTTATTTGATTCTGTTCTGAATATCAGTTCGGGACCTGAATATAAAATATCCGACATCTACACTTTAATGTAATTCGTGAGTATTATGCCACCGGTCGAAGTTCTTTTTGAGCCATCGTTTGACGTAAAACCGGGTTCGCGGTACCAGCAGCATTAAACCGGCAATGTCGGTTAAAAATCCCGGGGTCAGCAGCGTAATACCCGCTGATAGAATGATCAAGGCATCGATCAGTTCCTCGGTAGGAATGATTCCCTGGTGAAGATTTGCTTTTATTTTATGTAATGTATGCATGCCTTGTAAACGCGCAAGATAAGCGCCCAAAATGCCTGTGATGATTATAACAAGCACTGTATTTAATGCCCCTATAAATCCGCCAATTTTGATGAACACATAAATTTCAGCGGCAGGAATCAGTGTGAATGCAAGTAAAAGTTTTAAAAACATTATAGGCCTGTTCTATCCATTTCAGATATTGTTTTGTAACGATTTCCTTTAAAAAAGCGGCGTGTATATTCGCTTATCGAAACGGATTGCACATACCCGTCTGTTTTGATCTCGATGCCCCGTTGCGCGAGTAGTTGATAAACCTTAGAACGGACATTATCAGGAAATCGCGACATGAATCGACTGCCGGCGAAGATCTTTATCTCCGGGATATTGTTGCCGGCAACCCGTGTCAAATGCCAAATATTTCCAGCAACTTCAGCAGAAGAAGGGCCACCGCCCAGAATGCCGATGGTGATCTTTCTCTGTGCCACCAACTCCAGGATTCGGGACTGAGCTTCCATCAGCTTTTCAATGGGCTTGACCGAACAGACGTCCCGGGATTCCTCCGGCAGATCGAGTTGGGGTACGTAGCTGCCTGTATTAAAGGATATGACATCATAGCCAATGGTCTTACCAGGGGCCAGCCTCACTTTCTTTTCGCCGGCCAAGATTTGAGTCGCGATGTCTTTGATAAAGACGCCTCCCTGCTTTTCCACCATATGCTTGGTGGCAAACCGGATTTCCGCTGGTGTATAGGTTTTCCCGAGCATCCCCGGCCCCATGCCCGAATAATAATGATAATCGGATGGGCCGATAACGGTAACGCGATGACCCTTTTCAATGAAGGTATGCAGGTTTGCCAAGGTGACCATGTGGGCGTGACCGCCGCCGATGAGAACCAGACGGTTTCCCATTTTCATCCTTGGTCATCCATGAGGTTGCCGAGTTGTTCCAGATGCGCCCGCTCTTCTTCGGCCATTTTTTTCAATGCCTCCCGGCTTGGCCCGTCTGAACTTTTTTCCGATGCGCGGGTGTATAGGTCCAAAGCCTGGGCTTCAATGGACATGGCCAGGGATAAAATATCAACGGCGGATTCCCAGCCGGATTGAAACATCTGAATATATTCATCCGTGGTCAATCCGCCCTCCACGGCGTAGATTACCAGATCGCTATCAAAGGCTTCCCGGCTGACCTGAAACATTAATGACATCGTCAAACCCTTTCGGAAAGTATTTGAACAGCAACACGGCTTCTCCCTCCGGAAGTTCAATAAAGCAGCGTCGGTTTTGAAGAATCGATTTCATTGAGGCGTTTGTCCAGTTCGGCAATGGGGATCAATTTAGCGCCTGGAATATGACGGGATCCATATTCCCTGGGCTGGCGGACATCGATTAAATTGAATTCATCCTGGGATCTTTCAGCCATAAACGTTTTGGCTTCTGTGGCATGAATCGATTTTATCGGTGTAAAAAATTGTTTCCAGCGCATCAAACCCCCCTTTCGATGAAATCCTCCAGAATAAATGATTTATCATACCATACTATCTTTGCTCTTTCCAACCAGAGCCCCCCTGCGATATACCAATCTATCCTGGGAAAACAAAAAACGGCGGTTAATTTATTGGACGAACTGATGTCCGTAAAGGATGAAACGCCACGGTCAGACTTGGTCAGAATTTTCAAAATTAAGGGTGATGGAATCGTAAAAACCCGAAATCTCCCCCTCCCCTTAATCCCCTCCCACCAGGGGAGGGGAAAAATGGTTTTTTACGAGTTCATCAAGGGTGATCCAAAACAAAAAGGGTTTTCGGCACAACCCGCCGAAAACCCTTGGTTTTTTAATGGTGGAGCTGATCGGGATCGAACCGACGACCTCATGACTGCCAGTCATGCGCTCTCCCAGCTGAGCTACAGCCCCGAATGTAACAAAACTTTTTATCACCGGCGGCGGTTACGTGTCAATCCCTTTTCGTCTTCTTTGCAGGATCGTTTAAAACGGATACAGCGCAAAGAGCGGTCGGATTTTTGGAAAACGGGACGCGGGACGGGAAACGGTTGACAAAAATGAACAATATTCGTAAATTTTGGCGAAGTTAAGGAACAATGGAATCGGATAAACGGAAATTACGGCGGGGCCCCTGGTGCCGCTGGGTATTGAGGAGACGATGAATCCATTGCAATATACGCAAAAACCCGTTTCCCCGACGCCGTCGAAAAAACCGGAAGGGATGTACCGGGAGTTCGACGCGTCGGAGCTGTATTGCCCCAGATGCCGCCGGCCGGTTCCGGTTCGGAAACGGCTGTTGCTCGTATTGCCCGAAGGGGATAAATACGAATATCTGTGTGCCTTTTGCTCCGAATCGGTGGGGACCAAAATCGACCGGCAGCAAAAGCCCTTGTCGCTGATCATGTAATGGCCTTCAAGAGGCTTTTCGACGCACGAAGGGTATTGCGCATCGGCATAACCATAACTCGTTTCATTTAAAATTCAGGATATTCTATGCTGCATCTCATGCGGAAACATGCCGGCTCCCTGATGATCAAGATCATCCTGGGCGCCATTGTGATTGTGTTCGTTTTCTGGGGAATCGGAAGTTTCAGGGAAAGGCAGGCGGGGCGGGTGGCCGTCGTGAACGGAGAACCCATCAGCGTAGCGGAGTACCGGGAAACCTACAACAACCTGATCCAACGGCTTCGGGCCAGTTTCGGCGACAACCTGGACGAGGCAATGATCGAACAATTCAAGGTAAGGGAACAGGCCCTGAATCAGCTCATCGAAGAACGGTTGTTGCTCCAGGAAGCCCAAAGACTCCACCTGTCCGTTTCCGAGTCCGAATTGGCCGATACCATTCGGGCGATTCCGGCGTTTCAGTCCGACAGCCATTTCGATCCCCGACTCTACAGAAGGATCCTGGATTTGAACCGGATGACTCCGGAGACCTTCGAAACGCTTCAGAAACGGTCCCTGCAGGTTCAGCGTCTCGAGCGGTTCGTGACGGACGGCATCCAGGTCTCGGATCTGGAGGTCGACGCATGGATCGACTGGCAGAACACGGCCGTGAACATCCGGTACGTCCTCTTTGACCCCGACGCCTACACGGACATCACCCCTTCAACGGAAGCACTCGAGGCGTTTTTCAAGGAAAACGCCGCCGACTACCGGACAAAGGCGCAGGTGAAGGCCCGATACGTGCACTTCGACCCGCAGCAGTATCTTAACGAGGTTTCCGTGACGGAGGCCGAGCTGAAAGAGTATTACGACGCCAACACCGAAGCGTTTGAGGTTCCAAAGACCATGGAAGCCCGGCATATCCTGATCAGGATCGATCCGGCGGATACGCCTGAGACCGTAGAAGAAAAAAGAAAGAAGATCGAAGGCCTTCTTGAACGCATCCGCAATGGGGAGGATTTCGCCGCCCTTGCCAGGACGTTTTCCGAGGATCCGAGCAAGGAGTCGGGGGGACGCATCGGGCCCTTTCAAAAGGAGATGATGGTGCCGCCTTTTGGAGAAGCGGCGTTTGCGTTGAAGGCGGGAGAGGTGAGCGAACCGGTGCGGACACAGTTCGGCTGGCATATCATCAAGGCGGAAAAGGTCAACGAGGCCGGGACGCTTTCTTTTGCCGAGGCAAAAGAGGATATTCGAAAAAAGCTGTTGGAGGATCGCGGCAGGACCCGCGCCTATGAAGCGGCGGAAGCCTTTTACGATCGACTGATCGCCGGATCGGAATTTGAAAAAGCGGCTGAAGAATTGAAATTCGAACTTGTTGCCACCGATTTTTTCACGCGGGAGGCACCTCCCGCCGGACCGACTGATCCGGCGGCGTTTGCCGCCGCGGCGTTTGCGCTCCAAGCAGGCGAAATCAGTGATATCCAGGAAATGAAGGATGGATACTACATCCTTCAGGGGGTGGAAAAAGACCCCCCCCGGACACCCGAATTCGAGACGGTGTCGGACCGGGTCCGAAAGGACTGGATTCGGAAAACGCAACGGGAAAACGCACAAACCGATGCCAAAGCCTTCCTTGCGGCCGTGAAAAACAGCGCCGCCTTTGAAGACCAGGCCCGGCGCCGACAGCTGCCGGTGAACGTCACCGGTTTTTTTAAACGAGATGCGCCGATTCCTGAAATCGGAACCGCACCGGAACTGACACAAGCCGCCTTTGAACTGACGCCGGATCAGCCGGTTCCCTCAAAGGCAATTCGGGGAGAAAAGGGGTATTTCGTGATTGGATTGGTGGAAAAAAAGATCATTCCCTCCGCGGATGTGACTGCAGAGAGGGAAAAAGCCCGGGAGCTGATCGGAAGACAAAAACAACTCCTCGCGTTTAACACGATGGTCTCCCGGCTCAAAAACACGGCGGAGATCTTTGTGGAGGAAGGCTTTTCCGGTCAATAGCCGGTGGCGGTGCGTTAAGTATCGCACCGGCCGGACGCCCAGAGGTGCGGAAACCCAAAAAGGATAAGGGCATGCGATTATTCAAAAGGAAACAGCCCCACACCATGAAGCGGTGTCCGGAGTGTTTTTACGAGCTGCCCTTAAACGCCAAAGAGTGCATTTCCTGCCATTCCCGGGTGGGACCGGTGGCTCCGGATGGAAGGGCCAAGCGACCCACGGATTGGATTTCCTATCTGTTGTGCATCGTATCGTGGGGCGTTTTTATCCTCTATGTATGGTGGGCGTTTTTACGAACGTAGAAGATAGAAAAGAAGCACGATCATGACCCGGTTGACCCCGGAAGAAAAAAAAGCCCTGCTGGAATTGGCGCGCGGGACTATAGCCGCGTGTCTGAATCCCGGGCACCCCCTCAAGCGCCCTGAACCCCCTTCTGAGCCTTTTACCGAAAAACGCGGATGTTTCGTTTCCCTCCACGAAAAAGGACAGCTCAGAGGGTGCATCGGCACCATCGAAGCGACCCGGCCCCTTATCGACGGTATCGAGGAAAACGCGAAAAACGCCGCTTTTTGCGACCCGCGATTCTCCCCGTTGAAAAAAGAAGAGCTGGACCGCGTTGACATCGAGATCAGTATTCTAACCGAACCCAGGGTGCTCCGGTTTGCAGGCGGCGAGGATTTGAAACGGCAACTGATTCCCGGCGTGCACGGCGTGATCCTTTCGAGGGGAGGGCGTCGGGCCACGTTTTTACCCCAGGTCTGGGATCAACTCCCGGATAAGACCCTTTTCCTGGAACACCTGTGCAGAAAAGCCGGTATGGAACCGGATTGCTGGAAAGATACGAAGACGACGGTGGCGGTCTACGAAGTGGAGCATTTCTCGGAATGAAGTATGCCGGGGTTTTCCGTTCAGTGCTCCGACGTCGGGGGTCTACTTGGCGCCCACGGCCGTCGCCATGGAGTTGGCCACATCATTGGCGCCGATGTTCCACGCCATATAAAAACCGAAAAGGAACCCAACGATCAAGACGATGAGATCGACTTGCATGGGCGTTGAAAAGACCTCTCTATTGGGGTTAAAATCGCCGGTTGTGAAACCGGGCCTTGCCCAAGCGGCGGTATCCGGCCACCCCCGCACGGGTTCTGGCCACCTGTTTTTTCAGCATCTCTTTCGGGATTTCCCGTAGAAACGGTGACGGTCGATTCAGGACCATGCCGCTGGTCCTGTCAAAAACATCCTGAGGATAGACAAAATAAAGATTCTCCTTGGCCCGGGTGGCCGCCACGTACATGAGCCTGAGTTCTTCTTCGAAGGCATGGGGCTGTAAAGCGGATTGATAGGAAGGAAACCGCCCCTCCAGGGCACAAATGATAAAAACGGAATGCCACTCGAGGCCCTTGGCCGAATGGATCGTTGAAAGGGTGAGGCGTTTATCCCCGGCTTCCGGAAGATGGAACACGGAACCGGTACTCGTGTTGGGAGGCTCCAGGGCCATATCGGATAAAAACGTTTCCAGCGAAGCGTAACGATCCAGAATGACCAAAACCTGTTCCAATTCTTTGGCCCGCTTGGGATGATCCTCGTAATTTTCACGCAAAAGGGGAAGGTAATACCGTGCCACGTGTTCGCCCATTTCCACGGGTTTGAGGTTGTCCGCCTGAAGGCATTTGAACAGTTCTTGCAGATTTCGAAGCTCCGCAAGGGGAAAAGCGGATCTTTCCAGGGAGAAAAATCCGGAAAGCCCGGCATCGTGTGCGACCAGTGCGTCGAAGATCTTCTCTGCGGTTTTGGGACCGACACGTTCGAGGAGCATGAGGATGCGCAGCCAGCTGAGCCGGTCATAGGGATTGGTCACCACTTTCAAATGGGCTAAAAAATCCTTGATGTGGGCCGATTCTGCAAATTGGAACCCCCCGACTTTCACGAAAGGGATGCCCTTTCGCTTCAACTCGATTTCAAGATCAAAGGAGTGAAAACCGGACCGGAACAAAACGGCGATCTGATCCAGCGAAACGCCGTCTCGCTGCAAAGCGAAAATCTTTTCCACCACGAAACGGGACTGGGTATTTTCATCTTCGGCGCGGATTAAACAGGGAATTTTTCCTTGTGTTTTCCTTGTGAAAAGCCGTTTTGGATAACGTTCTTCCGCCTTTTCCAGGATGGCGTTGGTGATGGTCAGGATGGGCTGGACACTGCGGTAGTTTTCTTCCAGGCGGATGATGCGGGTATTTTTGAACCGGCGGGGAAACTCCAGGATGTTTTGGATGTCGGCGCCCCGGAAGGCATAAATGCTTTGGGAGTCGTCTCCCACGGCCATGATGTTATGATGCGTTTCCGCCAAAAGATAGAGGAGTTCGGCCTGGATCCGGTTGGTATCCTGATATTCATCCACCATGATATACCGATAAGTCGCAGACACGCGCTCCCGGATATCCTCTTGTTCCGACAGCAGGCGCTTGGCGTAGAGTAAAAGATCGTCGTAGTCGAGAAAATGATGTCGGATCTTATGCCGCGTGTATTCATCGAAGACGGCGCGAACATCTTGGATGAACGGCTCCAGGTGTCCGTAATTTTTCTCGATAATTTCTTCGATGGACGCTTCCTTATTTGCAGCCATGCTGAAAATCTGGGCCAGGGTCCGTGATTTGGGAAACGCCCGGACGTCCCGAATTCCTCTCAGTCCTTTTTTTGCCATGGAAATCAGGTGGTGCATATCGGCACGGTCGAGAATTGAAAAGGAAGGCGCCATGTTTAAATGCTTGGCATATCGTTTGATGAGCAAGTTGGAAAAGCCGTGAAACGTTCCTCCCGATATTTGGCCGCACCGATCATCCAGGAGTTTAGAAGCCCGGTTCAGCATCTCTGCCGCTGCTTTTCGGGTGAAGGTCAAAAGCAGAATCGACCGGGGAGAAATTTGTTGTTCCACCAGGTGGGCAACACGATACGTAAGTGTCCGTGTCTTTCCGCTTCCCGCTCCGGCGATGACCAACAAAGGCCCTTCCCGGTGTTTTACGGCCTCCCTTTGCCTGTCGTTGAGTGCTTTAAGAGAGTCGGTTTGAAATGCATTGACCATTGAAAAAAGACTTTCGCGGATTTTTTTGCTTCACTCCAAAGCAATTGAGAAGTGGAGCGGTTCGTTTTTGGAACCGTATGTTTCACAGCCGCTTGCGTATGTCAACACCCATTGGCGGCAACGCGTTTCGCAAGGCACACTTTTTAAGAAAAAAACTTTAAAAAAGAAAAGAAAACGGATTAAAAGCATTGACTTTTCAAAAAAGATGGTCTACTGCTTTTTCAGTGCGGTGAACTGTAGAATCTGAAAGGAGGAATAGATCGATGACAAAAACCGAAAAACAACTGAAAACCATCGCAAAGCAGCTTCATTCCTTAACACAGAAAGTCGAAAAGCTTGCGGATGCCGCGGCAAAGGAAACGCCGCCAAAAGCCAAGGCCAAAGCCAAGGCCCCGGCGAAGCCCAGAGCCAAAGCGAAAAGTAAAAAACCCGCAAAAAAGCCCGCCCCCAAAAAAGCAAGTGGAAAACCCACCGTCCTCGACAGCGTGTTGAACGTCGTGAATCGATCTAAAAAAGGGGTGACCATCGCCAACATCAAGAAGAAAACCAACCTTGAAACCCGGCAACTCAGCAATGCCCTTTACAAGCTGACGAAAAAAGGTTTGATCAAAACCGAATCGCGAGGGATCTACAGCAAGACCTGAGAAATTTCGGTTCGAAAGACAGAAAGCCTCTAATCGGAACCGCCTAAGCGCCTGCGGGTACTGTTATCGGACACAGGATCCGCGGGCGAATCGGGTGCGTATTTCCGGTCGAGGCTTTTTCTTTTCCTGAAGGCGTTCCTCCTTGCCGGAACGGCATTCCCGTCTTATATTGATCCAAACGTGATGAACTCGTAAAAAGTCGAAATTGGGATGGCAAAGTAAAAAGCGCCAGATGCAAGGCGCGCAAATTCTGAGGAATGAGGCGTACTTACAGGTACGCCGCAATGACGAAGAATGCCGCGCAACGCCGCAGATGGACTTTTTACGAAGCCATCAAACGTGACCGTTTATTCTTGAGCAAATCCATCGTTTCGATTTTGCACCGGTCCAGCGGAATAAGTAAAAGAAAGACCTCATCTATGCCTTCAAAAAAGACATCCCGGTGGAAACAACCCCTAAAGCAAGTTCCGTGGCCGGTTTTTTTTCTGATTTTCTTTTTATTGATGGATATCCACGGTGTTTCCGCACAATCCATTACCGAAGCCCTCAAGGTAAAAACCGCCTCGACGAATGACGCCGGTTCCGCAGCCGTTTCCCCGATGTGGCCGCATGAACGCAGCGATCTGGACCCTGATCCTGCATTGCACTTCGGAAGGCTTCCCAACGGATTCCGTTATGTGCTGATGCAAAACCCGGAGCCGAAAAACCGGGTGAGCATGCACCTGAACGTTCAAGTGGGATCCGCCCATGAAAAAGAGGAAGAACGCGGCCTGGCCCATTTCCTGGAGCACATGGTCTTCAACGGAAGCACCCATTTTGCACCCGGGGAACTCGTCAAGTACTTCCAGAAGATCGGGATGCAGTTCGGCCCCGACGCCAATGCTTATACGAGTTATTTCGAAACCGTCTACGATATCCTCCTGCCCGAAGGAGATCTCAAAAGCATCGACGAAGCCCTGACCGTCTTTAAGGATTTCGCAGCGGGTGCCCTCTTGCTGGAATCAGAGATCGACCGGGAGCGCGGGGTGGTCTTGGCGGAAAAGCGGGAGCGGGACTCCGCTGCCTATCGGACGTATGTGGCGGTGTCGAAATTCGAGTTTCCGGATTCGATTCTTTCCAAAAGATTTCCCATCGGAACGGAATCCGTGCTCCGGAATGTGAACCGGGATCAAGTGAAACGCTTCTATGACCGCTGGTACCGCCCGGATAAAATGATCCTGGTAATGGTGGGAGACTTTGATGTCCAAGCCGCCGTTCCCATGATTGGGGATCGGTTTGGGGATCTTACGGCGCGGGACGGAAAACCGGTAGACCCGGACATCGGTCGGATCCATCAAAAAGGGATTTCCCCGTTTTATCATTTTGAAAAGGAAGCGGGAAATACGCAGGTCTCCGTAGAGGTCATGAAAAAAGTCCCCGAGCGCGCAGACACGAAAGCCTTACGGTTGGCGCTTAGGAAGCGGGAGGCGGCCCATCGGATCATCCGGGAACGCCTGGAGGCGGCATTGTCCGCACCCCACCCGCCCTTTTCTTCCGCCGGTATTAACGGGGGATTCTTTTTGCGAAAAATCGAATATGCCCAGATTTATGCCGAATGCAGTCCGGACCAATGGGGCCGGGCCCTGGCGGTTCTTGAAAAGACCCTCAGGCAGGCCCTCGAGTTCGGGTTTGCCGAATCCGAACTCGCACGCGTCAAAAAAGAGATTGCCGCCGAAATGGACAAGGCCGTGCGCGGTGCGGCCACCCGAAACAGCCGTTATCTGGCCCGGAAGCTCATTGCACACCTCAACAGCGGACGGGTTTTCCTTTCTCCGATGCAGGAGAAAACCCTGTTTGGTGATGCCATTGCCGCCTTTACACCGGAAACGGTGCACCAAGCCTTTCAAGCGGAGTGGGTGCCCGATCACCGGTTGATCCTTGTCACCGGGAACGCGGATTTGACCGGAGTCGCCGAAGATCCCGAGGACCGGATCCGACGCGTATTCGAAGCGAGTCAAAAGGAACCCGTAAAACCGCCGATTTCCCGAAAAGGGGTACGATTCCCCTATCTGCCGGAGCCCGAATTTCCGGGAAAAATCCTCCGGCGCAAAGAGATTCCGGAGCTTGGCATCGTCCAGGTGGATTTTGAAAACGGGGTCCGGCTGAACCTGAAAAAAACCGATTTCGAAGCCAATACGGTGCGGGCCAACTTGATTTTCGGCTTCGGACGGTCCGACGCGCCGGCGGGCTTCCCCGGAATCGGAATCCTGGCGGAGGCCGTGGTCAATGAAAGCGGGGTGGGCGGGCTCAACCGCCATGAGCTGGAGCAGGCTCTGGCCGGGAGCAGCACGCAAGTCGGTTTCCGGGTGACCGAGGATCATTTCGCTTTCCGGGGGACGAGCGTCACAGGCGAGATTCCCCTGTTGTTTCAATTGATGGAAACCCGCCTTTTGGACCCGGCCTATCGCGAAGAAGGGTATCGCCTGGCCATGAAACGGTTCCGGCAGCGCTACGCGGAGGCGGACCATTCCGTAGAAGACACCTTGCGGTTTTATGGGGTCCGTTTTCTCGCCGGCCAAGACGGGCGTTTCGGATATCCTTCCCGGGAACGGTTTTCCCAAATTTCCCTTGAAAAAGTGCGGGGATGGCTTTCGGAAAATTTTGAACATGCCCGGCTTGAATTGTCCGTGGTGGGGGATATCCCTGTGGAGGAGGTGATTTCCCTGGCTTCCCGGTATTTCGGGAGTATGGAAAAACGATCCGGCATTGAACGGACCCGGCCCGTTTCCGGAGTCCGGTTCCCGGAGGGACAGACCCGGGTTTTCCCCGTGGACACCCGGATCCCCAAGGCCCTTTCGGTGGTGGCGTATCCCACGGAAGACATCTGGCACATCGGACGCACACGGCGCCTGAACATATTGGCCCAGGTCCTTTCCGAGAGATTGCGGGTAACCATCCGGGAAACGAAGGGGGCGGCCTACTCTCCCACGGCCTTTCACCGGCCCAGCCGGACCTATGCGGATTACGGGATGCTGTGGGCCATGGCCTATGCTGAACCGGATGAGATCCGCACCTTGGTGGCGGAAATCAAATCCACCGCCGCCGCAATTGGGCGGACGGAGATCCCCGCCGAGGAACTCCAGCGGGCTAAAGAACCGATCCTTACCGGCATCAAGGATACCATACGTAGAAACGGCTACTGGCTGGATACGGTCCTCACGGGAAGCCGGGATCACCCCGAGCAGTTGGAATGGAGCAAAACGATCCTTTCCGATTACGCCACCGTTACGCCGGAAGAGATCCGGACGCTGGCCGACACGTATCTTAAAAAAAACCGGTCCGCCGTCGTGATTTTCCAGCCCGGGGCGCACCCCTGATTGTTTTTGATCTAAAAAGTAGGATTTATCTTCTTGATTTATCCGGCGCCCTTTTGTTAAAAAGTTTTCATTTTTTTGGAATTTCAAATGAAGCCAAGCGATCCGAATACACCCGCGGCCGAAATCTGGGATTTTTTTGCCTCCGTCCGTCTCACTGTGGTCCTTTTGCTGGTTCTGGCGGCCACTTCCGTCATCGGCACCCTGGTTCCCCAAAACGCCAGTCCATCCGATTATTTCAACACCTACGGCCCCTTTCTTTACCGGCTTTTCGCCATCCTGGACATCTTCGACATGTACCATTCGTGGTGGTTCCAGTTCCTGCTGCTGCTGTTGACCCTCAATATCATTGTCTGTTCTTTGAATCGGCTCTCGGGGACCTGGAAGATCGTTTTCCGGAAAAATCCCGGATTTGTCCTGGAACGGTTCCGGAAAATCCCGAACAAGGCCGTTTTTAACGATTCCAGGCCCCTGGAGACATTGAAACCGCTTTTCGTTTCGAAGATAAAACGGCGGTTCAGGACCGTTTTACTGGAAGATACGGAAAACGGGTTTTGCGTTTTTGCCGAAAAGGGACGATGGACACGGCTGGGCGTTTATACGGTGCACTTGAGCGTGATTTTGCTTTTGATCGGCGCGCTGGTGGGATCTTTTTTCGGGTTCGAAGGGTTTGTCACCATTCCCGAGGGCCAGGCGGAAAGCCGTATCCGCCTGCGGAAGACGGGTGTTGTCCTGCCGCTGGATTTCGCCATCCGATGCGATGCGTTCCACGTGAGTTTTTACGAAACCGGGACGCCCAAAGAGTTTCGATCCGATCTGACCATCGTGGAAGACGGCAAACCCGTGGCAAAAAAGAGCATCCGGGTCAATGACCCCATGCAGTACAAGGGAATCCGTATTTTCCAGTCGAGTTACGGAAAGCTCCCGCCGGATACCGTCACGTTGAAGATGGAAAGTGAAGAAACAAAGCTGGAATACCGGAAAAAAGTCTCTGCCGGGCAAAAGATCGATCTTCCCGAAGGGGCCGGATCCTTTGTTTACCGGGATTTCAAGCGCCGATATCTCTTCAGGGGACAGGATTTGGGGGAGACGGTTTTGGGAACCCTGACTCCGCCTGGGGGAACGCCCAAGGAGATCGTTTTGCCGTTACGGTTCCCCGGTTTCGATCGGATGCGCAAGGACAGGATGTTTTTTTCCGTTGAGACCGTCGAACGCCGGTACTATACCGGTCTTCAGGTCTCCAAGGATCCGGGGGTATGGGTGATCTATTCCGGGTTCGTGATCATGATTGTCGGATGCTATATTGCCTTTTTCATGTCCCACAAACGGATTTGCGTGGAGGTAACGCAGAAAGGAAAAGAGAACCGGGTGCTCGTGGCGGGAACGGCCAATAAAAACAAATTGTCCATGGAAGCCGTTGTCGATAAGCTGGCCGGGAAATTGGCCGGGTAACCCCGAAAAACGCCGGGAAAAAAGGAATATTCAATGACCAGTTCATTCATATTGTCCGTGATCACCTTTGTCTACGGCCTGTCGGCGACGATTTACATCGCTGCCTGGGTTTTTAAAAAGGAAACCGTCGGAAAAGCCGCCACCTGGATCGCATTCGCGGGGATTGTCGGGCAAACCGCGGGCATCCTGCTGCGTTGGATCGAATCGTATCAACTCGGCATCGGTCATGCCCCCTTATCAAACCTCTACGAGTCTCTTGTTTTTTTCTCGTGGACGTTGATGGTCATTTATCTGGTGGTGGAGCGGGCGTATGGAAACCGGGTGATCGGGGCCTTTGTGGCCCCGATCGCCTTTCTGGCCATGGCCTACGCATCCCTGTCCCCCAACATCAACGACCGGATCCAGCCCCTGGTGCCGGCGCTGAAAAGCAACTGGCTCATCGCCCACGTCATCACCTGCTTCATCGGCTATGCCGCCTTTGCCATCGCCTTCGGGATCAGTCTCATGTACCTCATAAAACAAAAGGAAGGCCGGCAAAAGAACCGCTTGCTTTCCCTGTTTCCGGAGAACCGCATGTTGGAGACCCTGAATCATCAGATGGTGATGTTCGGTTTCCTGTTTTTGTCTGCGGGGATCATCACGGGATCCGTATGGGCCAATTCCGCATGGGGCAGCTACTGGCAATGGGATCCCAAGGAGACGTGGTCTTTGATCACCTGGCTCGTCTATGCCACGCTTTTGCATGCCCGGCTCATGCGCGGATGGCACGGAAAACGATTGGCCTATATCTCCATCATCGGATTCGGCGCCGTCCTGTTTACCTATTTCGGTGTTAATTTCTTACCCGGTCTGCACAGTTACGCCCAGTGATTTCACCCTTGTTTTTGCCTTGACAAAAAAAGTCCCAAAGGGTAAAAGACCCCGATTTTCATTTTTGCCCAAATCGATCGATGGCAATTGCAGCCCGATGGGACAGTTGAAATTTCCCGCCGCAAGCCCGGGGATTGTTCTGCCTTACGGCGGTGTGCCGCAGGGACCCTAAGGAAAAGTATCCATTTTCAGATGCGCTTGCTGATTGTTTCGCCCTGAGCGACGGATTCGGCGTTTTACTCCGGCAAGCAGCGGGGAATGCGCATGCGATGTGGTTCAATTTTGTGAAGACGGGGTGGATATGAGCACCAACGATGACAAGGCAAAGGCGGATGCACTGACAGATACGGGGAAGCAGCCGGAACAAGACAAACCGGAAAAAGGGAATGGAGCCGGCGGATCCATTCTCTTTTTCTTTTTGGCGGGATTCATTGCGAGCCTCCTGGTGGGATGGGTCGTTTTACCCAAACTTTTGTATTCCGAGAAAAAGCAGCCAATCGACTTCAATCATGCCCTTCATGTGGACATGGTGACCGAGGGGTGTGAAAGCTGCCATTTTTTCCGGGAAGACGGGAGCTTTTCGGGGGTTCCGGGGTTGGCGCAATGCATCGAATGCCACGAAGAAGCCCAAACCGATCATCCGGAGGAAGTCAAGTTCGTCACCCAATACGTGGAAAAGTACCGGGAAGTCCCTTGGCTGGTCCATTCCCGCCAGCCCAATTGCGTCTTCTTTTCCCATGCCGCCCACGTCAAGCTGGCCAATATGGATTGTGTGACCTGTCACGGTCCCATCGGCGAATCCACCCATTCCCGGATCTATGAAGAAAACCGCATCACCGGCCTCAGCCGGGATATTTGGGGCCGCAACATCGCCGGAATCAAGAGAAACTCCTGGGACCGCATGAAGATGGACGACTGCGCCGCGTGCCATGCCGAGACGGCGGCAAAGACGGCTTCGGAAGGCGAGACGCCCGTCGAAGGGTTTTTCAACAATATTATCCGCATCACCTTTCCGGGATCCCTGCCCGGACGAAAGAGCAGCGTCCAGACGCAGCACGAAGCCTGTTTCGTGTGCCATAAATGAAAAGAAAAGGGAAAAAACGATGAAACGGATCCCAACCCGCGGTTTGACGAGGTAGCACTGATGAAGATGGATCGAAGAAGCTTTTTGTCCTTTTTGATCGGCGGTGCGGCGGGAACGACCCTCTCCCCACTGCCGTGGAAGCTCACGGACGATCTGGCCATTTGGTCCCAGAACTGGCCCTGGACCCCGGTACCGGAATCCGGAGAGGTGACCTTTGTCGAGACGACGTGCATGTTGTGCCCCGGGGGGTGCGGCGTCACGGTACGCAAAGTGGGGGATCACGCCGTAAAGATCGAAGGGACACCGGGACATCCCGTGAACGACGGGGGGATTTGTATCCTTGGGCTGTCCGGGCTCCAGCTGCTGTACGGCCCCACGCGTGTCCCCTCGCCCCTGCGGCGTACCGGCGGACGCGGCGAGAACCGCTGGGAAAAGATCTCCTGGGAGGATGCCATCGTCCTGGTTGTTGAAAAACTGACGGCGCTGCGGGACGAGCGTCTGCCCCACACCCTGGCGTGTATTTCCGGAACCGACGGCGGCACCGTGGGCCGCCTTATGGAACGGTTTCTCACCGCCTACGGATCCCCCAACTTCATCCGAACCCCCTCCATGCGGGATTCTTACGAAATGACCCTTCACCTGATGCAAGGGGTCCAGGCCTCCGCGGGGTTCGATGTGGAAAATGCCGATTTTATTTTGAGTTTTGGAAGCGGTATCCTCGAAGGGTGGGGGTCTCCGGTCCGCATGTTCCGGGCCCACAGTGCCTGGAAGGAAAAGGGGAGCAAGGTGGTCCAGATCGAACCCCGGCTTTCCAACACGGCGGCGAAATCCGACAAATGGCTCCCGGTGAACCCGGGAACCGAAGGGATCCTCGCACTGGGGTTGGCCCATGTGATCCTGAAGGAATCGTTGCACCGGCGGGAATTTATTGGTTTTTATGCATCGGGGCTGGATCGATGGAAAAACGAAGTGCTTTCCAAATGGACCCCCGAACAGGTGGAAGCGGTGACGGGGATCGATAAGAGCACGACCGTCGCCCTGGCCCGGAGCTTTTCCGGGGCAAACCATCCCCTGGCCATTTGCGGGCGGGGGAAGGGAACCACACCCGGGAGCATCGGCGAATTCATGGCGGTGCATGGTCTCAACGCCCTGGTGGGAAACATCAACCGGAAAGGCGGGATATGGGCGGTTCCGGGTCCCGATTACATCCAATGGCCCGAAGTGGAGATGGACGCCACGGCTGCCGCGGGAATGCAGCAACCCCGAATCGACGGCGCCGGTACGCAAAAATACATCTTCGCCCGGCACCTTCTCCATCGGGTTCCGGAAATGGTCACCGCCGCCGACCCCTCCCGGGTGCAGGCCTTATTCGTCCTGGAAGCCAACCCGTACTACACCCTTTCCGATCCGGCCCTTTTAAAGAAGGCCCTGGACAAAATCCCCTTCATCGTCAGCTTTTCTTCCTTCATGGATGAAACAGCCCAAAACGCCGACTTGATCCTTCCCAACCATATGTACCTGGAGCGATACGAAGACGTTCCCTGCGCGGAAGGATTCAACAAGCCGTATATTGGATGGGCCAAACCCGTGGTCCATCCCCAGTTCCACACCATGCACACCGGGGATGTGATCCTGCGGCTGGCAAAGGCCCTGGGGGATCCTGTGCAAAAGGCGTTCCCCTGGGAGGATTACGAAGGCTGCCTGGACGACACTCTCGGCGATGCGCTGGAGACACTCCGGGAAACCGGTTACCGGGTGGAAGCGGACTTTGCACCCGGTTCGGGGTATCCGGCGTTTGAAACCGCTTCGGGGAGATTCGAATTCATCTCCGAGGAAAGCCGGGATGCGGGAATGCAGGTGATGGTGCAGCCCCAGGGAGAGGCACCGGCGTTTCCCCTGATATTGATTCCCTTTGATTCCCAACGGCTTGCCAACGGATACATCGGCGATCCGCCTTTTGTCATCAAGACCGTCCCGGACACGGTGTTGAAGGGAGACACGCTTTTTGTGGAGGTCCATCCCGAAACGGCCAAGACCATGGGGCTTTCCGAGGGGAAATCGGCCCTTTTGGTGACACCCAAAGGGGAGGCCCGGGTGCGGGTTCATCTTTTTGAAGGGATCATGCCGGGGCTGGTGGGGATTCCCACGGGCCTCGGGCATCACGCCTATGACGGGTACCTGGCCGGAAAAGGCGTGAACGCCAGCGCGCTGATGGGTCCGGTGGAGGACGGGGCGTCCGGGCTCAACGCCGCGTGGGGCATTCGGGCGAAATTGTCCCGGGTATGAGGTTGTTGCCGGGCGTCCAGAGACGCGGCGCTTTTTGCGCAAGACCGAAATTCGACACTGCATAAGAGGTTCCGATGAAACACGAGCAGGCCAAGAAGTACGGAATGGTGATCGATCTCGACAAATGCACCGGATGCGGCGCTTGCATGGTCGCCTGTATGGCGGAAAACAATGTTCCGTTCAAAGAGGACGAAACCAACAAGCTGGACAGCATTACCTGGATGCGCGTCTACCAGCTGACCAACGGAAAGCCCTTTCCGGATACGGATATCTGCTACCTTCCCCGGCCCTGCATGCATTGCGAGGGGGATCACGGCCATTCCCCCTGCGTCTCCGTCTGCCCGGCCACCGCCACCGACTACGGTATGGATACCGGGATCGTCAGCCAGATTTACACCCGGTGCTTCGGATGCCGGTATTGCATGGCGGCCTGCCCGTATCACGCCCGGTACTTCAACTGGTGGGATCCGGTCTGGCCCAACGGCATGGAAAAGTATCTCAACCCCAACGTCTCCCCCCGCATGCGGGGGGTGGTGGAAAAATGCAGCTTCTGCTACCACCGGTATCAACTGGCCAAGGACAGGGCCTTCATGGAAGACCGGCGGGAACTGGAGGAAGGGGAATACCAGACCGCCTGCACCCAGGCCTGCCCGGCCGGGGCCATCGTTTTCGGGGACCTGAACAATGAAACGCACCGGGTTCATCAGATCGTTCAACCGGACCCGGTCCACGCGGGCCGTCCGAAAAACCCCTCGGCCTTTCGACTCCTCGAGCGATTGGGAACCAATCCCAAGGTGTATTACCTGTCGAGCCGGGAATGGATCCGGCGGGCCGGCGACAACTATCTGCCCCATGAAGGGCCGGGTAAGGATCTTTGAATGATTCATGAACCCGCATAAAGGGACGCAACCGCAAGGAACCTGAGGAATAAAAAGCGAGGAACGTATGGATGACGCATTGTTTCCCAAAGGGGTGAAACGCTGCCCGCTGCCGGAATTTCTCATGAAACTGGGGCCGGTGGTGGCGCTTCTGATCTGGGGCGTGGTGGCCATGCTCATGGTCTGGATCAAGGGGCTCAACCAGACCAACATGAACGACGCCTACGGATTCGCCGCCTGGATCTGGGCGGACCTGACGGTGATCGCCCTGGGGGGCGGGGCGTTTTTCACGGGATTTTTGAGATATCTCATCGGAAAGGAAAACCTGAAAAACATCATCAATTTCGCCGTCCTTATCGGGTTCATCTGTTACAGTTCAGCCCTGTTGATCCTGGCCATCGACATCGGCCAGCCGTTGAGAGGGTGGTTCATCTTCTGGCACGCCAACGTCCATTCCATGCTCACCGAGGTGGCCTTTTGTCTGACCTGTTATTTCGGTGTTTTGACCATCGAGTACCTCCCGCTGGTCCTGGAAAACCGCCAGATCGAGCGGGTGCCCTTTTTCCAGAATTTGACCCATCACATGCACGAGGTCATGCCGCTGTTTGCCGCCACAGGGGCTTTTTTAAGCTTTTTCCATCAGGGCTCTCTGGGCGGTGTGGCCGGTGTTCTTTTCGGACGTCCCTTCGCGTTTCGGGAAGGCCTTTTCATCTGGCCCTGGACCTTTTTCCTCTTTACATGGTCGGCGGCGGCCTACGGACCGTGCTTCACCATCATGCTGGCCAGGATCACCGAAAAGGTTACCGGCAAAAGGCTCATCAAGGACGATGTCTACGACCTGCTGGCCAAGATCGCCGGCTGGATGATGGCCACCTACATCGTGGCCAAGATCATCGATACCTGGTACTGGGCCACCGTCACGGCGCCGGCCAGGGGGATGACCTTCATGCAGTTTTATTCCGACAATCCCCTGTACGGCGTCTGGATCCTGATCCTGGAGATCGTCATCGGCGGGGTGATCCCGGCGGCGATCCTGCTCACCCGGAAAGGAAGAAACACGCCTCCCGCGCTCATGACCGCCGTGGTCCTGGGGGCCATCGGCGTGTGCGTCAACCGGTGGGTCATGGTGCTCCAGACCCTGGCGGTACCGGTCCTCCCCTTCGAAGGATGGCCCATGTATTATCCCAGTTGGCAGGAAGTGGCCACCACCCTCCTGCCCGTGGCGTACGGGATTATCTTTGTGGCTTTTTCTTACCGGTACCTTCCGGTCTTTCCCCAGGAGGCGGAACTGAACCCCATCGTAACCGAATCCGCGGCACCCCCTGCGTCCGCGCCCGACACCGACGCCGAACCTGCCGACGCCGAACTGAGCCCGGCCCAGGCATAAACGGAGGAGAAGATGTTTCCATTTAATTTCGAGTGGATCTGGGACATGTCCCACCTGGTCTTCATGGGTGGATTGTGGTTTGCACTGACGATCCTGGGTCTGGGCATGGCCTATTGCATCATCAAGGCGGTCATCGATACGGCCCAGGGGAAGGGCGGCGGGCACCACTGATCCGTCGGGCATCGCATATCGCATAAGGGAAGCGCTTCTGCCGGATCCTGGGCAGAAGCGCTTTTTCATTGGGAGGAAGAATGGATCGCATCGTGATCGAAGGCGGACGGCCGCTGAAGGGGGAAGTCCGCATCGGGGGCGCCAAGAACGCGGCGCTGCCCATGTTGGCCTCCGCCCTTTTGACGGATGGATGGAACACCTTTGGCAATGTTCCGAATCTCATGGATGTGGAAAGCATCGAGCGGCTCTTGTCGCACCTGGGGGCGGTGGTGGAACGGGGGCCCGGGGAGGTGCGGATCAACGCCGCCGGGCTGAATAATTCCGAGGCCCCTTATGACCTGGTTCGGAAAATGCGGGCGTCCATCCTGGTGCTGGGTCCGTTGGTCGCCCGCCTGAAAAAGGCCCGGGTCTCTTTGCCCGGCGGGTGCGCCATCGGCGCACGGCCCATCAACATCCACCTGAAGGCCCTGGAAGAGATGGGGGCCACCCTGGAACTCAAGGGCGGATATGTGGAGGCCTCGGCCCCGATACTGCGGGGCAAGGAATTGTTTCTGGATGTGCCCACGGTGACCGGGACTGAGAACATCCTGATGGCGGCGGTGCTGGCCGAAGGCCGGACGATTATCCGGAATGCGGCCCGGGAGCCGGAAGTCACGGCATTGGCCGACACCCTCAAGCGGATGGGGGGGCGGATCACCGGCGCGGGAACGTCGGTGATTACCGTGGACGGCGTTTCTTCCTTGTCCCCGGTTTCGACCGCCGTCATTCCGGACCGCATCGAAGCCGGAACATTCATGGTGGCCGCCGCCCTGACCCGGGGGGATGTGCTCCTGAAAGGATGTGATCCCGGACATCAGAATGCGCTCATGGATAAACTCCTCATGGTGGGAGCGAAAATCCAAATCGAAGAAGGGGGTATCCGCGTCCGGGGGGGCGACACCATCGCCAGCGTGGATGTAAAAACGCTTCCGTATCCGGGTTTTCCCACGGACATGCAGGCCCAGTTCATGGTGTTGATGTCCGTGGCAAAGGGCCTGAGTGTCATCTCCGAGACGATTTTCGAAAACCGGTTCATCCATGTCAGCGAACTGCGGCGGATGGGGGCCGATATCATCGTTTCGGGGAACACGGCCGCCATCAAGGGGGTCCCGGCCCTTTCCGGGGCGCCGGTGATGGCCACGGATTTGAGGGCCAGCGCCTCTTTGGTGCTGGCGGGCCTCATCGCCAAAGGGGCCACCGTGGTCAACCGGGTATACCATCTGGATCGCGGTTACGAGAAGATGGAAGAAAAATTCGCCCGTTTGGGCGCCGCCGTCAAACGCATTCGAGATTAGGGCGTGCCGGAATCCGTTGACGTGAACCGGTCCTCGGGCACGGCGGGTGGTGAACGCAGATGCGCCAGAGGTATTATTTTCGTCCCCTGATCCCGCTGTTGTTATCCCTTATTTCCGGGATCTTTGTCGGAACGCGATTCCCCGGCCATTGGATATGGGGTGTTTTGGGGGTGGGCGCGGCAGGCGCCTTTATCGGTTATTTTCTGATATGCCGTAAAGAAATCCGCCTTTTTCCCCTGATTTTCTTTATTCTCCTCGGATATCTCTCCGTCCAGCCCTGGTCCGCGCCCCGGTTTCCCGAAAACCACGTGGTGCGATTCATCGGCCCCCAAAAACGGCATCTTTCCGGAACCGTCGCAGGCGAGATCCGCCGGGACGAAAAACGGACGCGCTTTGTCCTGACGAACCTTTCGATAAAGGATCGAAGAACGAATACGGAGACGCCTCCCCCCGTGGCGGGAAAACTCCGGGTCTCCTGTTGGGGGAACCCCCCGGCGTTTCAGGCAGGGGACCGGCTTTCCATGACGGCACGGATCCGTCCCGTCAACAGTTTTCAAAATCCCGGGGGGTTTGATTATCGAAGGTATTTGGCCTTTAGAGGGATCTGGGCCAATGCCTATACGTCCGAAAGGGATCTGCATGTCGCGCCGGAAACGGGAAAATCGTCTTTTTTTTATCGGATTCAAGGGTTCCGCCAAACCCTTTCCCGCTTCATCGACGGCCGTCTTCCTGCGTATTCCGCCGAGACGCGGGGAATCCTCAAGGCCCTGGTGCTGGGACTCCGCTCGGAGATTTCCGCCGATCTCCGGGAGGCCTTCAGCCGGGCGGGGGTCAGCCACATTCTGGCCATTTCCGGACTTCACATCGGCATCGTCGCCGGGGTGGCCTTTTGGCTTTGGATCCGGGCCCTTTCCTGTTTTCCGGCGTTGCTGCGGCGCGCCTGGACCCGGAAGGCGGCCGCGGTGTTATCCCTGATCCCGGTCCTGGGCTATGGGCTTTTGTCCGGGATGGCGCCGTCCACCCAGCGGGCCGTCATCATGGTGGCGATTTTCCTTGCGGCCCTTTTCTTTGAAAAGGAGCACGAACCCTTCAACACCCTGGCCATGGCCGCCCTGGTCATTTTGCTCGTCCATCCGCCCGCCCTTTTTTCCATCTCCTTCCAGCTCTCGTTTGCCTCTGTCTTTTCGATCCTTTTCGGTATGTCCAAGACCAGAAGGTGGTGGGAGCGCAGTCATAAAACCGGGAAAGAATCCCTTTTTTCAAGGATGCGGCGATGGCTGGTTTCCTTTTTACTGGTTTCCGGCTTTGCCGTGCTGGGAACCATTCCCATCGTGATGCTTTATTTCAACCGGGTTGCGTTGATTTCTTTAGCGGCAAACATGGCGATTGTTCCCCTGGTCGGTTTCCTGGCGGTCCCCGGTGGGCTTTTGGGGGTTTGCCTCTATTTTGTTTTTCCTCACGGATCGGCGGTGTGCCTTGAGTTTTCCGCAGTTGTCGTCCAGAAGGCCATTGACGCGGTGCACTTTTTTTCCCGAATCCCCTATGCGTCCCTGGATACCTTCACACCGACGGGGTTTGAAGTTGTTTTGTACTACGCAGCCATGGGGCTTATTTTCCATGGGATCAACAGGGAAAAGGGCGTTCCCGAGCCCCCATCAATGGTGACGGCGGAAGACGGGTTTTTCCGTTCCGTGAGTCGATGGGTTCCTGTCGGGCTGTACCGGCGCCGGACATGGATCGGTGTCTTCATCCTTGTCCTGGCGATCGCCGCGGATGCGGGGTACTGGCTGCACCACCGGTTGTGGCATACGGATCTCCGGGTCAGCGTCATCGATGTGGGGGCGGGGAACGCCGTTCTGGCCGAGTTGCCCAAGGGGTACAATCTCCTCATCGACGGGGGCGGATTCCCGGACAACACCGCCTTTGACGTGGGCGCCAACGTGGTGGCGCCCTTTTTGCGGCGGAAAAAAATCCATTTTCTCGATGCCGTTGTCTTATCTCATCCCGACAGCGACCACATGAACGGCCTGGTCCATATCCTTCGTCATTTCCGCGTGAGGGCCCTTTGGACCAACGGCGACCGGGAGGAATCCGAATCCTTTCATGCATTCGTGCGCGTCGTCGGCGAAGAACAAACCCCGATGCCGCCCTATGAGAAATTGCCCCGGACCTTTCGGATCAACGGCACCGATGTCGACATTTTATATCCGCCGCCGGGATACCGGAAGTTCAAAGAAAGGGACCGGTGGCGCAATACCAATAACAACTCTATGGTCCTCCGGGTTCGCTACAAAAATACCGCATTCCTTTTCCCGGGGGACATTATGGCCAAGGCGGAAGATGAACTGATCCACATTGCCGGGGATACGATCCAAAGCACCGTCATGGTGGCGCCGCATCACGGGAGCAAGACCTCGAGCACCGTGGCCTTTGTGAAAACCGTCAAACCCCGGGTGGTCATCGTCTCCGCCGGAAACCGGGGCCCGCATTCGAAAATCCTTCAGCGGTACCGCCGTTTCGGGGCCGGAATTTATTCGACGCATGTCCACGGGGCGGTAAGGGTTTTTGCCGATGATTCCGGGATTCGGATCCTCCCCACGGTGAAAGACGCCCGGCTTTGAACCGCAACAGCGAGCGCATTCCCCGTAGGTTCTGTCTGACGGCAGTGCTTCGCCGGTTGGAGCGAAGCGGAAATTCCGCCTAGCGGGGCAGCGGGGAGGCTTTAAACGGATGGAAACGGAAAAATCCTTTCCCGGCTCCCGGCGGCGGGAAGAGAAAGGGTGCCCTTGGAATTGACACCGGGGCAGGATTTTGATAACTGAAACATAAAATGCCGACCGCGAAAGGGGATGGGCTTTGAAACTCACGGTGGAAGACCTGACAGCGCTCCACGAAAAGGCCGCCGGCGCCCTGGCGCTCCGGCAGGAGGAATCCGCGGCCAAAATCTTTGTCCACATGGGCGACTGCGGCATCCAGGCGGGTGCCCGGGAAATCATGGAGGTCCTCCTCGAGGAGCTGGAGGCCCTGAACCGGCCGGATATCCACGTGTATGCCTCCGGATGTATTCAAAAATGCGACAAGGAGCCCATCGTGACGGTGGCGCTCAAAAGCGCATCCCCGATTCGATATCAGAAGATGGATCCGGAAAAGATGCGGCGGGTCTTAAAAGAACATGTCCTTCAAGGGCGTGTCCAATTCGATCTTGTCTTGCCTTCTGCGTGACGTTGCCCCCAAAACCCTTTCCACACGCAGTATTCCAGGGGATTTTTTGAAAGATGAAAGCGGGAAATCAAGACCTTCGCCCCATCTGGTTCGACGACGGAGCCGATGCCGTAAAGGTGATCGACCAGCGGTGGCTCCCCCATCGCCTGATCATCTCGGAACTCAAAACCGTAGAAGATATCGTTTATGCCATTCGTGAAATGATGGTGCGGGGGGCGCCGCTGATCGGCGTCACCGGTGCCTATGGCGCGGTGCTGGCCGCAAGAGAGGCCGGGGCCGGCCGAGAAGACACATTTTACCGGCTCTGCGAGAAGATCAAAGCGGTGCGCCCCACAGCGGTGAATCTCTCCTGGGGTGTGGATCGGGTTTATCGGGCTGTGGCGGGGTTATCCGACACCGCGGACCGCATCCGGACGGCCAAGACAGAGGCGGGTATCATCGCCGAAGAGGAAGCGGAAAACTGCCGGCGCATCGGTATGCACGGGGTCACCCTGATCCGGGAGGCGGCGGCCAAAAAGACCGGCGGCCCGGTGAACATCCTGACCCATTGCAATGCCGGGTGGCTGGCCTGCATCGAATACGGGACCGCCACCGCCCCCATTTATGCCGCCCATGACGCGGGGATCGACGTCCATGTGTGGGTGGATGAAACCCGCCCCTTGAACCAGGGCGCCCGGCTGACGGCGTGGGAACTGGGCGTCTACGGCATCAAGCACACCGTCATCACCGACAACGCCGGCGGGCACCTCATGCAGCACGGCCGGGTGGACATGGTACTGGTGGGAACCGACCGCACCACGGGGACCGGGGACGTGGCCAACAAGATCGGGACGTACCTCAAGGCCCTGGCGGCGAAGGACAACGGGGTTCCTTTCTACGTGGCGCTGCCGTCCACCACCTTCGATTGGAACCTCAAAGACGGCCTCGGGGAGATCCCCATCGAAGAACGGGACCCGGACGAGATCCGTTTTGTGGAGGGTATGGAGGACGGCGTGAACCACCGGGTCCGCATTCCACCCAAGGAAAGCCCCTGCGCCAATTATGCCTTTGACGTGACGCCGGCGCGGCTGGTCACCCGCTTGATCACGGAGCGCGGTATCTGCCGCGCATCCAGGAATGCCATCCAAAAGCTTTTTCCGGAAAAATTCAGCGGGTGAAGGCGTTCATGCTTTCCGAACTCGAGAAAAAGATCATCGCCCTGATCCAGGGGGATATCCCCCTCACCGAAAGGCCCTATCTGGCGATGGCCCGGCAGCTTTCCATCCCGGAAGAACGGCTGATGGTTATCCTGAAGGAGCTCTGCGAGCGGGGCGTCATCCGGCGGTTCGGCGCCACCTTGCGCCACCAGAAATCCGGGTACACGGTGAACGTGATGGCGGCCTGGCAGGTGGAAGAAGACCAAATCGAGGCCGTCGGTCAAAAGATGGCGAAGTTCCGGCAAGTCTCCCATTGTTACCGCCGAAATCCCGCCCAGGACTGGCCGTACAATCTTTACACCATGATCCATGCCAGAGACGAGACCTCCTGCCGGAAGATCGTGAAAGAAATCGCCGAAAAGACGGGAATTGTTCAATACACGCTCCTGTTCAGCAAAAGGGAACTGAAGAAAACCTCGATGGCGTACTTTCCCGAGGCCGAACCCGACGGCGGCTGATATGGCCGTGCGCCCCACACCCCCCCACGTATTGATCGTCAATCCCTGGATCCACGATTTTGCCGCATACGATTTCTGGGCGCAGCCGTTGGGGATTCTGGTACTGGCGGCGGTGCTGCGCCGATGCGGCATCACCGTGTCGTATGTCAATTGCCTGGATCGTTTTCATCCCAGAGCCCGTCCTTTATCCCCGAACCTCCGATTCGGCCGCGGGCCGTATCCAAAAACTCCGATCCCGAAACCGGGCGGGCTCGAAGACGTCCTTCGGCGGTTTTCCCGGTACGGCATACCACCGGATTGGTTTTATGACGATCTCCGCCGGTTGACCCCTCCGGATCTGATCCTGTTGACCTCCATGATGACCTATTGGTGGACCGGCGTCCGGGAAACCATCGGCATGCTGAAAGAGGCGTTTCCGGAGATTCCGGTGGTGCTGGGCGGGGTGTACGCCACACTTTGTCCGGATCATGCCCGGGAAAAGAGCGGTGCGGATCGCGTCCTGGCCGGACCCGGAGGGGCCCACATCCTGGACCTGGCCGGAGAACTGACGGGGTGTACCCTGGCATGCTTGAAGGAACAAAGCGGATTTGATCCCGGGGACATGAATACATGGCCTTACCCGGCGTTGGAACTGCAGCACCGGATTCCCCATGTTCCCCTGCTCACGTCCCTGGGGTGCCCCTTCTCCTGCCCCTATTGTGCCTCCGGTGTGCTTTCCCCGAAACGGATGCGCCGTTCACCCGGTATCGTTGTACAGGAGATCCGCTACTGGTATGAACGGCATGGTGTGACGGATTACGCCCTCTATGACGATGCATTCCTGGCGGAGGCCTCGGATCACGCGGTTCCCATCCTGGAAAAAATTGTTCGGATGCACCTGCCGGTCCGTTTTCACACGCCCAATGCATTGCATATCCGGAAGATCGCGCCGAAAACGGCGCGGCTGCTCAAAGAGGCGGGATTTGTGACGCTTCGGCTGGGGCTGGAGACGGCAGGATGGAAAGACGGGAAAAGATGGGATCACAAGGTGACCCTGGAAGAATTTTCGCAGGCCGCCGCGTTTCTTTTGGAAGCCGGTTTTACGCGTCATCAGGTGGGGGCGTACCTGCTGGCGGGGCTTCCGGGCCAATCCTTTTCTTCGGTGGCATCCTCCATTGGCTTTGTAAAGGCCTGCGGGGTCCGGCCGATCCCGGCCTATTATTCGCCGATCCCGCACACTGCCCTGTGGAAAGACGCCGTCGCTTCCTCCAGGTATCCTCTTGAATCGGATCCGATTTTTACCAACAACGCCATTTTTCCCTGTCAGAAAGAACCCTTTTCCTGGGAGGCCGTTTCTCGGATCAAAGCCCTTTGCGCATAAAAGGCACTTTTTCGAACCCGATTCCTGAACCCGAGCCGGGCTTCATCTCTTTTTGCCGGTGTGTATGTCCTTTAAGGGTTTTGAAGGGCCAATGAAATAAGAATGTTTTCACAGATCCATATCGCAGATTCTTTTCATGTCAATGCAACTTTTCATCCGCATTCGAGCATAGGAAGAACACCCGACATCTTGACAGGTCGGCCGATCACCCTGTAATTTGCCGGACACAACCCGATCCGGGAAGGTGTGTTTCGAAAGGCGGCAAGAATAACGTCGGGTTTTTATGATTTTATCTGTTATGAAAGGGGAAAGGAAAGGATCATGATGCATTTGCGGTGGGTCGACATTGAGAAAAAAGGCGTAAAGAACCTGATCGTTCCGGTTACGGAAGACCGGGAGCTCACCGATCATCCGATCATCGCCCGGCTCGTGGAAGCCGCCAGGAAGTATCCGGAGTTCAAGGGAGAAAAAGGGGACGAACTGACCCTTTACCGCCTCGAAGATTTCCCGGTGGAACGGGTGGTTTTCTTGGGCCTTGGAAAATCCGAATCGGTGAACCGGGAAACCCTGCGTGTTTTTGCCGGGAAGGGTGTCCAGAAGAGTATCGGAACGAAGCTGGAAGAAGCGATGTTTGAAGTGCCTTCCCCGGAACGCCTGGATCGGGATCCGAGGGAAATCCTCGAACCGATGCTCGAAGGCGCGTTTTTGGCCAATCATCGATTCAACCGATACAAAACGGAGAAAAAAGAGCGGGAGCTGGCAAAGATCGCGTTTCTTGCGCCGCGTTCGATTCAGCAGCGGCTTCGAAGCCTGCCCGAATCCGTTGAAGCCGTGTGCCGGGGAACCCTCCTGGCGCGGGAATGGGTCTCCATGCCCGCCAACGAGAAACGACCGGAGGACTTCGCCAGGGGCGTCATGGCAGAAGCCCGAAAAACGGGATTGAAAGCGACCCTTTACACCGAAAAAACGCTCCGGCAAAAGGGCTTCCATGCCCTGCTCTCCGTTTCGGCGGGAAGTGAGCGCCAGGCCCAACTGGTGGTCCTGGAGCACGCCCCCGTGAAGACGGGTAAGCCCGTGGTTCTGGTGGGGAAAGGGGTCACTTTCGATACCGGCGGCATCAACCTGAAACCCGGGCAAGGGATGGAAGAGATGAAAACGGACATGTCCGGTGCCGCCGCCGTCGCGGCGACCCTCATCGCCGCCTCCCGGTTGAAAATGAAACGGCGGTTGGTGGGGGTCCTTCCCATCGTGGAGAATATGCCCTCCGGAAGCGCCACGCGCCCGGGGGACATCGTGAAAAGCTTTGCCGGAAAAACCGTGGAGATTGTCAATACGGATGCAGAAGGGCGCCTGATCCTCATCGATGCCATGGCCTGGGCGGCAAAGACCTACAAGCCGGAATTCATGATCGATCTGGCGACCCTCACCGGGGCCTGTGTGGTGGCCCTTGGAGAAAAAATCGCGGGCCTTTTCACGGAAGACGAGGCACTCGCCGGCGCGATCCTGGAGTCCGGGGAAAGAACCTTTGAACGGTGCTGGCGGCTTCCCATGCCTGAAGACTACAGGGAACTGCTTAAAGGCGAGCTGGCGGATATCCGAAACGTGGCCGAATCCCGCTGGGGCGGGGCCATCCAGGGGGCGCTGTTCCTTGCCGAATTCATGGAAAAGACCCGATGGGCACACATCGACATCGCCGGGCCGGCGTCCGCCAAGAAGGGGGGACCGTATTGCCCTGCCGGCGGCACCGGTTTCGGGGTCCGGCTGCTGTGCGATATCCTGGAACGGGTTTGACCGGCATGACTTTCGAAATCGAACGCAAATTCCTCGTGAAAAACGACGGCTGGAAATCTCCGGGCCGCGGTGTGGTATGCCGGCAGGGGTATTTAAGCCGCACCCGGGATTGCGTGGTTCGGGTCCGCACCGCCGGCGACAGGGCCTATCTCGCGGTAAAAGGCGCCCTGACGGAGATCACTCGGAAAGAATTCGAGTATGAGATTCCCGTGGCCGATGCGAAAGTACTCCTGGCCGATTTCTGCGAGAAACCGCTGATCGAAAAGATCCGGCGTCTCATCAGGTACAAGGGTTTTACCTGGGAAGTGGACGCCTTTTCAGGGGAAAACGAGGGTCTGGTCATCGCCGAGCTGGAACTGGAAAGAGAAGACGAACCCTTTGAAAAACCCGATTGGATAGGAAGCGAAGTCACCGGCGATCCCCGGTATTACAATGCCAACCTGGTGAAAAATCCTTACCGTCGATGGGCGAAAAAGCTCGGGCCCGCGGCATGAAAGACCACGATTGAGCCAGTTCGAACTGGGCATCATCGCCAGCACCCTTGCGGGGCTGGCCACCGGCGTCGGAGCGTTGCCGGTCTTTTTCTTTCGAAAGGTTTCGGACCGCCTCATGAACACGCTTTTGGGCGGGGCGGCCGGGGTCATGCTGGCGGCCACCTCCTTTTCCCTGATCGTCCCCGGCATCGAATACGGGGATGTCCTCTGGCCGGGAAAAGGGGCTTACGTGGTGGTCATCGGCATGCTTTTGGGGGCGGTCTTTTTGGACCGGATGGACAAATGGCTTCCCCACGAGCATTTCGTCATGGGAAAAGAAGGGCCTTCCAGCGCTCTGCGCCGTATCTGGCTGTTCATCATCGCCATCACGATCCACAACTTTCCGGAAGGACTTGCCGTGGGAGTGGGATTCGGCGGAGAGGATACCGGTGCGGCCGTGGCCCTGGCCATCGGCATCGGCCTCCAGAACATGCCCGAAGGGATGGCCGTGGCCTTTCCCCTCCTCGGCTTGGGATATCGTCGATGGCAGGCGTGGGGTATTGCTCTGCTGACCGGCCTGGTGGAGCCGGCGGGCGGTTTTTTGGGGGTGGCGGCCGTGACCCTGTTTCAGCAGGTGCTGCCCTTGGGACTGGCCTTTGCCGCCGGGGCCATGCTTTTCGTGATCAGCGATGAGATTATCCCGGAAACCCATTCCAAGGGAAAATCCCGTCTCGCCACCTTCGGCGTCATGGTGGGGTTCGTCATCATGATGGCCATGGACACCCTTTTGGGATAACCTTTTTCTTTTGCGTCATTTCTTCCTGATCAATCCGCGCAAAATCGGCTTTTCAGGATTTCATCTGTTTTTCAGGTTTTTCAGCCGGGCAGACACGGATTGGGAATGGGCCGAAAGCCCCTCGATGCGGGCGAGCTCCATGACACTTTTGGCTTCCCGTAAAAACGCTTTCCTGGAATAATAAATCAAGCTCGTTTTTTTGATAAAATGATCCACGGAAAGGGCGGAGGCAAAGCGGGCCGTTCCTGCCGTGGGAAGAACATGGTTGGGGCCGGCGATATAATCCCCCATGGGTTCCGGGGAATAGGGGCCGACAAAGACCGCGCCGGCGTGCCGGATCCTGGAAAGATGCGCCATGGGATCTTCAATCAAAAGCTCCAGGTGTTCCGGTGCGATGCGGTTGGAAAGATCAAAGGCGGTTGAAAGATCCGGCACCACCAGGATGAGGCCGAACTGTTTTAAGGATTTTTCGGCGATCTTTTTTCGGTCCAGGGTGGCAAGGCGGCTTTGAACAGCCGATGAAACCTTCTCGGCGATCTCCTTGGAATCGGTGAGGAGCATGGCCGAGGCCAGGACATCATGCTCGGCCTGGGAAAGGAGATCTGCCGCGATAAATTCGGGATCAGCGGTTTCATCCGCCAGGATCAGGATCTCGCTGGGCCCGGCGATCATGTCGATCCCCACCTCTCCGGTTAAAAGTTTTTTGGCCGCCGTTACATGGATGTTTCCCGGCCCCGCGATGACATCCACCTTGGGGATCGTCCCGGTACCGTAGGCCAGGGCCGCGATCCCCCAGGCGCTTCCGGCCTTGAAGACCGCATCCGCGCCGGCCGTTTGCGCCGCCGCCAGAAGGTGAGGGTTGACCGAACCCGCCGAGGTGGGCGGCGTGACCATGATGACTTCCGGCACTCCGGCGATCTTTGCCGGAATCACCCCCATCAACACCGAGGAAACGAGAGGCGTCTTCCCACCTGCGCCTCCCGGGACGTAGACCCCGGCCCGGTCCACGGGCCGTACGAGCTGGCCCAAAAGGGTCCCCTCCCGCTCCGCGTGGATGAAGGATCGGGGCCGCTGCAGGCGGTGAAAGGCCTCGATCTGGGCATTGGCCGTTCTAAGGGACTTTAAAAACCCTGGGCTTATCCGGTTCCGGGCGGCTTTAAATTCTTCGGGCGTCACCCGGATGGCGTCGATCGTCATGTGAGGTGCGTCGAAGCGCCGCGTGTAGGATAAAACGGCCTGGTCTCCGTTTCTCTTCACGTCCGTCAGGATCTTTTCAACCGCTGCCAGGTCCTTTTTTCGAATGCGCAATCCCCGGCGGACGATCTGCGCCAGTTTTTCATCCGCGGTGCTGGAAGGAAAAAAATAGCATTTCATCCGATTGCTCCACACATGTTAAAATTGATGGCTTCGTAAAAAGTCCACCTGCGGCGTTGCGCGGCATTCTTCGTCATTGCGGCGTACCTGTAAGTACGCCTCATTCCTCAGAATTTGCGCGCCTTGCATCTGGAACTTTTTACTTTGCCATCCCAAAGTCGACTTTTTACGATTCCATCAAAATAAGGATGCTTTGAACCGCAACAGCGAGCGCATTCCCCGCAGGTTCTGCCTGACGGCAGTGCTTCGCGGGCTGCGGAGGAGCTTCAAAGAAAATCGGTGGGCAGTTTAGGGGTTATGCGGGGGCAAGTCAACAGATACGACATTCCGTGCCTCGGTTTTCAAAACCGGTAAGGTGAAAAGGGATTTCGCCGGAATTCGTTAACCCCTTTATCAAAGGGGGTTTTGTTTTGACTCGAACCCCCTGATCCGATAAATTAAAAGAAAAAAGCAGGTTCGTGGTCTTAGTCTGGAATTCCCGATTGTGCCCCGGCGGTTATCCGTCCGGTGAAGTTGTCCTGCCTGCTGTGTCTTGTCCCCAATGCGGAGGTATCTGACCGATGACACTGTTTATCTGGAGCGGGATCGTGCTGTGCATTTTTCAGTCGGCCGTGCAGAACGGTCTCAACCTGGCTTTTTTTACCATTAATAAGCTGGAACTCCAGGTAGAGGTTATATGAGAGCATGATTTCAGGGGCTTGAAGAACAGCATACATGAACAGCGAAGGGAGAAGGCCATGAGATTACCGGCCCACAGAACCAAGATCGTGTGTACCATCGGACCGGCCTCCCGTTCGGAGGCTGTCCTGGAACGGCTGATACTCTTGGGCATGAATGTGGCGCGGCTCAACTTCGCCCACGGGACCCTGCAGGGGCACAGGGAGGACATCCAGCGCATCCGCACAGTTGCGGCAAGACTTCAGCACCACTGCATGATTCTGGCGGATCTTCCCGGCCCCAAGATACGAATCGGCAAACTCCTTGAGGAGCCGCTTCTGCTGGAAAAGGGGGATGAGGTCGTTTTGACCGTCAAAGACGTTGTGGGCACACCGAACCAAATCCCTGTAGAGTATAAACGACTGCCCGAGAGCGTAGCCCCTGGAAACCTGATTTTCCTCAATGACGGGTTCATACAACTCCAGGTGGAGAAGGTGTCCGGAGAGGAGGTTTTCTGCCGGACGGTTATCGGCGGTTTGCTTCTTTCCCACAAAGGGCTGAGCATCCCCGGGGTAAAGATAGTTGCCGATGCCGTATCGGAAACAGATCTTGATTTTGTCGCATTTGCCCTGCAGCAGGGGGTGGATGCCTTCGGTGTTTCTTTTGCTGAAACAGCGGAAGACATTCTGAAAGTAAAAAGATTTGTCCAGGCAAAAGGGCAATCCGCCTATGTGGTCGCCAAGATCGAGCGGCCCGAGGCCATCGAAAATTTCGAGGGAATTCTTTCCGCGGCGGATGCGATCATGATTGCCCGGGGGGACCTGGGGGTTCAAATTCCCTTGCAGGACGTGCCGGCCGTTCAGAAAAGACTGATCCATCAGGCGAATCTTTTGGGCCGGCCGGTGATAACAGCGACCCAGATGCTGGTCTCCATGACCGAGAACATCCGCCCGACCCGCGCCGAGGTGTCCGATGTGGCCAATGCCATTCTGGACGGTACGGACGCGGTGATGCTGTCCGAAGAGACGGCTATCGGGCGATATCCCGTGGAAGCGGTTGAAATGATCAGCAAGATCGCAATATCCACCGAGCGGGAGAAAAAAACCATCCGGGCACTGGCCGATTTGCCTGCCTACTTCCGGGCGGCCGCGGGTTCCGGCAGCGCCGCCGTGGAGGATGTCGTCACGCTGAATGCGGTTGAATCGGCCGATGCATTGAATGTGCGTTACATCCTGACCCGCACGCAGAGCCGGGCCGCCCCGTGCCTGATCTCCAGATTCAGGCCCGACTGCTGGATACTGGCCCATGGCGGCGATGAAAAAACGAACAACTTCCTGGCCCTTTCTTATGGGGTTCATTCTGTTCATCTGGATGTTGAAACAACCGGCCTTGCCGACAAGGCCGTCCGGTGGCTGATTACGGCCGGCATGGTTGAAAAGGATGAAAGCCTGATCTGGGTTGAGGATGAATCGCCTGATGACAGGCGGGAAGCCTTGTCGATAAAAATCATCAAAGCCTGAAATGATCAATGCACGAGGAGGACCTATGGAGAAAATCGCGAACAAAAAGTGCTCTGTGGCCTATTTTTCCATGGAGATAGGGATTGATGAAAAAATATGCACGTACAGCGGCGGTCTGGGAGTGCTGGCCGGAGACACGATCCGTTCGGCTGCCGATCTCAGGCTGCCGATGGTGGCGGTTACGCTTCTCTACCGCAAGGGGTATTTCCGGCAGCGGCTGGAAGCCGACGGCTGGCAACGGGAGGAGCCAGCTTCCTGGGCCTTTGATGAGCTACTTCAGGAGGAATCTCCAAGAACGTCGGTGTTGCTGGAAGGAAGAACCGTCCACCTTCGGGCCTGGCGCTACGATGTCCAGGGCGTGAACGGCTACACGGTCCCCATCTATTTTCTGGACGCGGACCTTCACGAAAACTCGGAGTGGGACAGGGGGCTGACCCAGACTTTGTACGGCGGGGATGAACATTACCGGATTTCACAGGAGGTGATTCTGGGGATCGGAGGCGTCAGGATGCTCCGGGTCCTGGGTTATCAGGAAATCGGCACCTTCCATCTCAACGAAGGCCATGCCGCGCTTCTGACCCTGGCGCTGCTGGACGAGGCGGCGAAACAGGCAGGAAGGGAATCGATCATTGCGCAGGACCGGGATGCGGTCCGCAACCATTGCGTTTTTACCACCCATACCCCTGTTCCGGCCGGTCACGACAAGTTTCCGCTGGAGCTGGCGCGGAAGGTGATCGGCGAGCGGGATGATTTCTTCGGCCTGGAAGGCGCCCTCTATGAAGGGAGCACCCTGAACATGACCTATCTGGGCCTCAACCTCAGTCGTTATGTAAACGGTGTGGCCCGAAAACACGGCGAGGTCTCCAGGCTCATGTTCGCCGGCTATACCATTGACGCCATCACCAACGGGGTCCATGCCGCCGCCTGGGTCTCGTCACCGTTTCGAGAACTGTTCGACCGCTATATTCCTTTGTGGCGAAAGGACAATTTCAGCCTGCGCTACGCCTTGAGCATTCCCAGGGAGGAACTGTGGGGCGCCCACATGCAGTGCAAGAAGCAGCTCATGGGGCTGGTCAACCGGGAAACCGGGGCGGGCATGGATGAAAACATCCTGACCATCGGCTTTGCCCGGCGCGCCGCCACATACAAGCGGGCGGATCTCCTTTTCAGAGACATGGAGAGGCTCAAGAGGATATCCAATGAGGTTGGCAAGATCCAGATCATTTACGGCGGCAAAGCCCACCCCCGCGACCATGAAGGAAAGGAACTCATCAAGCGGATCTTTTGGGCAAAACATGAACTTCAACACGATATCAAGGTGGCCTATCTGGAAAACTACAATATGACGCTGGGCGCGATCATGACCGCCGGGGTGGATATCTGGCTCAACACACCCGAACCACCCATGGAAGCTTCCGGGACCAGCGGGATGAAGGCAGCCTTGAACGGTGTCCCGAATCTGAGCGTGCTGGACGGCTGGTGGATCGAGGGCTACATCGAGGGGCTGACCGGCTGGTCAATAGGGGAGCCGGTTCACGGAAAGGGAAAGGAGCGGGACCACTCACAGGACGCCCCATCTCTTTACGACAAGCTGGAGCATGCCGTTGTCCCCCTCTTCTACAACGATCGGGGCCGCTTCATGGACATGATGGCCTACTCCATTGCCATCAACGGCTCCTTTTTCAATACCCAGAGGATGGTGCAGGAGTATGTGCTGAACGCTTATTTCAATCGATGAAAAAATGAGTACACACCGGATTGTCACAACAAAGTGAAGATGGATAGGGGGCTGCTGTGTTTAAAAAACGCATTGATTTGTTCAAGCTTTTTGGTTTCGAGATCCGTATCGACCTGAGCTGGGTGATCCTGGCAATCCTGGTTGCATGGTCCCTCTCGGCGGGGCTCTTTCCATTCCGATAGGAGGGTCTTTCAACGCAGACCGACTGGGTCATGGTTATAGTAGGCAACCGTCTGGCGGGCATCATCAGTCTCAAGGACATGATGAAATTTTTCGAGTTGAAGGTCGAGCTTGAACCTTAGGCCGGGCTTCGCCATCTTTCCGAACAAAAAGAACCGAGCATGCAAAAACCGATGATGGGTGATCCTTCCGGCCTGACCGACACCATGTGGGAGTGGAACAAAAGGTGGCGGGCGCCATTGTGATCTCGGCCGGCGGAAAGGAGGTCGGCGAAGAGGGAAAACAAATCGAGGAGCGGATCCGTGCCACAGCCTATGCCGGTGGAATGCGTATCGTGGGCCCCAACTGCCTGGGCATCATCCGGCCCGGCGGGAAATTTAATGCCAGTTTCGCTTCCGAAATGCCCTTGACTTCAGTGCCATCCACACGGGCAGGATGAAAGGTTTTTCTTTTGACTCGAAAAGGCGGATTCGATAGCCTGGGAATAGAAATATGAAAGGAGACCTTCCTGATGGATCGAATCAGCATGGAAAAACTGAAAGAAACATTTCTGGAAAGGTATTCGGAATGGTGCGTTTCGATTTTTATGCCGACCCATCGGGCCGGTCGCGAGACGGAACAAGACCCCATTCGTTTCAAAAACCTGCTGCGCGAAGCGGAAGAGCGGCTGCGGGCCAAAGGCGTGTCTGCCCCCGAGGGGCGGGAAATGCTCAAGGCGCCCCATCAGCTGCTGCGGGATAAAAACTTCTGGATGCGTCAAAGTGACGGTCTGGCGGTGTTTTTTTCCGAAAACGGATTTCATTTTTTCCGGCTGCCGATTCATTTTGAAGAAATCATCGTAATTGCAAAACGATTTCATGTGAAACCCCTGCTTCCGATTTTAACCAGCGACGGTCTGTTTTATATTCTGGCTCTCAGCCAGAACCAGGTGCGCCTGCTGGAAGGCACGAAATACACGGTGGGGGAAATCCGGCTGGAGGGGATTCCCAAAAGTCTTGCGGAGGCGTTTCCGGATGCTTCCCCTGAAAGACAATTGCAGTTTCATACCGGTACGCCCCAGGGGGGAGGAAAGCGCGCAGCCATGTTTTACGGCCATGACATGAACAACGAAATCAAAGACAGGATCCTCCGATGGTTTCGAATGATCGACAAGAAACTGCCCGATGTGCTCTCCGACGGAAACGCCCCCCTGGTCTTGGCCGGAGTCGACTCTCTTTTTCCCGTTTACAAAGAGGCCAATACCTATCCTGTCTTGATGGAGGAGGGCATCCCGGGAAACCCCGAAGGATTAAAACCGGAAGCGTTGCACGGTCCGGCATGGGACCTGGTGGAACCTGTTTTCCGAAAGTCACGGGAGGAAGCGGCCGACCGGTACCGCCAATTGGCCGGCACGGGGCAGACCACAACCGATGTAAAAGAAGCGCTTGCAGCGGCCCGTCACGGGAGGGTGGAAGTGTTGTTTGTCCCCGTGGGTGTACAGGTATGGGGCCGCTTTGATCCGGAAAAGGACCATGTGGAGATGCACATATCCCCCGAACCCGGTGACGAGGATCTCCTCGACTTGGTAGCGATGGAGTCTTTGATCAGGGGTGGAACGGTATACGCCGTCGCCCCCGGGGAAGTTCCGGAACAGGCGCTTCTTGCCGCGGCCTTCCGGTATTGAAATGGACCGAGCTTTTCGGGAAAAGCCCGCTTTCACGCGGACCGCGGTGAATCGGCATTCCAAGAAGGCGGGGAAGGGAGACGCACCGGCGGTCCCGTCCACCCGGGCTAGGCGGCCGCTATGGGGTTGACCTTCGACCAGACGGTGGTCTTTGCAATATTATCCGCCACCCTGGTCCTTTTCGTCTGGGACCGCTGGCGCTATGATCTGGTGGCCGCCGCCGCCTTGCTTGCTGTCTTTATCGCCGGCCTCATCCCGGCCGATCAGATTTTTTCGGGGTTCGGCCATCCGGCCGTCATTACGGTGGCCGCCGTACTGGTCCTCAGCCGGGGGATGCTCAATGCCGGGGTCGTGGATACGCTTTCCCGCCGATTGTCGAGGGTGGGCTCCCGTCCCACCGTTCAGGTGATCACCCTTACCGGTATTGTGGTGATTCTGTCCGGATTCATGAACAACGTGGGGGCCCTGGCGTTGCTGATGCCCGTGGCCATCTGGATGTCCCGCCAGAGCGGACGCGCCCCCTCCCTCTTGCTCATGCCCCTGGCCTTCGGGTCCCTCTTGGGCGGCCTCATCACCCTCATCGGAACGCCTCCCAATATCATCATCGCCATTTACCGGATGGAAACAAACGCTTCCGCCTTCGGCATGTTCGACTTTGCCCCCGTGGGGGCGGGGGTGGCGATGGCCGGGCTTGTTTTTATCGTCCTGTTGGGCTGGCGGCTCACCCCGAAACGGGAAGGACCCAGTGCTTCCGAGGATTTGTTCGAAATCGAAGACTACATCAGCGAGGTGCGGGTCCCGGTGGATGCTAAAATTGTGGGGCAAGCCGTCTATCATTTTTCCGCCGCCATGGGAAGCGAAATAGAGGCCACAGTGGTCGGGCTGACCCGGGGGGACCGCCATACGCCGGCCCCTCCCTGGTATGAGGTGATCCAAGGGGGGGATATCCTGATGGTGGAAGCCACTCCCGATGATTTAAAGGCGCTGATCGATGAGATGGGATTGGAACTGGCGGAATGCAAGGGGGATTGCAGGGCCACCCTGGGATCGGAGGATATCCGCCTCATGGAAGCCGTGATCACCCCGGATTCCCCCTTGCCCGGAAAGACCGCCATCAGCATCCACCTGCGCCGCAACTACGGCATCAACCTCCTTGCCATCGCCCGCCGCGGGCGCCGCCTCCATCGCCGTCTGGGACAGACACAATTCATCATCGGAGACATTCTTTTGTTGCAGGGCAGCGACGAATCCCTCCAGACCGTCCTGAAAACCTTCAAATGCCTGCCGCTGGCCGAGCGGGGGCTTCGGGTGGATCAACCCCGAAAAATCCTGCTGTCCATCGGTATTTTCTTTTCGGCGATGATGCTGTCCGCCTTGAACCTTTTGCCGGTGCAAATCGCTTTTGTCGCCGCAGCGGTGGTGATGGTCCTGACGGACCTCGTTCCCGTGAAAGAGATCTACGAGAGCATCGACTGGCCCATCATCGTGCTTTTGGGAGCCATGTTTCCCCTGGGCCAGGCGCTGGAAACCACCGGTGGTGCGCAGCTGATCGCCGGAAAGCTCCTGCTGTTGTCGAATCATTTTTCGCCCATGGTCACGCTTACGGTGGTGCTGGCGGGGACCATGCTGCTCTCCAATGTGATCAACAATGCCGCCGCCGCCGTCTTGATGGCCCCCATCGCCATTATGCTGGCAAAGGGGATGGGGCTTTCGGCGGATCCCTTTTTGATGGCGGTTGCCGTGGGCGCGTCCTGCGCCTTTTTGACCCCCGTGGGGCATCAGTCCAATGCCCTGGTGATGGCGCCGGGCGGCTACCGGTTCGGCGATTACTGGCGCCTGGGCCTTCCTTTATCCGTCCTGGTCGTTGCCGTCGCCGTGCCGCTCATCCTCTATTTCTGGCCCATGACCCCGGTCCCGACGGCCCCTTGAAAGTAAAACCCGCGGTTTCGCGATGCCACCCATGGAAGATGGGGCAATTTAAAACAGGTTCATCCGACCAAAGCGTAATTTGGGATGGCAAAGTAAAAAGCGCCAGATGCAAGGCGCGCTAATCCTGAGGAATGAGGCGTACTTATCGGTACGCCGCAATGACGAAGGATGCAGCCCAACGCCGCAGATGGCCTTTTTACGAAGCCATCCCCGTTGACAGAACCCCAAGATCGACATAGAAGACGATACGGGTAAAAAGAGGTATAAATCAAAGACGGAGGATGTCAATGAAATCACAACGGATTCACAACTTCAACGCCGGACCCGCCGCCCTTCCCCTGGAAGTTTTAAAAGAGGTTCAGGAGCACTTCTTGAATTTCTCCGGTTCGGGCATGTCGATCACCGAGATCAGCCACCGCTCCAAATGGTTCGAAGAGGTCATCCATGATGCGGTGATCCGGGCGCGGCGACTCTTGAATCTGGACGACCGATTCCATGTGTTGTTTCTCCAGGGGGGCGCCAGCCTGCAGTTTTGCTTGATCCCCATGAATTTTTTGAAAGACGATGAAAGCGCCGATTATATCCATACCGGGACCTGGTCCGCCAAGGCCATCAAGGAAGCCAAGATCCTGGGAAAGACGATCCGCGTGGCGGCGTCTTCCGAGGATGAAAACTTTTCTTACATCCCGGAAAACATTTCCTTCGACGGGAATGCGGCGTATTGCCACATCACTTCCAACAACACCATCAAGGGGACCCAGTGGGAGCGTTTTCCGGATACGGGGACGGTTCCTCTCATTGCCGACATGTCTTCGGACATTTTCAGCCGGCGGTTCGATCCCGCGCCTTTGGGTTTGATTTATGCGGGGGCCCAGAAGAACATGGGCCCGGCCGGCGTGTGCATGGTGATCGTGCGGAAAGACATGCTGGAAAAGGTCCCCGGGAACCTGCCCTCCATGCTCAAATACAGCACCTATGCGGAATCCGACTCCCTGTACAACACACCCCCGTGTTTCGCCGTTTACGTCATCCAGTTGGTGCTGAAATGGCTGGAGGAAACCGTGGGCGGGCTGGAAAAAATGGAGGCCGCCAACCGGCAAAAAGCCAAACTCCTCTACGATGTCCTGGATGCAAACGGCTTTTACCGGGGCACGGCGAAACCCGGGAGCCGGTCTTTGATGAACGTGACCTTCCGGCTTCCCTCCGAGGAACTGGAAACCCTTTTCGTCAAAGACGCCCTGGAAAACGACCTGGGGGGCCTGAAGGGGCACCGGAGCGTGGGCGGGTGCCGCGCTTCCATCTATAACGCCACGGGTATGGATGCGGTCAGGGCCCTGGTGGATTTCATGAAAGCCTTCGAGAAGAAGCACGGATAAGGACGGATCTTGACTTTTGGTGCCCGAATCGATACACTGCAAACCGCCTGGAGGATAAACCCGTTTATCGAGTCTTGGCGGAGGCCGGGCGTCGGATGTCCACAACGTACAAAATATTCAGCGTCGGGAAAAGGAGGCAACATGGACAAGATCTTGAGGATTGACATGGGGGCCGATGGCGGCCCGAAAACGAAGGTGGCGGATTTGGGGACGTACGCCGGTCTCGGGGGGCGTGCCATGACGTCGGCCA
>CAZQUR010000010.1:0-42251 GCA_964596535.1 uncultured Desulfobacteraceae bacterium
TATTAGAAAATACAAAATATTTTCACCCTCACCCCTGCCCTCTCCCTCAAGGGAGAGGGGGTAATGCGTTTTACGGTTCCATCAAACATGAAAATCGAAGACGAGGCTTTTTTTACCGATTCCGACACGGGACAGACAAAACTGGATCATGGTCATGAAATGGATCAAGATTGAAAAAGAAGACTTCCCCCGGGGATTAAACGCACTGGCCGAAAGCTATCGATGTGTCGGCCCGGTGAAGGGGGAAAAACATCACGAATTCCGGGCCCTGGATGAAAATACGCCGCCGGATTTCGATTTTTTGAACACCCCCATGTCCCCGAAATTTCTGGTGGAGCCCCAGTCCGAAATTCTCTTCGAATACACCCTGGACGAAAAGAAGGAAGACGCCCACATCCTCAAGGAAAGCCAAAAGGATCTGCCGCCCCGGCTGGTGGTGGGCATCCGGCCCTGCGATGCAGCGGCCTTCCTCCTGGTGAAGCGGAACTTCGACACGGAGAAATACAAGGACCCCTGTTGGGTTAAAGCCTATGAAGCGCTGACGCTTTTCGGGCTGGCATGCCACACGCCGTGTGCGGCCTGCTTTTGCACCACGGCGGGGGGCGGCCCCTTTGACGAAGCCGGCCTGGACGCCCTCATGGTGGACGCCGGGGATCATTTTCTGGTCAAGATCCTCACGGAAAAGGGAAAGGCGGCCTGCGATACCGCCGGCTGGAAGACCGACGTGGAGGAGAAGGCAGCCCTGGATGCGGTGGCGCCCTTGAAGGAAACCGCCGAATCCAAGATCGCCTCCACGGTGAAAACCGGCAAACTGAAACAGCAGTCCACCACGGCCCTGTACGACGCGCCCTTCTGGGAGGATGTCTCCTTTTCCTGCATCAATTGCGGGACCTGCACCTATGTGTGCCCCACCTGCTGGTGTTTCGATATTCAGGATGAATGCTACGGGTGTTCGGGGGTGCGCATGCGCAACTGGGACAGCTGCATGTATCCTTTGTTCACCCTTCACGGATCCGGGCACAACCCGAGGGGGACCAAACTCCACCGGGTCCGGCAGCGGTTCATGCACAAGCTCAAGTATTATGTGGACAAGTACGACGACGGCATCCAGTGCGTGGGGTGCGGGCGGTGCGTCGTCTCCTGTCCGGTGAATATCGATATCCGGCGGGTCTGCAATCTCATGAACGCCCTCCCGGATCCATCGACCGTTTGTCCGGTTTAGGAGGGTAGGAGGAAACCGTGTTCAATCCGTATTTACCGTATCCGGTTCGCATCGAAGAGATCGTCACCGAAACCGAAGACAAGAATTTAAAGACCTTCAAGTTCGCCTTTCTCAAGGAAGAAGACGAAGACAAGTTCGCCTACACCCCGGGCCAGTTCGCCGAGCTTTCCGTGGCCGGAAAAGGGGAGATCCCCATCGGCATCGCTTCTTCGCCCACGGAAAAAGGATTCGTCCTGTTCACCGTGAATAAGGTGGGTCTGGTGACCACTCATTTGCACGCCATGCAGCCCGGGGGTATCATGGGGATCCGGGGGCCCCTGGGGAACTGGTATCCCTGGGAAGAGATGGAAGGAAAAAACGTGGTGATCATCGGCGGCGGGTTCGCCTTTACGACCCTTCGCTCTTCCATCGTCTACATGCTGCACCCCGACAACCGGTCCAAATTCAAGGACATCCACGTCATTTACGGTGCCCGGACCCCGGGGATGCTGTTGTACCGGGAGGAACTGGCGTCGTGGGAACAGCGGGACGACATCCACATGCATATCACGGTGGACGCCACCACGGAACCCGACTGGAAATACAATGTGGGGTTTGTTCCCGCCATTACCGAGAAAAAGGCGCCCCCGGGGGACGATGAGACGTACGCCATCGTCTGCGGGCCGCCCATCATGATCAAATTCACCCAGCCGGTGCTGGACAACCTGGGATATGCCCACGACCACATCATTATGTCCCTTGAAAACCGGATGAAATGCGGCATCGGCATGTGCGGCCGGTGCAACGTGGGAAAAGAATTCGTCTGCAAGGACGGACCGGTCTTTACGCTGGCGCAGCTCAACACCATGCCCAAGGAGTATTGATGGCTTCGTAAAAAGTCCACCTGCTGCGTTGCGCGGCATTCTTCGTCATTGCGGCGTACCTGTAAGTACGCCTCATTCCTCAGAATTTGCGCTCCTTGCATCTGGAACTTTTTGCTTTGCCATCCCAAATTCGCCTTTTTACGAGTTTATCCATATTGAGCGGGGTGCAAATTCGACGGTAAAGGGGGTGTTTTTTGCATCGACACGGGTTTTGGGTTCATGGAGAGGATCATTTTTTAAACTTGACATGACCGAATCGATCGGATAAAAGTTTTCGATACTTCAATGACGAGAAACAGGCGGCAAGCCAGTCAAATAAAAAAACAAAAAGGAGGATTTTTTCAATGCCAACAGTGGAATTCGGAGGAAAAAACTTTACGGTGGACGAAGACGGGTTTATCGATTCTTTTGACAATTGGTGTGAAGAATGGGTGCAGCACGTAAAGAAGGAAGAAGGTATCGATGAATTGACCGAGGAGCACCGGAAGGTCATCGAAGTCCTTCAGGACTACTATCGGAAAAACGGAATCGCACCCATGGTCCGGGTGTTGTCCAAAGTGACCGGGTTCAAACTGAAACATATCTATGAGCTGTTTCCATCCGGACCCGGGAAAGGCGCCTGTAAGATGGCGGGTCTGCCGAAACCGACGGGATGCGTGTAGCCCCATTCGTATCCGTCGATAACGCGTTCATGTAAAAAGGCCCTGCGTGATGCCGGGGCCTTTTTCTTTTCAGCGGAGAAAAAGGCCCCTCCGGCCGGCGGAACCCCCCGGTCTTGCATGGGGCCGTTGCCGTTCAATCATTCAAGGTGGGATATGGTTTTCACGGTCAAGACAACCCAAAAAACCGAAATGATCGACATCACGGATCAGGTCCGGGCGCACATCGAAAAGGCGGCCAACGCCGCAGGGATTCAAAACGGTTATTGTTTGATTTTTATCCCCCATACCACGGCGGCCGTCACCATCAACGAAAGCGCGGACCCCAGCGTCCGGACCGACATTCAGGCAGCCCTGGAACGGCTCGTGCCGGAAGATATGCCGTATCGGCACCTGGAGGGGAATTCCCCGGCGCATATCCGGTCCACCCTGGTGGGCGCCTCCGAGTGGCTCATGGTGGAAAACGCCCGCCCGGTTCTGGGAACGTGGCAGGGCGTCTTTTTCTGCGAGTTCGACGGTCCCCGGACCCGGAAAGTGCATCTTTCCCTCATGGGTGGTCCTTCGTGAAAAAATCCAGGGCCCGGATGGATGCCGCAGACAAGGCGATTTTGAACCGGATCCAATCCGATTTTCCCATCACGAAGCGCCCCTTTCAAACCATCGGAGAGTCGGTGGGGCTGCAGGAAGAAGAAGTCCTCCGGCGGGTCGTCCGCCTCAAGGAGACGGGGATCATCCGGAGAATCGGGGGAAACTTTGTCCCGGAAAAGCTGGGGTTTGTGAGCACACTGTGCGCCGCCCGGGTCCCCGAAGACAAGATCGACGCCTTTGCCGAGGCGGTGAACCGCTATCCCGGGGTCACCCACAACTATCTTCGGGATAATTTGTACAACGTGTGGTTCACCTTCATCGCCCCTTCCACGGAGATGATCCGCGAACGCCTTGAGGAGGTCTCCCAAGCGACGGGGATCATACAGATTCTCAATCTGCCGGCCACCCGGGTCTTCAAGATCCGGGCCCAGTTCGACGTGTAGGATGAACGATATCCGCGTGGCCGCCGCCGTTTGCCGCACGCCGGTGAGGTCGGCCGAAGAGACGGTGCGCCGGATGCGGCGGTGGGTGAAAAACGCCCGGGATCAGGGAGCGGACATCCTGTGTTTCCCCGAGATGAACGTGACCGGGTACAGCATCCGGCATCAAATCCGGGAGGCGGCAAAACCCATCCCCGGACCCGTCACCGAGGCCCTTTCGGAACTGGCCGCCGCCGGAAACATGGTGCTGCTGGCGGGAATGGCGGAAAAAGGGAAAACGGGGGATATTTACGCCAGCCACCTGGCGGTTTTCCCCGACAAAAGGATCGATGTGTACCGGAAACTCCACATCGCCCCCCCGGAAGAGGGCCTTTTTTCCCCGGGAAACCGGGTGCCCCTCTTTGAATTCAGAGGCGTGACCTTCGGCGTTCAGCTCTGTTACGACGCCCATTTTCCCGAACTGTCCACCGCCATGGCCCTGAAGGGCGCCGAGGTGCTTTTTTTCCCCCATGCCTCGCCAAGGGGATCGAGCAAAGAAAAATATTTTTCATGGATGCGGCACCTTCCGGCCCGGGCCTTTGATAACAGCCTCTTTGCGGTGGCCTGTAATCCGGTGGGGGAAAACGGGGAAGGCCTTTCATTTCCGGGCGTGGCCCTGGTTCTCGGACCCGACGGGAAGGTCCTGGCCAAGCGTCTCGGAAAACAGGAAGGCTTGCTGGTGGCGGACTTGAAGAAAAGGGACTTGGAGCGGGTGCGGGCCCACCGCATGCAGCATTTTCTCCCCCACCGCCGTCCGGAGATGTATCGACTCCAGGGGGCGGACCACAACCGGAAAACCTGACCTTTCATCGATGCTTCCCCATTTTGAAATACTGGCCCCGATTTACGACTGCGTCATTCCCACCGTGAACCCGGAAATCTACCGCCGTCTCCTGGATCTTCCGGTGGACGGGACACTGCTGGATGCCGGAGGCGGGACGGGGCGCGTATCGACACCGCTTCGACCCTGGGTGACACACCTGGTGGTGGCCGATCCTGCGAAGGCCATGCTCCGGCGGGCCGGCAAAAAAGGACAGATCTGGCGGGTGCGGTCCTTTGCCGAGTCCCTCCCGTTTCCCGATGACGTTTTTGATCGGATCCTGGTGGCCGATGCCCTGCATCATTTTCAGGTGCAATCCAGAGCCCTTGCCGAGCTGATCCGGGTCCTTTCCCCGGGGGGGCGGATGCTCATCGAGGAGCCGGACATCACCCGTCCCATCATCCGGATCGTGGCCCTTGTGGAGAAGCTGGCCCTCATGAAAAGCCGGTTTTTTACGGCGGAAGACATAGGAGAAATGGTAAAAGCCCCCGGCATTACCACTCAGATCCATCGGGACGGCCGGTTCCTGGCATGGGTGGTCATCCGGAAAAGAATTCCCCGGGGGGCCCACTCGGTCTCATCCAAAGTTCCGAGAAATTGCGGTTCCACCGGGCTTGCGGCAGTTCAAGGCGGCACCGGATTTCCGAAATGCGGGTAAAGCACGCTCAGGGGTCTGCCGAAGAGAAAATCCAAAAGCTGTGGATCCATCTTCCCTTTTTCCACCACAAGACGACGCAAGTGGGTGTCGTATCGAAAGATGAAGGCGAGCCGTTTTTGGGCATCCGAATCAATGGGACCTCCGGAGGAGGAAAACAGCGGCGTTACTTTTTCCAGGGAACAGTGCTGCTCATGGTCTTGGACCAGTTCCCATAATTTGTTCATGGAGTAAAGCAGGTCTTTTCGAGTAAGCCGGTTCCGGGTGTAGAGGGATTCAAGGGCTTCCGGCCGCCGGCAGTCCAAAACCCGGCATTCCAGGGGATGATCCGCGTAGAGGGTGCAGGCTTTATTTGCGGCATCGAAAAAGACACACGCCCAGGTGCCTTTTTTCCCTTTGATCTTGATGATGTCGGCTGTGGACCGGGTGAGACGTTGTTGCACGTTGTCCCGGACGGTTTCCCCGGGCCGGATGGTAAAAAGGTATTTGAGCGGTATCCGCCCGGATTCCACGAGATGTCGATCCGCCGTGTGGAGCGCAGGACCGCCTTTTTCACAACAGGCGCCGCATCGCTGACATGGAATACCGGCTGTTGTTCGGGTCCGGTCTTTCGACACCGTTTTCCTCCAGAATTAAACTTCAATTCTTTCTTTTCCATCAGGAGAATGAAAACTGCAAGATGAAAAGCATTTTTTAAACCGTGTGATTTTTCGTTCCCGGAATGAGAATCGACCTTCGCAAATATATTTGGCGGCATGTTTCGGATGGGGAGGAAAAAGGTTCTCCCGGAGGCCGCCGGTGTGACGGCCGCCGGGAATATGGATCTCAGCAACTGCAATCGGGCGAGCAGCCGGCAGGGGCGCCGCACCCGTTCTGGGGCTGGACCGGGGTGTCATTGATGTCCACCACCGTTACCTCGAAGGTGAGGGGTTGGCCCGCCAGGGGATGATTCAAATCCAACATAATCTTTTCGTCATCCACTTGACGGATGGCGGCCGGAATCTGTTGGCCCTGTTCGGACTGGAGGACAACGGTTTGACCCACTTCCGGGTGCATGTCCGGCGGCACATTGGCCCGGGGAAACGACCGCATGAGGTTTTCGTCCCGGTCACCGTAGGCCTCTTCCGGTGCCAGTGTAAATGTTTTGGATTCATTGAGCGTCATGCCTCGAACGGCATTTTCAAAGCCCTGAATCATATTCCCTTTGCCCATTTCAAATTCCAATGGTTGGCGGTCCTGGCTGGTATCAAAGACATCGCCGTTGTCGAGCGTACCGGTGTAGTGGACACTCACAAATTTTCCATTTTCCGCTTTTTGCATGAAACCTCCTTTTACTTCGTTTTAGTAGGATCGCGAATAGCGCCTCTTTTTGGGTTTTCGCTTGCCCCCCGGATCCGCGGGGTTCACTTTAATATTTCGCTCTCCCATACGCTTTCCGTTCAACGCCTTGATTGCCTGGTCCGCCTCGGAATTGCTGGGCATTTCCACGAAACCGAATCCCTTGGACTGTCCGGAAAATCGATCCTTGATGATTTTCACCGTTTCGACCTCTCCGAATTCATCAAACATGGATTTCAACTCTTCTTCCCGAACGTCATATGAAAGATTCCCCACATAAATGTTCATGAAAATTCCTTTCTTTATTTTTATCAACCCTTGTACGGCAACGCCGTGTCGTTCCTCTTAAAGGGTTCCTCGTCCCGCAAAGGCGTCGTCCGTGTCAACACCGCTTTTATTTTAGACCGGATCCGCGGGCGGACCGCCATCGGTTGCAATCGTATCGCGGCAAAACCAAGACAGATTCAAAAGACGTGAAAAAAGGCGGGAAATATAAAAAACGCTGACGAGCGATCACGAATCCAAAGAATGATGTCTGCGACACTATTTGTTTAACAGATATTATAAGACGATCGAGGCCTTTTTGCAATCGAAAAAATGTAAAATCAAAAATTCCTCTACCCGGGATCATAAAACCAAAAGCGTCGGGGGTTGCATTTATGTGTCATGTCCGATACGGTGTCGGTGAATGGGCAACGTCAGGCTTTCATCGATCAACGCACTTTCCGTCTGTATTCAACAAAAACCGTCGTATTCCCAAGCGGGTGCACTCTCAAACTCGGAAGCGACGCATTGCATCCATTGTCCCGGCGGGTGGAAACCGTCCAGTCCGCCGTGGACCGCTCCCCTTTGCCTGGACAGCCCCGATCCCCTTGTTACGCATCTTCTTGAAGCAGAAAATCAAGAAAATTGCGGCATACCAATGAAAGATGTCTTGCCTTCGGCGTAACTATCGCAATATCCCAATAGATCGGTGGCTCGCATGGCAGAAATTCGATTTTCGAGCCAATTAAATCCTGTTTGACACATGGTTCAATGAGGGCTACCCCCGCACCGGCTTCCACAAATGAGCAGATGCCGTGTTGGCTACGGGCTTCTATTCGAATGTTGGGATTCACAGCAGCGCGTTTCAGCGCACTATCTATGAGAAGGCGAAAGGGTGAATTGGCCACAGGTGCGATGAGGGGTTCGTCAACAAGCGTCTTGAGATTGACTGTCGACTGTTTCGCCAGCCGGTGATGCTTCGGAACGGCGCATAATGCATGGTGACGCTGTAAGACATGCGTAACAATATCGGTCTGCGAGACAGGAAGTACCACCAATCCGAGATCGTACCATGTTTCGGCAATCCAATCGGCCACGCGGGCTGAAGGACCTATATCCAGCTCAAAATGAACATCGGGATGATCCCGCTGATATTTCGCGATCAGTCGCGGAAGAAACCCTTGGGCGTAAACGGTTTCTGATATCATCCGGATTCGTCCCCGGCGGATTTCTTTTATAACCAGGGCGGCTTCGCGCAGACGGGCCAATCCGGAAAATGCCATGTCCGCCTCCCGAAACAACAAATGAGCTTCGGCAGTGGGTTTCAGACGCCCACGCTCCCGGTGGAAAAGAGGGATTTTAAGCGACTCCTCGAAGTCCATGATCAATCGAGTGACTGCTGGTTGGGAGATGTTCATGGACTCTGCCGCCTGGGTGACAGTTCCGTGCGACATCACGGCTCGAAATGCCTCTATTTGACGAAAATTCATTTAAAAATCGATAATGTTTGATTATTAACTAATACTTTAAAATGATTTGACTTAAAAATAAAGGGTAAATAGGATAAAATTTACAACCAGTTAACACACAATGATAAAATAAAAAATAGTTATAATCCATAAAAAAATGTTGGGTAAATCCTTTTATATGTGAAGATCTTCAAAGGAGATCCTTCCAAGTAACTTCACCGTGTCACATTATGATAAATCTCCGCCAAATGCGGAGTGCAACGATAACATCAATGTCACTTTCACGGGAGGAGGTATGAAATGAAACTTGTGTCCAAAATGAAGTCATTCGAAGGTGCGGAAGATTTGGAAAAGAAATATGGGGATCCTGCCGGAGCGGCTCAGGAAAAGATTCAAAAGGCAGTACAACGCGGAATAACCCGCCGCGAAGCATTATCATTGTTGGCGGCCGCGGGATTGTCTTTTACAGCGACTGGCAGCTTCCTTATGTCGACTGCCGGAGCATCGACGGCAGTACCCAAAAAAGGGGGGCGTCTCAGGTGTGCGATGAGCACGCACGGCCCCGGTGACACCCTTGATCCGCAGTTGTTTACATCATCGATTGATTTTACGCGCGGACGCGCTCATTACAACTGTCTTATCCGGCTAAACGATAACCTTAAACCGCTACCGGAACTCGCCGAGGAATTTTCAGCCAGTGCCGATGCCAAGGAGTGGTCTTTCAAGATCCGCAAAGGTGTCGTCTTCCACGACGGCAGCAAATTGACCGCCGATGATGTTGTCTGGTCTCTGAACCGGCATACTGGTGAACACTCGAAATCAAAAGTCAAATCCTTATTATCCATGGTAAAAGAATGGAAAAAAGTCGACTCCCATACCGTAAAGGCTGTTTTAGATAGACCGAACTCTGATTTGGCGGTATTGCTGGGAACACACCATTTCAAAATTTTGAAGGCGGACACGAAAGACTTTCAGAACCCGGCCGGCACCGGCCCCTTTAGGCTCGCAGAGTTCATACCCGGGATTCGTTCGGTTCACGTTCGCAACAACAACTACTGGGGTGAAGGCCCGAATCTAGATGAACTAGAGCTGTTCGCCATTACCGACAACACCGCTAGAGTAAACGCGTTGCTGGCCGGCGATGTTCATCTGATCTCCAATCTCGATCCCAAGGCCATCAAAATTGTTGAATCGACGCAGGGGGTGAACGTATGGTCGGTTCCCTCGGGTTCCTATCCAGCCATTGTCTGCATGACGGATGCCTATCCCGGTGAAAACCGCGATTTTGTCTTTGCAATGAAATATCTTCAGCGCCGCGAAAGAATACTGAAAACAGTCCTTAAGGGACAGGGAACCATCGGCAATGACCAGCCGATCAACGAAGCCTATGGGGACCATTGTGAAAGTCTTGCGCAGCGTCCCTATGATCCGGACAAAGCCAGGTTCCATTTGAAAAAATCCGGCGTAACCTCGGCTGAAATTCAGGTGGCTGAAATCAGTAACGGCATCACGGACATGGTACTCATTCTGCAACGGGAATGTGCAAATGTCGGCTTTGACCTGAAAATCAAGAAAGTTCCGAATGATGGCTACTGGGGTGCGGTGTGGATGAAAACCCCGATGCATGTGTCGGACTGGAACATGCGGCCGACTGCCAATATCATGCTGAGTATCGCCTTCGCGCCCGATGCAAAATGGAATGATTCACACTGGAGAAGCGAGCGCATGGGGACCCTGCTCAGTGCGGCATGGGCGGAGACCGATCCGGCCAAGAAAGCGGAATTGCACTGTGAGATGCAGACGTTAATTTCCGAAGAGTCGGGAATGATTATTCCCGTACATAAAAACTCGGTGGACGGAATCTCAGACAGTGTCAAAGGTATGACCCGGTCACCCCTGGGTACCCTCGGGGGCTCGGAATGGCCGGAATTTGTCTGGCTTGACAGCTGAATTGCTCTTCAAGCGAACATGCCGGAGCAATTTCAATACAACCGGTCTGGCACAATGGATTTCAGCATCTACGGGCTTAAGGCAGGGCCAGGATTCTTTACCCCATCGACGGCTCATGAGGAAGCTTAATGCGGTCAATGATTGCTCGCCGAATCGGAATCGGGTTCATTATCCTATGGGTTGTGTCCCTGGTGGTTTTCATCGGCACGGAAATCTTGCCTGGAGACGTGGCCGAGATCATTCTAGGTCAAAGCGCGACACCAGAAAATTTGGCGGTACTCAGAGCAGAACTGGGTTTGGATAAACCAGCCTACCTACGGTATTTCGACTGGTTGGGAGGTATGTTTGTCGGGGATTTGGGGATATCCAAAGCCGGAGGGGCTACGATCGCCAGCCTCATCGAAAATCGGCTGTCCAACACGTTGCTTATGGGAGGGGTCGTCGCGCTTATTTCGGTGCCACTGTCCGTTCTGATTGGGCTCTTGGCGGCCATGCATCCCGGAACCAAGCTGGATCGGATGGTTTCCTTTGGAACGTTGAGCGTGATTTCAGTTCCGGAATTTTTTGTCGCCACCTTTCTGGTCCTTATCCTGGCTGTTCAACTCAAATGGTTGCCTTCCATTACGTATCTGAGCGGAGACGAAACTTTCCTTGATCTGCTCCGGGCGATTGCCTTGCCCATTTGCACTCTTGTGATTGCAATATCCGGACAGATGATTCGCATGACCCGTGCCAACTTGTTAAACGTGATGGCCACGCCTTACATCGAAATGGCGATTCTAAAAGGCGTTCCACGTAAACGCATCGTTTTGCGACACGCACTTCCTAACGCCATTGGCCCCATCATCAATGTCATCGTCTTAAACTTGGCTTATCTGGTCAGCGGTGTCGTTATTGTCGAGACGATTTTTGCCTACCCCGGCTTGGCCAAGCTTATGATAGACGGCGTTCAGACCCGGGATTTACCTCTGGTTCAGGCATGTGCCATGATTTTCTGCACGACTTATCTTGTTTTGATTTTACTGGCCGACATTTCAGCAATTATGTTCAACCCGAGGCTCAGACATCCAAAGTAGTCATTTCAAACGGATGCAATCATGACACAACCGATTGTTATGAAAAACGCATATGAAAACTCGGCGGATGTAATTCACCCAAGACGCGTCGGACTCTCCCGGACCGGGAAGTCAGGACTGATCGTTGTATTGTTCTGGCTGCTCATGGCTCTTATAGGACCTTTTATCGCGCCCTATCATGAGGCCGATTTGATTGCAGATGACAGCTATTTGCCGGCGAGCTCCAAGTTCTGGCTTGGTTCTGATTATCTGGGCCGCGATACGCTCAGCCGAATTTTGTGGGGAGCACGGACAACCATCGGCATTTCTTTGGCTGCAACGCTGCTGGCGTATTTTACCGGGGTGACTTTAGGTATTGCAGCTGCTGCCAAAGGCAGCTGGACGGATATGGTGCTGAGCCGGGTTAACGATGTTTTTCTGGCCTTGCCCAACATTATGCTGGCATTGATCGTCATCGCCGCCTTCGGGGCCTCGATTCCGATCCTGATTGTAACGGCAGGCCTTGTATACTCTTCCGGAGTTTTTCGGGTCGCCCGGGCCTTAGGGCAGGAGGTAGTGGTGGAAGAGTATGTGACGGCCGCTCGGGCACGGGGTGAGGGACCCTGGTGGATAATTACACGGGAAATTCTGCCGAACACGCTAATGCCGCTGGCCACGGATTTTGGTTTTCGACTGGTCTTTATTGTTCTTTTCATATCCAGCCTCAGCTTTATAGGCCTTGGCGTTCAACCTCCGATGTCGGATTGGGGAAGCATGGTCAGGGAAAACATGCAGGGTCTCAGCTATGGCTCTTTTGCAGCTGTTTGGCCGGCGCTCGCCATTGCCACGCTTACCTTTTCCTTAAACCTGGTTGTGGACGACATATCTGCGCAGGTCGGCGGGGAACTTGCAAAGAAGATGATCTGATGGCAGCTGTTCTGGAAATACGGAACCTGTGCGTTGTTGCTCCTAAATCTGAAGGCATCACCCAGCAAATCGTCAAAGACGTCAACCTGAAAATTAACAGGGGTGATGTTCTGGCGCTGATTGGTGAGTCCGGATCCGGTAAAACCACCATCGCCTTGTCGGCGCTCGCTTACTGCAGACCAGGGCTTAAATTTGACGCGGGAGAATTATTGTTAAACGGCAGGGATTTGCTTGCCATGGACCGCCGGGAGATTCTTAAAATACGTGGACGGAAGGCTGCGTATCTGGCACAAAGCGCTGCGGCGGCCTTTAATCCCGCATTGAAAATTATGGAGCAGGTAACCGAATCTGCAGTATTGCATGGGATCCTTTCACCAAACGAAGCCAGCCGGCGAGCCGTAGACCTCTATCGTGCTTTGGAGCTGCCGGAACCTGACAGGATAGGCTCACGGTATCCTCATCAAGTCTCCGGCGGCCAGTTGCAAAGGCTGATGGCAGCAATGTCGCTATGTTCAAACCCCGATTTGTTGATACTTGACGAACCGACAACGGCGTTGGATGTCACCACCCAAATCGAAGTTCTGAAAGCCTTTAAAAAGGTCATCCGAGAAGAAGGTACTGCCGCTATTTATGTCACCCATGATCTTGCGGTCGTGGCCCAGATCGCGGATCAGGTGGTCGTCCTTTGCAAAGGAGAGGTTAAGGAGACCGGTCCGGTCGAACAGATCATCAATTGTCCATCCCATGAATATACTCGTCGCCTAATCGCGGCTGTAGCGGCGCTCCCGAAAACAAGTCAAAGAGATGATTTTTCCGCTCAGAAGACCACTGATACTGTCATCGAGGTGAAAGATCTCTCAGCCGGATACGGCCATAGCATTATCGCCGCCGGGGATCCCAAGCATATGGTACTTCACAGCGTGAGCCTGGCCGTCAAACGAGCCCATGTAGTCGGCATTGTCGGTGAATCGGGTTGCGGAAAATCAACCTTGGCCAAAGTTATTGCAGGGCTTTTGCCTGCATCCCGCGGCGACATCCTGCTGAATGGTCAGTCTCTTGAACCAGAGTTCGAAAAACGCAGCAGAGAACAGCTGCGCAGAATCCAAATTGTTTTTCAGATGGCTGATACAGCCCTGAATCCTAAGCAGAAAATCAAGGACATTCTTGGCAGGCCCTTGGAATTTTATTTTGGTTTGAATGGTAGAAAAAAACAAAAGCGGGTGGCCGAACTTTTAAATATGGTAGAGCTGCCAAGGGAATTTGCCGACCGTTTTCCCGCACAATTGTCCGGCGGTCAGAAGCAACGCATCAATCTGGCGCGGGCACTTGCTGCGGACCCCGAAGTGCTGCTTTGCGATGAAGTAACTTCCTCCCTTGACTCCATCGTCGCAGCGAATGTCATCGAACTGCTCAAAGCTCTGAGAGAAAAAACGAGTGTCTCATTCGTGTTTATCAGCCATGATTTATCCACTGTAGCTTCCTTTTCTGATGAGGTCGTTGTTCTTTATGCGGGCCGTGTGATGGAAGTTGGACCGGTTCATAGGATACTGTCTCCACCCTATCACCCCTATACATGGCTGTTAATATCGTCCGTTCCCGAGCTGCGCATCGGCTGGTTGGATAAAATAATCGCAAGCCGGGATATGGCGGCTGGTATGGGCATGACGGTGGAGTTCACAGGAAATTGCTGTGCCTTTTTTAATCGCTGTCCACTGGCTATCGCCGGAACCTGTGATCGAGAAACAGTGCCGACCAGGATGTATCCTGGAGGCCATATGATTGCTTGTCATCACCTACTTATTAAGCCCGATAAAAAGGAAAATTTCGATAATCTTGAGCTGTGAGGATAAAATAGCTGTACCAAATCAATTAACACGGAACAGTCCACTCGAACTGGTTGAACATGTCGAGGATCTTTTGGGAGAAGCCCACGGATTCGGCAGCTTTTTGTTTGATACCAATGGACAGATAATTACGGAGAACGGAAAAACTTGGCTTTACACGACGACACTGTCAGGTGACAAGTGGGAAAGCTGGGCACGTTCTTTTGATCTGAGGACAATGAGAGCCGGGTCTGCAAGGTGCGTTCTGACCTCAAAGCCCGAGGATCGGCGTGGAGCGGTTCTTCACCATGTCATCAGGATTGCGCCCGACTTCTTAGTCGGGTTTTTCAGCGGCGGAATAGGCGTGAAGGCGGCGATTGCAACGGCTCCCGATGCAAAATTTGAAAGAGACAATACCTTTAGCATCAATCCGGTCAAGGGGTGGGAAACCCGCGGCGAACCATTGGAAGAATGGGTCTTGGAAGCCAACGGTGCTTTCGTAAAAATTCAGGAAGACACGGAGAGGGTGGTCTTCTGGGAAGGATATGACAGTTATCTGGCGGCGCGCCGGTTGGGGGACCTGGCCTGGGCCAAAGTCAGCATTGATAAGAGAACGCGGTGTATTTCTTTGGAGCAACGCCACCCTGGAAATCCATTGCCGTTCCGTCACCCTGGCTGGTCCTGTGCCCGTTGCGGCGGTAATCTGAGCAGCCACATCAGAATCAATGACCGCCATGCTTTTTTCTACTATTTCCGGCCGTTGGAATCAACAGATGCGTATATTGCCATGGGCCTTTGTAAAGACCCTCTTTTTCAAACAGCCACTGAGCACTTTTTAGTGGATCACATGAGAGGGCAGGAAGAAATCGCAGAAAAGTTCCAGTTGATCCGGCGAGACGGTGAACTGTGTTTGTTCAGCGAAAATCGCTTAAAAGATAAATCCTGGCACACCGGAATGCGTCGGTTTAGAATTATTGGTACATAGTATGGGGAGGTCCCCGCCCTGAAGAGCGGGGCTCCCCGGTGAGCTATAATCATAAAGCCAAACCGTCGGGGGTTGCATTTATGTGTCATGTCCGATACGGTGTCGGTGAATGGGCAACGTCAGGCTTTCATCGATCAACGCACTTTCCGTCTGTATTCAACAAAAACCGTCGTATTCCCAAGCGGGTGCATGCCGTTAAAGTCGGAAGCGGATCATTGCATCCATTGTCCCGGCGGGGTCAAGACCGGTCCGGACCGCCGGGGAATCCGGGGCATCACCCCGCAACCCGGTGAACCCCGGGCACGAGGAGGTATCATGCCATGATTATCATTGGTGAAAAAATCAATACCAGCCGCAAATCCATCGCCCAGGCCGTGGAACGAAAAGACGCCGGGGCCATACAAGGGGTGGCCCGGGCCCAGGCCGACGCCGGCGCCCATTACATCGATGTCAATGCCGGTACCTTTTTGGAAAAGGAAGCGGAATATCTGTCCTGGCTGGTGGAAACCGTTCAGTCCGCCGTGGACCGCCCCCTTTGCCTGGACAGTCCCGATCCCCGGGCCCTTGAAATCGCCCTTGACGTCCATAAGGGCGAGGCCATGATCAACTCCATCTCACTTGAAAAAGAACGGTATGACGCACTTCTGCCCGTGGTGGCCGGCCGGCCCTGCAAGGTGGTGGCCCTTTGCATGGCCCGGACGTCCATGCCCACCAGCGCCCGGGAGCGTATCGATGTGGCCGCCGAACTCATCGACGGCTTGACCGGTGCCGGTGTAAAACCCGGCAATATTTTCGTGGATCCGCTGGTGCAGCCCGTGTCGGTGGATGTGCGCATGGGACCCGCCATCCTCGATGCCATTGCCGGCGTGATGACCCGATTTCCCGGGGTGCAAACCATTTGCGGGCTTTCCAATATTTCCTTCGGACTTCCCCTCAGGCGACAGATTAACCGTCATTTTTTTGTGTTGGCCATGGCCCGGGGACTCAGCGCCGCGATTCTGGATCCCACCGATTCGGAACTGATGGCCAGCCTGTTAACGGCGGAGATGCTCCTCGGACAAGACGAATATTGCTCCGCGTTCATTGAGGCGTATGAACAGGGGCTTCTGGCGACAAACCGTTGAACGCGCCGGGACTCAACCCACGCCGGAAACTGCAAGGAGGAAGATCATCATGACCATCGACCTGAATCCGCTCTCGGAAGCTGTGATCAAGGGGAATATACAAGGGGCAACACAGGAGACGCAGAAGGCCCTCGATGGGGGAGGCGATCCCCAGACCATTCTGGATCAGGGGCTGATCGCCGCCATGGACATCGTGGGGCAGCGGTTTGCCGCAGGGGCCATGTTCGTTCCCCAGATGCTCCGCTCCGCCAAGACCATGCAGGCATGCGTGGCGCTGCTGAAACCGGCCTTCCAGGCCGGGACCGTGTCGAGCAAGGGGACCGTGGTGATAGGGACCGTCAAGGCCGATCTCCACGACATCGGAAAAAACCTGGTGGCCATGATGCTCGAAGGCGCCGGCTTCACCATCATCGATATGGGCGTGGACGTGCCTCCCGAAACCTTCGTGCAGACGGTCTCCGAAAAAACGCCGGAGATTCTCGGCATGTCGGCCCTGCTGTCCACCACCATGCCCGCCATGAAGGCGACGATTGATGCTTTGAAGGAAGCCGGGCTGCGCGACAAGGTGAAAGTGATGATCGGCGGGGCGCCGGTGACGGCCAAATTCGCCGGGGAGATCGGTGCCGACCGGTACGCGCCGGATGCCGGGTCCGCGGTGGCGGCAGCCAAAGAACTTTTGCAGACTTCCTGAACCCGGGTCCGGGCGAGTCGAAACCCCTGCGGCGCGACGCGGTACATCCCTGAAAAGGAACCAAAGGAGGTAATATGGACAACTTACCGATTCCCACGTTTCAACCCCGCCTGAAAGTGCTGGATCACCGGCAGGCCCTGGCCATCCATACGGCAGCCCTGGAAATTTTGGAAAAGACCGGGATCAAAATGGAAAACGACCGGGCCCGCAATCTTTTGGTGGACGCCGGGGCGAAACCCTTCGATACGGACTGGCTCCGGATCCCCGCCTTTTTGGCGGAGGAGGCCTTACGTTCCGCCCCCCGCCAGATCCTCTTGTATGATCAGAACGGCAACAAGGCCATGGCCTTGCGGGACGACCATTTCTTCTTCGGAACCGGTTCGGACACCACCTTCACCCTCGACCTGGAAAGCGGCCAGCGCAGGGGATGCGTCCTCAACGACACGGGACGTTTCGCGCGGCTGGTGGATGCCCTGCCCCGTTTTTCCTTTGCCATGTCCATGAGCAATCCCCAGGACATCCCCAAGATCGAATTCATCTACGTGTACACCTTTGCCGAAATGCTTCGCAACACGAACAAACCCATCGTCTTCATCGCCGACCGCCTGGAGGACATGCAGCACATGCATGAACTGGCCTGCATGGTGGCCGGCGGCGATGCGGCCCTGCGGCAAAAGCCTTTTCTCCTCAACTATTCGGAAGCCATCAGCCCCTTGCGGTTTCCGGCCCATGTGGTGGATCGACTGATGTTTTGCGCCGAAAAGGAAATCCCCATCTGTCTTCCGTCGGGAAGCAATGCCGGCGGCGGCGCCCCCGTAACACTGGCCGGCGCCCTGGCCCTGGGGATCGCCGAAAACCTGGCGGGATTGATCATCCACCAATTGACCCGCCGCGGGGCGCCTTTTTTGTTCGGCCCCAATGTGAGTGTCCTCGACATGAAATCCACCGTGGTGTCCTACGGGTGCCCCGAATGGAGCCTGACCCAGGCCGCCCTGGCCGACATGCGGGATGAAATTTACGGCCTGCCGATTTGGTCTTTCGGCGGCGCTACGGACGCAAAGCTGGTGGACGCCCAGGCCGGCGCCGAAGCCATGTTCTCCATCGTCACCGCCATGCTCTCCCGCTGCAACCTGATCCACGACGTGGGGTATCTGGAATATGGGAGCACGTCTTCCCTGGAGATGGTGACTCTCGCCGACGAACTCATCGCCATGGCCCGGCATTTCATGAAAGGCATCCCCGTGAACCGGGAGACCCTTGCCCTGGAGGCCCTGGATCGGGTCAAATCCGCCGGAACCCGGGGTATTTTTCTCACGGACGATCATACCTTCGAGCATTTCGAAGAAGCGTTGTTTCTGCCCGAACTGTTGGACCGCAGCCGGTATGACGCCTGGATGGCCGATGGCGGGCAGGATTTGTACCGCCGCAGCAACGCCAAAGCCCGCAGCCTTTTGGAAACGCATCGTCTCGAACCGGAGATGGATGCCGGACTCAATGAGGAAATCGAGGCGCTGCTGCAACGGATTTGAGCTCCCGAAGGGTCCCCTCCGGAGAACGGACGCAGGCATGCAATTGATCTCGGAAGCACAGCTGAGCGCCATCGATGAAACCGCACAAAGGATCCTGGAGCGGGTGGGCGTGAAAATCCTGGACCCGGAGGTCCGGGACCGGCTCCATGCCGCCGGCAACCGCCTGGATACGGCCAAAGGTGTTGTGCGCTTCGATCCAAGCTGGTTACAGGACCACTTGGTCCGGGCCCCTTCCCGGTTCATCCTCTACGGCCGAAATCGGTGCCACGACCTGGAGATGGGCACCGGGCGCGTCTATTTCGGCAACGGCGGCCGCGTCTTTCAGATTCACGAGATGACCGAGAGCCGGGTGCGCCCCACCCTGCTGAAAGATGTGGCCCATACGGCGGCCCTTGTGGATGCCCTCGATCACATCCGGTTTTATGTCATCGCCTGCCAGGCCTACGATCTCGATCCGGCGCATTACCATCTCAACGATTTTTACCAGTCCTTTGGGCATACCACCAAGCATGTCATGGGGGGGGTGGATACCCTCGAAGGGATGCGCCAGATGACGGCGCTGGCCGCGTCGATCGCCGGCGGATTCCAGGCGCTGCGGGACCGCCCCTTTGTTTCGGTAATGGTCAACCCTATCAGTCCCTTGACGTTGGATGCCGAAGCCCTGCGCATCATGGCCTTCGGGGCGCAAAACGGCATTCCCATGGCGGTGGCACCCGCCCCCATCGCCGGGGCCACGGCCCCGGCTTCCCTGGCGGGGACCCTGGCACAACTGCATGCAGAAGCCCTGGCCGGTGTCGCCCTGGTGCAATTCATGACCCCGGGGGCGCCGGTGATGTACGGCGCCGTGGCGTCCACCATGGACCTCAGGGGAATGGATCTGGCTATGGGATCGGTGGAGTCCGCCATGATCAACACGGCATGCGTGGCCCTGGCCCGGCGGTACCATCTTCCCATATACGCCACCGCCGGGTTGAGCGACGCCAAAATCACGGACATCCAGGCCGGATTCGAAAAAGGGGTTTCCAATCTGCTGCTGGGCAGGGCCGGCGCCGATTTCATCCATCTTGCCGCCGGGATGCTCGATTCGGGAAACGCCATCGCCTATGAACAGTATGTCATCGACAACGAATTGCTGGGAATGATCGAACGTATCCTGCGCGGGATCGAGGTCAATGAAAAGACCCTCGGGTTCGACACCGTCGCCCAGGTGGGTCCGGGAGGCAATTATGTCCTGGCGGACCACACCGTGGACCACATGCTCAGTGAGTTTTTTTACCCCCGGCTGGCCGTCCGGGAGCAGTTCGATCGATGGATCGACCTCGGCCGGCCCACCCCCTTGACCAAGGCCAAGGCTCTGGTGGATCAATATTTGCAAGAACCGCCGTTCCGGCTGGACCCCGATACGGTGGACCGGTTGCGCAAGCAATTCCCGCAGATCGTGGATCCATGACCGGACTGAAAAACCCTTTGGAATCCTGTGATGCCTCCGTGTCTGATTGCCTGCGAGATCTTCCGCAGCGCTTTGATTGTTTTAAAGATCCAAAAACGCTATCCGGCGCTCAAGATCCGTTTTCTTCCGGGGCATCTGCACCTGCAGCCCCGGGAGTTGAAAAACCGCATCCTGGCCGAGATCCGATCCCTGCGGAAAAAGGGGTACCGGGTGGGATGTCTATATGGGCATTGCTTTGAAGACATCGATGAGGTATTGGAGGAAGCGGCGGTGCCGCGCATCCGCATGCACCACTGCTTTGAAACCCTTGTGGGCAGCGAACGCTTTCAGCAAATGATCCAGGATCAGGCCGGGACCTTTTTTATGGAAAAGGAACTCGTCGAAAACTTCGATGCGTATTGCTGGAAACCCCTGGAATTGGATGATCCCCAGATGCGGCGCTGGTATTTTGAGCACTACCGGCTAGTCACGTATATCCGCCAGCCCCTGGATCCCGATCTGAGCGCCCAGGTGCAGCGGATCGCCGGGGCGTTGGCGTTGCGGTTGCAGGTGGTGAAGGCGGATTATCAGGAGCTGGATTCCGCTTTAACCCGGCTGATCGACACACTGTATGCGGCATGAAATACCCCCGGAACAATAAAAACAAAAAGAAACGCAAGAAAAGACCCTACCAGGCGCTTCCGCAGGCCCGGGACCGCAAAACGACATGGCTCAACGTCCTCCCGGCCGACCTCTGGATTAAAGTCAAACGGGGGGTGATTCTCCTGGATGCCCTCCAGAAGGCCGGCATTGATGTGGAGAGCGAATGCGGAGGATTGGGGACCTGCGGCAAATGCAAGGTCCGCATCATCACCGCCATCGGCCCGCCGGATGAACAGGAAAAGGCGCTTCTGTCCCCGGAGGCACTGGAGCGCGGGGAGCGTCTGGCGTGCCGGATACGCATCAAAAAGAGCATGTTGGTGTACACGGATCTGGTTCCCAGCGAACTTGAAATGGTCCAGATCCTCAAGTACGGCCAGACCCCCGAAGTGGATCTCGATCCCCTCATCGAAAAGCACCCGGTTCAGGTGACACCCCCCAGCATCGAGCACGCGGAATCGGATTTCTTTCGGCTCCGGGCCGCAATGGGCCCGCCCTATTCACAGATGCGGATTACGACCCGTTGCTTAAGATCCCTCTACCGGAAGCTGCGCCGGAACGATTTCAAGGGCGACGCCGTGATTCACCGGAATTGCCTTATGGCCTGGGAGCCGCCCGGGAGCATCCGGGGACGCTACGGCATCGTCTTCGACATCGGCACCACCACGCTGGTGGGCAAACTCATCGATATGTCCGAAGGCGTCGAGGTCAGCGTCATCTCCCGCCTCAATTCCCAGTCCCGTTACGGCAGTAACGTCATCAACCGCATCCAGTATGTGCGTGAAAAAAAGCAAGGTCAAAAGCGCATGCGGGAGCTCCTCATCCGGGACTTGAACCTGATCACGCGCCGGTTGCTGGAGGCCAACGGTCTCACCCCGGATGACGTCTTTATCGCGGTGGCGGCCGGGAACACCACCATGCAGCACTTCCTTTTGGGATTGGACCCCAGCGGGATTGCCGAGGCGCCCTTTTCCCCCGTCATCACCGAAGGCGTGACCTTCCGCACGGCGGAGCTCGGCCTGGAGTTTCATCCCGACGCCATGCTCTACGTGATGCCCGCACGCTCCGGGTACATCGGCGGGGACTTGATCAGCTTCATCCTGACGTCCGGCGCCGCCGAAGAAAACGAAAAAATGATCCTGGGGTTGGATTTCGGCACCAACGGCGAAATTTTTCTGGGCAACCGGCACCGGATGTTCACTTGTTCGGCCGCCGCCGGTCCGGCACTGGAAGGCGCCCGCATCTCCCGGGGCATGATCGCCCGGGCCGGTGCCATCGAAAGCGTGCGGGTGGAAGATAACCGCCTGCAATACCGGGTCATCGGAAACATCAAGGCCAAGGGGTTGTGCGGGAGCGGCTTGGTGGACATGGTGGCCGTCCTCTTGCATTACGGGGTGATCGACAGGGAAGGCTTTTTGGGCCCGGATCAAATCCAGGAAGAAGGGGATCTCTTCCGCTCCCGGGTTTTTCCCCGGAAGGATGCTCCGGTCTACGATTTCGTGGTGGCCGAACCCGGGGAGAGCCTGGATGGTCAACCGATCCTGCTGACCCAAAAAGACGTTCGCGAGCTCCAGCTGGCCAAGGGAGCCATCGCCGCCGGTGTAAAAATTCTGATGCAGCAAATGGGGATGACCGCGGAGGATGTGGATATCCTGTACCTGGCCGGGGCCCTGGGGAATTACGTCAATCCGTACAGTGCCATGCGCATCGGACTGCTTCCCCTCACCGCCGCCGAGAAGATCATTTCTTTGGGGAATGCGGCTTCAGCCGGGGCCCGGATGGCCCTTTTGTCCAAGAGCCACTGGACAAAAGCCGTGGCCCTGGCCGAACAGATCGAGCATATCGAACTCTCCGTAGAACCGGGATTCGAGGAAGCCTTTGTCGAAGCCATGGATTTTCCTTCCCGGAACCTCTGGTAAGACCGGCAGGGCATCCCGGTTTCACGCGGCCTTTTGGCGCTGCGGCCTTAAAGGGCAACCCACTGGCCGACGGTGTTGACCGCATTTCCGGTCCCGAAACGGGACGTAAAAATGTTAAAGTAATAGCATTCCTCTTTGCTTCGGACCATCGGAAACCGGGATCGGGTCCTTTCGAATTCCCCATCCGGGACGGTTTCTTCGAAATACCGCGGGAGCACCCCGGCCGAGCCCGAACCCTGGGAGAATTCCTGCTTCAGTCTCCACACGATCGCCTCCGGAAGGTCCTTTTCAAAGGCCTTCCGGAAGATCCATTTTTCGATGCGGTCTTCTGCTTCGGGCTTTTGCTTCAATTCCGGGGCGAGTTTCAGGGCATAATCGAGGAGGGGGCCTGAAATCAAGGGAGTGACCACCCGCACGCCGTTGCATTGGTTCATTCGGTCCAGGCGGAGGGACGCGTTGTTGTGCAAAAATTTCAGGCAGGCGATCTGGTTTGTATACAGTTCATCAAAGGGAAGTGATTTGAGGTAGGTATAACCGCAGAACACCTCGTCGCCGCCTTCCCCGGACAGCAGCACCTGTATGCCTTTTTGCCGGGCGTGGCGGGAAATCATATAGTTGGAGACGGCGCTGCGCACCAGGGAAGGGTCGAAGGATTCCAGATGATAAATCACCTCGGGAAGCACGTCTAAGATTTGCTTGAGATCGACCATCAGTTCCTCGTGATCGGAACCGATGTGTTCGGCGACCTTTCTGGCGTTGACGATATCCTGGCTTTCATTCACGCCGAAGGCGAATGTCTTTAACACCCCCCGTCCGTCCGTGTATTTTTGAAAGCCCCGGGCAGCCAGCATGGCGATGACGCTGCTGTCGATGCCGCCGCTGAGCAAGCTTCCCGTTTCAAAACCAAAATCCACACGACGGTCGAAACTGTCTTCGATGATCCGACGGATCTTTTCCGCCGCCGCGGGGGCGTCCTCCTGCCAGCGGTCCGGCGGGGTTTCAGGGTATTCGGCAAAAGGGACGAATTTGCCGTCGGGTTGCATGAAATGCCCGGGTGGAAATTCGTGAACGTCATCGGTAACGGCGAGAATACTCTTGAGTTCGGAAGCCAGGTAAAGACGATTGTCCCGGCGGCCGTAAAACAAGGTCTTTATCCCCAGCAGATCCCGGGCGGCCAGAAAGCCGTCTTTAGTGACGATTACAAAAGCAAACACCGCATCGGTCAACCGGCGGAGCATCTCGACGCCCTCGGTATTGTAAAGCGCCAGCAAAAGCCTTTCTTCCCGCAAGGGGCCATCGGCGACCTTCAGGGACACCGCCAGGTCTTTCCAGTTGCCCATCTGTCCGTCATAGCCGATGGCCTGTGCGCCGTTCGCAAGCGGTATGGAAATTTCCCCTTCCCCGCGCCCCATATCGGCATCCAGGTAGTGCTGCATCAAATATCCGCCGGAAAATGCGTGTACGCCGAACCGGTCCGGGCCCCGGTGCCGGATCCGGTCACTCATCGCTTTCATCTCCTCCAGGGTCACGGGTCCGCCACCCAATACAAATCCGCTCATCGTTTCCTCCTGTTTCGATCATGGGGCGGTTTCCGCTATAAAGGGCGGGGTGCCCCGGCAAATAAGGGTTCTTTCAAAAGCGTCCTGTCCTTCCGTCTGCCGGTGCCGGATGAAAACGTTTGTGTATCTCGGCGCGGCAGCCGCTTCGGGAAGGGCCGCGTACGGCAAATCGTGATTCAATGTGATTTTGCATCATCGCGATGCCGGGACTGGAAGCACGACGGTATCTTTTCACCATAGACGATTTGGTGCCGGAGCACAATAGCCCCAATATCGGATGAAATCCTTGGAATGCCGGGTCACTGAATTTGGAGGTACGTCCCGACGGTGCCGGTTTTTGACGCAATACTGCGGGAAATGCCTTGAAAATCAATAAGGATTTGTGTTTCGGCTGGTTTTAAAAAATTCAGGCGCTGTGTTTTTTGGCTTGACAATTATGAAAAAACAAATGCATATTGATAATAAATCAATTTTCAAAGACCAATATATTGGGAAATCATGAATCAAAGCCCCATATACCAGGCCCTGAAAAAGCGGATCATCCTGCTGGAAGACAAGCCCGGGTCCGTGCTTCGGGAAAAAGAGATCATGGACGCTTTCGGCGTCAGCCGCACCCCGGTACGCGAGGCCTTTATCCGGCTGGAAATGGAGGGATTGGTGCGGATCATCCCCAACCTCGGCACCTTTGTGGCGGATGTCAGCTTCCAGCAACTTAAGGATGTTTTCGAGATCCGGTCCTTTCTCGTGCGGTTGTCCGGCCAGCTGGCCGCGGCCCGCATCACCGAGGCCGAGCTGGCCGAAATTCACGAACGGATCGTGCGTATGAAGCAGGTTCGGGATCCCAAGGTATTGATGCAGATCGATTGGGAACTTCACGGGATCATCAACCGGGCCACCAAGAACGAAGCCCTGATCAAAATCCTGGGCAAGCTCCACGATCAGGCTGTTCGCATCTGGACGTTTTCTCCCCCTGAACACCACTACTGGAGTGGGCTTGCGGAAGAGTTTGAGGACATCGAGGCGGCTTTGAAACGACACGACGAAGAAGAGACCGCCCGCCTTCTGGAAAAGCACACGAAACGGTTTATCGAGCATATTCGCAGCCAGTTGGCGGCGTAAGGTTTCCACCACAGGCATTAAAGGAAAAAGGGAGGTCTGCCATGAGTCAGTTTCCGAATCAGGCGCGCGTGGTCATCATCGGTGCCGGTATCGTCGGCAATTGTGTCGCCGGGCATCTGGCCGAAAAGGGATGGGAAGAAATGGTGATGATCGACAAGGGCCCGCTGCCCAATCCGGGCGGTTCCACCGGCCATGCATCCAACTTCATCTTCCCCGTGGATCACGGCAGGTCCATGACGCAGCTGACCCTGGACAGCGCCCGGCAATACGAGGCGATGGGTGTTTCACGGACGTGCGGCGGCATCGAGTTGGCCCGGACCGAAGAGCGCCTGAACGAGTTGAAGCGGCGGATGGCCTCGGCCAAATGCTGGGGGGTGGACGCCGAGCTCCTCGACCCCGACGGGGTGTTGAAACTCTTTCCGTGGGTCAACAAGGAGAAAATCCTGGGGGGATTCTATACGCCCTCGGTGAGTGTCGTCGATTCCCTCCAGGCCGGGACGCTCTTCCGGGAAAAGGCCCAAAAGAAAGGCGCCCTGGCGGTATATCCCAACACGGAGGTCACGGGCATCGATGTGGAAGCGGGGCGGGTGCGGCGCGTCAAAACGACCCGGGGGGAAATCGCCGCCGAAATCGTGGTCATCGCTTGCGGCGTCTGGAGCCCCCGCATCGCCGAAATGGCCGGGGCCGCCATTCCCCTGGTGCCGGTGGTGCACCAGATGATCGACGCCGGCCCCGTCCCCCAGTTTGCCCAGGCCAAGGGGGAGATTGAATATCCGATCCTCCGGGACATGAGCACCATGATGTACGAGCGTCAGTCCGCGGCCAACATGGAGGTCGGCTCCTACGCACATCGACCGATCCTGCATGATCCCAACGACATTCCCTCCATCGATCAGGCCAAGCTTTCACCCACTGAAATGCCGTTTACCCGGGAGGATTTCGAACCCCAGCTCGAAGACGCCCTGTCGCTGCTGCCCGAAATGCTCGACAACGATCAGGTGGAGATCCAGTACGCCATCAACGGCCTCATTTCACTGACCCCGGACGGTGCCCCGGTCATCGGCGAGACGCCCGAGGTCAAGGGATTGTGGTCCGCCGCGGCGGTCTGGATCAAGGAAGGCCCCGGTGTCGGCCGGATGGTGGCCGAATGGATGACCGACGGTGCCCCCGATCTGGATCCCAACGAGGTGGACATCGCCCGGTTCTATCCATACGCCCGCACGAAAAAACACGTCTGGGACCGGGCCACGGAGGGCTTCAATAAGATCTACGGGATCGTCCATCCCCAAGAGCAGTGGATGTCTTCCCGAAACATCCGCTTGAGCCCCTTCCACGAACGGACCCATGCCCTGGGGGCGGTCTATTTTCAAACCGCCGGGTGGGAACGGCCCCACTGGTACGAAAGCAACAAGGGCCTTTTGGAGGTGTATGGCGACCGGATCAGCGATCGACCCAACGAATGGGACGCCCGGTGGTGGTCTCCCGTCATCAACGCCGAACACCTGGCCATGCGGGATCGGGTGGCCATGGTCGATCTGAGCGCCTTTGCCATCTTTGACATTTGTGGTCCCGGTGCACTCGGCACCGTGCAACAAGTGGCTGTCTCCCAGATGGACGTACCGGTGGGAAAGGCGGTCTACACCTTGCTGTTGAACAACCACGGCGGTATCCGCAGCGATGTCGTGGTGGTGCGCACCGGCCACCAGACATTCCGGGTCATCACCGGCGGCGGGCACGGCGGCGTGGACAAGAAGTGGTTCGAGGACAATCTGCCCGAAGACGGATCGGCACAGCTCCACGATCACACCTCGGCCCTGTGTACGGTGGGGGTTTGGGGGCCTTCGGCGCGGGACCTGCTGGCCGCGGTTACCGAAGACGACGTCTCGGAGGCGGGATTTCCGTATGCCACCGCCAAAAAACTCCAAATCGGCGAGATTCCGGTCTGGGCCCTGCGCCTTTCCTATGCCGGGGAACTGGGATGGGAAATTTACACCAACGCCGAACACGGCAAAAAGCTGTGGGACATCCTCTGGGCGGCCGGTCAGCCCCACGAGGTGGTTCCCGTGGGCATCGGGGTTTACGGCACCACCGCCCGCCTGGAAAAGGGGTATCGCCTCTACGGGAACGATTTGGATACCGAGTACACCCCGGTGGAGGCCGGCATGGCGCTGCCGAAGGTGAAACCCCAGGATTTCATCGGCAAAACAGCCTACCTGGAGGCTCGGCAAACGGATCCGGCTGCCGTTTTGTGCACGTTGACCGTGGACGATCATATGTCCTCCATGGGAGAACGACGCTATATGGTGGGTCATGTGCCGGTACTGGCGGCAGACGGCACGCCTCTGGTCGACGCAAAAAACCGGCGTTCCTACGTCACCAGCGCAGGTGCCGGCCCTTCCGTGGGTAAGTTCATCCTCATGGCCTATCTCCCGCCGGCACAGGCAACCGTCGGCAACCGGCTCAAAGTGGAATACTTCACCGAACGGTTCCCGGTCACCGTGGCGGCTGTGGGCCCGACTCCCCTGTTCGATCCCGAAAACAAACGGATGAAAGGATAACCAGGAGACCATGTTATGAATATCCTTGTCTGCATTAAACGGGTGCCGGACATCGGTGCCCGGATCGATCTCTCCGACGACCGGCGGACGATCCTGACGAAAAATTTGGGATTCACCATCAGCCCCCATGAGGAGTGCGCCGTGGAAGCGGCCATCCAACTCGTGGAGGCCCGGGGCGGTCAATCCACGGTGCTCACCCTGGGGCCCCCCGCTGCGGAGGAACAACTCCGGGACAGCCTGGCCCGGGGGGCAGACCGCGGCATCCTGCTCGAAACCGACGGCAGTGAATGGGATCCGGGCCAGACCGCCGCGGCCATCGGGGCCGCAGTCCGGGCAGCGGCGGAAAAAGACCCCTTTGATTTGATCCTGTTCGGCAGCGAATCCGCCGACAGCGGCGGCTGTCAGGTGGGCGTCCGGGTGGCCCACGCCTTGGATCTGCCCTGCGTGGCGGGCGTCAAGAAGCTGGTCCTTTCCAACGGCGGCGCCACGGCCTGGCGGGAAGTCGACAGCGGCTGGGAAATTTTCGAATTTCCGCTGCCGGCGGTGGTTACGGTAAAAGAGGGCATCAACCTTCCGCGCTATCCCAGCCTGCGCGGGACAATGAAGGCCAAGAAAAAACCGGTGGAACGAATCGTGCCCCAAAAAATCGATGCCGGTTTACAGATGCAGGTCCTTGTTCACCCGCCGGAAATTAAAAAAGAGGTGGAAATGCTGGGGGAAGGCCCGGCGGCGGCGCCCAAGGTGGTCGAGGTGCTCAAGTCCCTGGAGGTGATCTGAAAATGATGATTGGACTGATCGAAACCGACGGCGATGCCGTGAGCGAGTCTTCACTGCAGATGCTCACATTTGCCCGGAAAACGGCCGAACGCACCGGCGATGAGATGGTCGCCCTGATCCTCGGCGAAGCCGCGGCGCCCCTGGCGGGAACCCTGGGTCGATACGGCGTTTCCCGGATCATCCGCATCGAGCACGACCGACTCAGCGACGATGCCCCCGAGGCATGGGCCGGAGCCGCGCTGCAGGTGATGCGGGACCGCTCACCCCAGACGGTCCTGGCCGCCGGCACGGACCGGGGGAATGAAGTCCTGGCCCACCTGGCGGCCAAGGCGGGTCTGCCCCTGGCGGCCAACTGTTCGGCGGTGGCACCGGGGGACCCCTACCGGGTGACCCGGTTGCGATGGGGCAGCAGTCTCTTGGAGGAAGCCGTCCTTGCGGGGACACCCAAACTGCTGACCGTGGCCCCCTATGCGGTCGCGGCGGAGGAGGGCCCCGCAGCAACCGATCCCCCTGTGGAGACCTTTGAGCCGGTCCTCACGGAAAAAGACTTCCGGGTCCGCTTGCTCCGTCGTGAAGCGGAGGTTACCGAGGGCATCACCCTGAAAAACGCGTCGGTGGTGGTGGGCGGCGGCCGCGGCGTCGGCAGTGCGGAAGGGTATGCCATGCTGGAGACGCTGGCCGAGCTGCTTGGGGGTGCCGTGGGCTGTTCCCGGGTCGCTACCAATAACGGGTGGCGTCCTCATTCGGATCAGGTGGGGCTCACCGGAACCCGGATTTCACCGGCGCTTTACATCGCCTGCGGCATCAGCGGCGCGATTCAGCACCTGGTTGGATGCAAAGGGTCCAAACGGATCATGGTCATCAATAAGGACCCGGAGGCGGCCTTTTTCGCCAAGGCCGATTACGGGGTCCTCGGCGACCTTCACGAGGTGATCCCGGCGATCATCGAAGCGCTGCAAAAACAACGTTGAGGAAAGACACATGACGCTCGAAGAAAAGATTGTTCAAAAACTCCGGGAAAAGGGAATCGACTACGAAGTCCATGAGCACGCGCCGGTTTACACCAATCCGGCCATGGCCGAGGCGCTCGGGGTCACCGAGGCGGAAACCGTCAAGTCCCTGGTGCTGACGACCAAGGAAAAGTCCATGGTGGTTTTGGTGATGCCCGGCAACAAAAAGGTCGACTGGAAAGCAGCGGCCAAAACCGTCAACACCAAGAAGGTGTCCTTTGCCAAGCCCGACGCCGTGAGTGCTTCGGTGGGCTGTGAAGTCGGCTGTGTGCCGCCCTTCGGCCATCTGACCGAGCTGCCCGTTTATCTGGATCCGGATCTCATGCGGCAGACCTACGTTTACTTCAATCCCGGGGTCCATCACAAATCGTTCAAAGTGACCTCCCGGGATCTGAAAACGCTTTGCCGGGCCACATGACCTGATTCTGCACCCGCGGATCCGTATTACAGGCGAAACGACTTTTTCCAAGAAAAGAAAGGGCGGTGGGTATGGCGACCCGAGAAATCTTTTGGAACATTTCGTTTTCCGACGAGGTGTTTTTATATGTGCTGGCGGCCCTCGCCGTCGCGGCCTTCGCATGGGGTACCTACCGGCACGTGTGTCGCATCCTCTCGGGGAAGCCGGTCCCGTTTTCCCGCTCCGATTGGCTGCCCCGGACGGCTCGGGCCCTGGTCACCATCGTCACGAACCGGACGGTTTTCCGCCGGCATCGGCTGGCAGGGGGAATGCACCTTTTCATCATGTGGTCCATTGCCGTCCTCTTTGCGGCCACGTTGATCGTGGGCGTCGAATACGACCTGTTCCAAAAGTTGCTGGGGAGGGACGCCACCCTCCTGAAAGGCGATTTCTTTCTGGGCTTCGAGCTGGTCACCGACCTGTTCGGCGCACTGTTGGTGGCGGGCCTGATCATCGCCCTGGTCCGACGCTATCTCCTGCGGCGCCCCCAGCTGAAGCAGCAACCCCTTGATTGGATCCTGCCGGTTTGGCTGCTGGCCATCGCATTGACCGGCTTTGCCGTGGAAGGTCTGCGACTGGCCGCGGCCGACCTGGCCTATCCGCCGAGCTGGTCCCCGGTGGGGGCGTTTTTCGCCGGGTGGATGGCCGGTGCCGGTGTCGATGCGCTCAACAGCGGGCATGTTCTTTTGTGGTGGCTCCACGGGATTCTCGCCCTGGCCGGCATCGCCCTGTTTCCCCTGGTCCCGAAGGGGATGCACCTGATTGCGGCGGGTGTCAATATTTTTTTCGAGGATCTGCGCCCCCAGGGACGGTTGGCGCCCTTGGATGTGGAAGGGGCTTTTGAGCGGGACGAAGTCCTGGGATACGAGACCCTTGCCGATCTGTCCCGCAAAGATCTTCTGGATGTTGCCGCCTGCACGGAGTGCGGGCGGTGCGAAATGAACTGCCCGGCCGCCATTTCCGGCAAAGTCCTCTCCCCGCGGGAGATTATCCTCGGGCTGCGGCGGCAGGCGAACGGGGAATTTCCCATTGTCGGCCGGCCCCGGGAACAGCGACGGATCCTGGAGACCCACGTCTCGGCCGAGGCGGTTCAGGTCTGCACCACCTGCATGGCCTGCGTGGAAAGCTGTCCGGTGCGGATCGATCCTCTGAACAAGATCCTGGAACTGCGTCGATATGCGGTCATGATCCAGGATGCGTACCCGGAGACCTACGCTGATGTGTTTGCCGGCATTGAAAAACGGAGCAATCCCTGGAACGAGCACCCCACGGCCCGCCTGGAGTGGGCCAAAGGGCTCGACGTGCCGATCATGGCCGACGTGGACGCCGCCGGCAAGGGGGTCGACTGTCTATTCTGGATCGGGTGTTCGGCGGCTTTTGATCCGCGGAACGCCAAAATTGCCCGGAGCATGGTCAAGATTCTCCGCGCCGCCGCCGTCGACTTCGCCGTATTGGGGGAAGAGGAGCGATGCACCGGGGACCCGGCCCGGCGTATGGGTCACGAATATCTGTTCGGCATGCAGGCCGAGATGAATGTGGCGCTTCTGGCCGGGTACACGTTCAAGCGCATTCTCACCCTCTGCCCGCACTGTTTCAATACGTTCACCAAGGAGTATCCGGACTACGGCGGTCATTACACCGTTGTCCACCATACGCAGCTCATCCGGGACCTTCTCCGGGACGGCCGCCTGACGCTCTCCCGTCCGGTGGAGGCGGTGGTCACACTCCATGACGCCTGCTATCTCGGCCGGCATAATCGGATTTTCGATGCGCCCCGGGATATTTTGGCCCGAATTCCGGGCCTCCGGGTCGTGGAGATGGAACGGCACCGGGAAATGGCCATGTGCTGCGGGGCCGGCGGCGGATTGACATGGCTCGAGGAGGAGACGGACAAGCGGGTCAACGATCGGCGTGTGGGCCAGGCCGCGGACGCCGTCCGCGGATTCGGCGCGGACACGCCCTGCCGCATCGCCACGGCCTGTCCGTTCTGCATGACCATGATCGAAGACGGTCTGGCTGCCCGGGACACGGGACTCGAAGACCGGGACATCGCCGAACTGGTGGCCGAGTCCATGGACTTGAAGGGTTGAGGGCGGCGCCCTGTCGGCACGTTTTCAACGCCGCCGTCTTTATCGGCTTTTTGCGTTTTAATTACGAAAAAAGGTCCAAAAAGTGATTAGAAAACCGCCCCAGATCTCTCCGGAAAACCTTTGGAACCGTTTGGCGAGGGATTTAATCTACGATTCCAAACAGGTGTTGCTGTATACCGGCATTAAAGTGCCGGAGCGGAAGGAAAAGGGCGCCGGCGTGGACTACACCGGTATCGTCGATACGATCACCAAGGGTACCCGGTACGGCGCCATACACGATCCGACCACGGCTCGCATTCATTTCGAACCCGATTACATCCAGAATATCATTGATCGACAAAACCGGTTCGACTTTTCGGTATTCGACAAATCATTCGGGCCGGGCGGCATCGCCGGCTACATCCACGAGGGAGACGGGACGGATTTCGAATTGAAAAGCCCCGGCCTAAACCACATCCTCAAGCAGGCGATGATGGCCAAAAGAGAGGGGATGCCCTTTGCTTGTGTCTCCGCGAGACAGTTGGCTCAATACGAAATCGAGCAGTTCGGGGTGATGACAAACATCTATGAGGGTCCCATCTTTCTGCATGTGTCGACGGAAGCCGGAATAGACGAGGCGGAAAAATTCAGCCGGCGAGGCCGCTTCCTCATCACGAACCACTCGGTTTTAGATACTCCCCTCACGCTGTCCCGCAAGGACAAAGTGGAGGTTTTTATCCACTGCGCCCAGCGGCGGATCCCGGTTTACCTGACGACCATGCCCTTCAGCGGCCAAAACGGGCCCATGACCCCGTACGGTGTTGCCCTGCTGGCGTTTACCGAATTCCTGGCGGGTATGGCCATCGCCCATGCCGCGAATCCGGAAGTGAAAATCGTCAACGGGGCCTATCCCACGCTTTGCACCCCGGGCCGAACAGCGGAGCTCAAAATCGGCGCCGTCGTTCACAACTTCGTCAACTACCTGGTGGCCTACACCGCCCGCCTGCTGGACATCCCCAGCATTCAGTCCGGATGCACGATGGAAGGCACCATCCACAAAGAAGAAATCCTCGGTACCGACTACCAGACGGTGCGGGCCATGATTCTCTGGGAGGACATGTTCGAAGGCTGGCACATGCTCCGGCATATCTACGGTTTTTTAGGAGACCTGGCCAGCTTTTCGTTTAAGAAGGCGGAACACGACATCGCTGCGCTGCATCACATCCAGAGCCTGGACGACGAGGGCATCACGTCGGTTCTGGCTAATAACGTCCGGCTGAACCAGGATTTCAAAAGGGCCCAGGAAATATACAAAAAACCGACACTGATCTTTAACCGGGAAAAAGGCGAACTCGTGAACGTCATCATCGAAACCATAGAAAATTTCAAAGGAGACTTCGGAAGACACGACCACACGCTGAAAAATATCCCCAGCGAATGGTTTTAAGCGCGTCGATCCGGTCCACCGCCGATCACCACGACATCATAGGATGTTTCATCATGCATGGCTTCCATGAAGCGCCGGGCGGAACGCGGCGTTGAAAAAGGCCCGGACCCGACCGCGGGCCGCTTTCGATCCTGATGGGGTTAATCGGTTGTTTTGGCGGCGGCGTCCTTGTCTTGGGATTCCTCGCAGATGGACATGGGGTCCGCCAGACGCTTCAGGTGCTCGTAGTGTTCGAGAATTTCCTGCTCCAGCCGGTCGTGAAGGCGTTTCGCCTCTTCGGGAAACGTCTTTTCCAGGGCGGCATAGCGGACTTCGCCCCGTAAAAACTCTCTCAGGCTTCCGTCCGGTACCTTGGAATCGAGGATGAAGGGGTTTTTCCCTTCGGCTTTCACGGCCGGGTTATACCGATAGAGGGGCCAGTATCCCGAGGCCACCGCCAGGCGGGTTTCTTCCTGGCTTTTCCCCATTCCCGCCTTGATCCCATGGTTGATGCAGGGGGAATAGGCCATGATCAGGGAAGGCCCGTTATAGTTTTCGGCCTCGGTGAGGGCCTTGATGAGCTGTTGCTTGCCGGCGCCCATGCCCACGCTGGCCACGTAAACGTACCCGTAGCTCATCATCATGGCGCCCATGTCCTTTTTCGCCGTCTTTTTTCCGGAGGCGGCGAACTTGGCGATGGAGCCCATGGGGGTGGCCTTGGAAGACTGACCGCCCGTGTTGGAATACACCTCCGTGTCATAGACCATGACATTGATGTCCTCTCCGGAGGCCATGACGTGGTCGATGCCGCCGAAGGAGATGTCGTAGGCGCTGCCGTCGCCGGCAAAGATCCAGTACGATTTCTTGGTGAACAGCTTGGCGTCTTTCAGGATTTCGGCAATTCTCAGGTTTTGGGAATGCCCGGGAAGGAGCGCCTTGAGCCGGTCCCCGAAGACCCGGGATTGCACGGGATCGTTTTTGTTTTCCAGCCATCCGGCCAGGGCCTCCTTGAGATCCCCGGAAAGGTCGCTGTCCAGGGCTTCCTTTACCCGATCGGCCAGCTTCCGGCGCTGCTGGAGGGCCCCCAAAAACAGGCCGTAGGTGAATTCCGCGGGATCTTCGAACAGGGAGTTCCCCCAGGTAGGGCCGAAGCCGTCCCGGTTGACGCAATAGGGGATGGTGGGTGCACTCCCCCCCCAGATGGAGGAACATCCCGTGGCGTTTCCGATGACCATTCGTTCCCCGAAGAGCTGGGTGATGAGCTTGGCGTAAGGCGTTTCGCCGCACCCGGCACACGCTCCGGAAAACTCCAGGAGGGGTTGAACGAACTGGCTTCCTTTGACCGAGTTCCGCTTGGTTAAATGATCCCGGACGGGCAGGGATATGGCATACCGGTGGTGGGGCACCTGCGCGTCCGCCTGGGTTTCCAGGGGCCGCATGACCAGGGCCGGTTTTTTGGCCGGGCAAATGTCCGCACAGTTGCCGCACCCAAGGCAGTCGAGGACATTCACCTGGATCCGGAAGAAAAAGCCGGACAATTCTTTGCCCAGCGCCTTTTTCGCCTCAAATCCCCCGGGGGCTTTTGCCAATTCCGCCTCGGTGAGCAGGTGGGGCCGGATGGCCGCATGGGGACAAACCATGGAACACTGGTTGCACTGGATGCAGTTTTCCATGATCCATTCGGGCACCTGGATGGCCACTCCCCGCTTTTCATACTGCGTGGTTCCCACCGGGAAAATGCCGTCGGGTGAAAAGGCGGAAACCGGGAGTTTGTCCCCTTGCTGGGCCAGGATGGGGCGGATCACATTATTGACGAAATCCGGCTCCGTTGTTTCGGCCCGGTCTTTTTCTCCGGCATTGGCCCAGGAGGCCGGGTAACGGATTTCCACGAGATTTTCGAGGGTGCGGTCCACCGCTTCCTGGTTCATCTTGACGACCGACTCTCCCTTGTTTCCGAACATCTTGACGATGTCCTCTTTCAGGTGGGCGATGGCCTCGTCCACGGAGAGTACGTTGGCCAGCTTAAAGAAGGCGGTCTGCATGATCATGTTGATGCGGCCCCCCAACCCCACCTCCTGGGCGATCTTGACCGCGTCGATATTGTAGAATTTAAGCTTTTTCCGGGCGATGGTTCTTCGCATGGCCGCCGGAAGCTTTTGCTCCATTTCTTTTTCGGTCCAGCTGGAGTTTAAGACAAAGGTTCCACCCTTCTTGATCCCTTCCAATATGTCGTAAATGTGTACGTAGCTCGATTTGTGACAGGCGATATAATCGGCCGAATCGATCTGGTAGGTGCTCTGGATCGGTTTTTTTCCGAAGCGCAGGTGGGAAATGGTTACACCGCCGGATTTCTTGGAATCGTAGGCGAAATAGGCCTGGGCGAAAAGATCCGTGTTGTCCCCGATAATCTTGATGGCGCTCTTGTTGGCGCCGACGGTGCCGTCCGCACCGATCCCCCAGAATTTGCATTCCACGGTCCCTTCGGGGACGACGCTCAAGCCGCCTTTGACCGGAAGGGAGGTGTGGGTGACGTCGTCGATGATCCCCACGGTGAAATGATTCCTGGGTTTTCTCGACTTCATATTGTCGAAAATCGCCTTGACCATGCTGGGATTGAATTCCTTGGAGCCGAGGCCGTACCGCCCTCCTAAAATCAACGGCGTTTTTTTCCGTTCCATGAAAGCCGTGCAGACGTCCTGATAAAGGGGTTCTCCCAGGGCCCCGGGTTCCTTGGTGCGGTCCAGGACCGTAATCTTACGCGCGGACGGAGGCAGCACGGCGAAAAGGAATTCGGGAACAAAAGGCCGGTAGAGACGCACCTTCACCAGGCCGGTTTTTTCCCCCTTGGCCGTCAGATAATTGACGGTCTCTTCGATGGTTTCACACGAAGAGCCCATGGAGACGATGATCCGGGTGGCCTCGGGGTGCCCCACGTAGTCGAAGGGGTTGTATGCCCGCCCGGTGACGGATGCCACCTTTTTCATGCTTTGCACCACGATTTCGGGAACCTTCAGGTAATAGGGATTCACCGCTTCCCGTCCCTGGAAATAGATGTCCGGGTTCTGGGCGGTTCCCCGCAATTCCGGCCGCTCCGGGTTGGCGCCCCGGGCCCTGAATCTGGCGACGGCCTCCGGGTCGACGAGTTTGGCCATATCCGCATAATCGATGACCGCCACTTTTTGAATCTCATGGGAGGTCCGGAACCCGTCGAAAAAATGCAGAAACGGGATGCTCGATTCAATGGCGGCCAGGTGCGCCACCAGCCCCAAGTCCATGACCTCCTGGACCGATGCCGAGGCCAGGAGGGCGAAGCCGGTCTGGCGCACCGCCATGACGTCCTGGTGGTCGCCGAAGATGGACAGGGCATGGGCGGCGATGGCCCGGGCCGTAACATGGATGACGCCGGGCAGCAGTTCACCGCTCATCTTATACATGTTGGGGATCATCAACAGGAGCCCCTGGGATGCCGTGAAGGTGGTGGTCAGGGCGCCGGCGGCCAGGGAGCCGTGCACCGAAGCGGCGGCGCCGGCTTCGGACTGGAGCTGCCGGACGATCATGGCCTGACCGAAAATGTTTTTCCGTCCTTGGGCGGCCCATTCGTCGGCGATCTCCCCGATGGGGGAAGACGGCGTGATGGGATAGATGGTCGCCACATCACTCATCGCATAGGCCACGTGGGCGGCGGCGGTGTTTCCGTCGATGGTTTTCATTTTTGCTGCCATGAATACACTCCTTTATGCGTGGAATAAACGCTCATCAAATCCGTGGCGGGATAATATTTAAAGAGTTCAGTATATTCGAATTCAAGGGGGTTGTAAATATGTAAAGCGGGAATTTTCCATCTTCAGGGGGAAAGCGGTGGGTTCGTCAGCGGAAAAAGAGCGGCGGCCTTTTGATGATTCCGGCGTTATCCCAAAAGCGTTTCGAAAAAGTCGTTCCCCTTGTCGTCCACGATGATAAAGGCCGGAAAATCCTTCACCGTGATCTCGAAGACGGCTTCCATGCCGAGTTCTTCGAAGGCCAGGATTTTAACCGACGTGATGCACTCTTTGGCCAGCCGGGCGGCGGGGCCGCCGATGGAGCCCAGGTAAAAGCCCCCGTATTTTTTGCACGATTCGGTGACGGCCTTGGAGCGGTTTCCCTTGGCGAGCATGACCAGGGACGCGCCCTGTTCCTGGAATTCGGGCACATAGGCATCCATCCGTCCGGCGGTGGTGGGCCCGAAGGATCCGGAGGGGTACCCTTTGGGGGTCTTGGCCGGCCCGGCGTAGTAGATGATGTGATCCTTGAAAAACGCCGGTAGCCCTTCGCCCCTTTCGAGACGTTCATTCAGCCGGGCGTGGGCGATGTCCCGGGCCACCACGAGTTTTCCGGAAAGTCGGAGCCGGGTGCCGATGGGATGGCGGGTCAGCACCTGCCGGATTTCGTCCATGGGACGGTCCAGATCCACCAAGACCGCATCCCCTTGATCCACGCCCGGCACGGGGAGGTATCGGGCCGGGTCGGCCTCCAGCTGTTCCAGGAAGAGGCCTTCCGGGGTGATTTTGCCTTTGATGTTTCGATCCGCGCTGCAGCTCACCCCCAGCCCCACGGGGCAGGAGGCCCCGTGCCGTGGAAGCCGGATGATCCGCACGTCGTGACAAAAATACTTTCCCCCGAACTGGGCCCCGATGCCCGATTCCCGGGATTTTTCCAGGATCTTTTTCTCAAAATCGCTGTCCCGGAAGGCGCGGCCGGCGGTGTTACCCCGGTCGGGAAGCCCGTCCAGGTATCCCGCCGAGGCCAGCTTGACGGTCTTGAGGGTCATTTCCGCGGAAAGACCCCCCACCACGAAGGCCAGATGGTACGGGGGACACGCCGCCGTTCCCAGGGTTTTCATTTTTTCCGTCATGAAATCCAGGAGCCTTTGGGGGGTCAACAACGCCTTGGTTTCCTGGAACAAAAAGGTCTTGTTGGCCGATCCGCCCCCTTTGGCGATGCACAATAATTCGTAAGTATCCCCTTCCACGGCGTACAGCTCGATCTGGGCCGGGAGGTTGCAGCCCGTGTTTTTTTCTTCGAAAAGAGTCAAGGGCGCATTCTGGGAATAGCGCAGGTTGTTTCGGGTGTAGGCGTTGAAAACCCCTTCGGAAATGGCGCCTTCATCGGAAAACCCGGTCCAGACCTGTTGGCCCTTTTTCCCGATGACGATGGCGGTGCCGGTGTCCTGGCACATGGGAAATTCCATCTCGGCGGCGATGACGGCGTTTTTGAGCATTTCCAGGGCCACGAACCGGTCGTTGTCCGAACTTTCCGGATCTTTCAGGATCGCCGCAAGCTGCTTCAAGTGGGAAGGCCGGTAGAGATGGGAGACCTCCCTGAAGGCCGCTTCGACAAGAAGTGACAACCCTTCGGGCGCCACCTTTAAAACAGGGGTTCCCTCAAAATCGCCGTGGGATATATAATCCCGGGAAAGCAACCGGTAGGGCGACGGGTCATCCGGATGTCCGAACAACGGCTCAAAGGAAAACGCAACCATCGGAAACTCCTCTTTTCAGATTCGATTGGTTCCTTTCAAGGGTGCAACGGTATCTTCTTAAGAAGGTGTCTCTCCCGTGTCAAGGGAAAGGAGACCGCCGGACGTTACCGATATCTGCTTTCCCCATCTGGCAGAACGATAGGCATCACCAGTTGCCATGAAGCGACAGCGTAATGGCAATCTGGTGTATGTGGTTCTCCGAAGGCAATTTATTCCATGGCCTCGGCGAGTTTTATATCGCCCTTGAGAATCTCGTTCACTACTGAGGATCGGTCAACCCCTTTCTTCGAAGCGATTTTCTCAACAAAGGCTGAAACTTCCTCCTCAAGATAAATGGGAATGTTCAGCTTTATATCTGGACGATAAAACTTGCCTCTTTCACCCTTTGAAAAATCATACTCTTCTCTCATCTTCAGTCACCATATGCTTTGGTTTCTTGTTTTGTTGCCTTCCGGCTTGAAATAATTCTGATTGTGAAAGCATCTTCACTTTCTTCTCGAAAGGTATGGATCACGATCAGCAACCTTTATTTCTCCGAAATACCCATAGTTATCCATCTGTTTTCAGTCTCACTGTGGTCTGGATCAAATATCGAAAGTGCCTTTGGATCCCTTTATTCGCTTGATCCGAATTCAATACATTTGCTGCTTGTAATGCGCCATGTTCCGTAAAAACAAGAGGTAATTTTCGCCTACCACCCCAGCCGGAAGTTGATGTCGCAATTTGCGATTTCAAGTTGTCGAACTCTTCCTTGGTCAATTGGAACATAAAATCTTCAGGGAATTTATCAATATTTCTGAGAACTTGTTCATTGAGGCGCCTTGTTTCGACTCCATAAAGCTCGGCAAGAGCGGAATCCAGTATGACCTTTTCTCCACGAACGAAAATTATAGCCCTTATAATCCGCTTCTCTGGGACAAATTCATCTGGTTTTTCAACCATTTTGCCTTCAGTTCCTTTCCTATCGCTCAGTATCAGCGGCGAAGGAGGCAAACTCATGAATTTCTACACCCATCGTCATTACTGCGGTATCGATCAGCATGCCAGAAAAATGTACGTCTGTATCATCGACCAAAAAGGCAAAATCCGGGTTCACGAAAATATCCAAACCAATCCCGAACGGTTTTTCGAACTGATTTTTTCTCTTATTCGCTTTGAGTGCGCCCCGCCTGTGTCGGGATAAACCTCCATAAGGGTACCGAAATATATTCTGTCCGTAAGGGAAAAAGCATCTTTTCGGGTTTTTTAACCTGCCCACTGGCAGCACGCTGATTATCAAAGAACCTTTTGATGGATCAGTGAATTCCGATAGAAACTATCCTCTCCTTAGAGTGCGGACGGTGAACCGGGAGTCAGGAAACGATAATTTGATAACGATATTTTTATCTATTGGCAAACCAAACAGCATACTCCCGGACAGGCCAAAAGTTCGGATCTTCTTTACCGATTACTTCAACATCACAAAGGGGAACATATCCAACCTTTCGCCCCTCTCTTACTTTCAATATTATTCCGTACAAATCATCTTCCTGCTCAATACCTATCCCCTTCATTTTATGTCCAAGTCTAAATGGTTGGTGGTCTGCTATATCTGTGAAATAGGCATCATCGTCATCTTCCATCCGTTCAACCAGGAATGGAAAAACAAGCTTCTCGTTTAGCCAGGTTTCCCAATGCCGTTGCTGCCATTCTTGGTATTTCCTTTCGAAAGCCTCTTCACTGTCAGGCAAATTACCCTTTTCACTTTCGACCAGATCCCAAGAAGTATCGTATTGTTCCATATAGACCTTACACTTTCATGATAGTAGGTATCGTGCAAGCGCCACTTTCAGTTGCGAACGTCAAGGGTCAGGGGCGCTGTTAAGCGTCGCCTGCACCCTCTTGTTGGCCATCCGCTTTGAATGCTCCGTGGAAATTGACGGCGCCTTGGGGAATATGTCCATCGAACGACAAAGCGAAAAAGACCTCCGGTGGCACTCCCTCATGTACAAGTCCTGAAACGTTCTCAAACTTGAATTGTTTATAATATTCTGGGTGACCCACCAAGCAACAACCTTGGGCTTTCAAGTCCTTGAGCCGTGACAGCCCTTCCTCAATCAGCGCTTTACCAATGCCCTTCCGCTGGTACTCCGGAAGAACGGAAACTGGCCCAAGGCCATACCAGCCTTGTGTGCCGTCTGACATGTTCACGGGCGAGAAAGCAATATGTCCCGTTACTTGCCCATCCGCTTCTGCCACCAGCGATATCGTAAGAGCGTTGCCAGCACGGAGCGCTTCAATGATGAACTGCTCCGTATGGTTGCTGATCGTCAAGGTCTTGAAAGCTGCGATCGTTACCTCCCTGATTACATCGATATCATCCGAGGTTTCATTCCTGATAACTATTTTGGGATTCATAGTCCTATTTTTCCTTTTTGAAGGCCAACGCGGAATTCAGCGGGCCCACGCTGCTTGTGGGTCCGCTGGAATGACTGGTTCGGAAAATCTACCATCTATTGGAATTACGAACGCTAAATACTTGTCCTGTAATCTTACCAGAAAGCTCTGAGGCGACAAATACCGCTGTGCCAGCGACATCATCTGGTAAAAGGATATTTAATCTCTTATCCGCAAGATTAGAACTATCCAAAATATCAGTTTTGATCAGTCCTGGACATATTGCATTTACCCGTATATTTTGATCTCGAAGCTCATCAGCTAAAGAATAGGAAAGAGCAACAATAGCAGCTTTAGATGCAGCATAAGCAGCGGATCCGGGTAAACCACGCAAGCCAGCACCCGATGCAATATTAATAATGTTGCCTTCCTGCCTTTTTTGCATTCCTTGTAAAACAGCTTTGATGCAAATTACAGTGCCACGGACATTCACATTCATAGTTTTATCCCATTCATCCATTGGCATTTGTAAAAATGATTTTTTAAATTCAACACCAGCATTATTAACCAGAATATCTATACGTCCGAATCGATCATATATTTTTTCAAATGCATTAAATACCTCTTTCTCATTTGAAATGTCAGCTTTTACAGGTAGGGAATTACGTCCAAGTTCAGAAACAAGTGTAGATGTTTGCTCAATTTGCTCATTCGTACGTGCAATTAATGCGACTTCAGCACCTTCACTAGCATAATTCAATGCAATTGAACGTCCTATACCTCGGCCGCCACCTGTAATAACTGCGACTTTATTTTCTAGAAGCATGAATGTATCCTTTGAAGGCCGAACATAGATTCTCGAGCAAATTTTCCCTGACAATAGAACTTTCGGGCGTTTTTTCACCGATATTTTGATTTCAAAATCAATCGGTC